>CAZMSZ010000306.1:0-9205 GCA_964569055.1 uncultured Planctomycetota bacterium | reverse complement strand
GCCGCGCAGGCGTAGTCCTTGCACACGAACAGGGCCGCGCCGCCCTCGGGCGCCTGCTTGCCGGCCAGGAGCGGGAGCGGCTCGAGCTCGGCCGGGACCGCCTCGCCCGGGTCGAACGCCAGCGCGCGGTTGGGCAGGTAGTGGCGGTGCACCTCGCGCCACAGCGCGTCGAAGGCCGGCGTGCCCGGGCGGCCGACGAGCGCCAGCTCGAGCGGGCCGCGCTCGAGCAGGTCGACCACCGCCAAGGTGGAGCAGAAGCCGCGCGGGGCGCGCGCCAGCTGGGCGCCGTAGGCACAGGCCGCGCGCCGCGCCACCTCGCGCAGCTCGGGCGAGGCGAGGTGGACGGCCAGGCGCGCCAGGGCCTGGGCCGCGATCGCGTTGGGGGCGGGGGTCGCCCCGTCGTGCCCCTCGCGGTAGCGCAGGAGCGGGGCCTCCTCGCCGCTCGCCGTCAGGTAGAAGCCGCCCTCGGGGTCGGCGAAGTCGGCCACCAGCCGCTCGGCCACGACCGTGGCGGCGCCGAGGTAGCGGCGCCGGCCCGAGGCCTCGAACAGGTCGACCAGCGCGTCGGCCAGGTAGGCGTAGTCCTCGAGCGTGGCGGCGAAGCGCGCGCGCCCGTCGCGGTAGCTGCGGTGGAGGCCGCCGTCCTCACGGACCATGCGGCCGAGGAGGAAGTCCGCCGCGCGGGTCGCCGCCGTGAGGTAGCGCCGGTCGCCGAGCGCGCGCCAGCCGTCGGCGTAGGCGCCGATCGCGAGCGCGTTCCAGCCGGTGAGCACCTTGTCGTCCAGGGCGGGCGGGACGCGCCGGGCGCGCGCCTCGTGCAGGCGCGCGCGGGCGGCCGCCAGGGTGGCCTCGAGCTCGAACAGCGGGACCCCCAGCTCGGCCGCGACCACCCCCAGCGGGCGGGGGAGCCACAGGACGCTCTTCCCCTCCCAGTTCCCGCCCTCGCTCACGTCGTAGGCGGCGCAGAACGCGCGGGCCGCCTCGGGCTCCAACACGGCCGCCACCTCCGCGGGCGTCCACACGAAGAACTTGCCCTCCTCGCCCTCCGAGTCGGCGTCGGTGGCGGAGTACAGCGCGCCCTCGGGCGAGGTCATGTCGCGCGCCAGGTAGTCGAGCGTCTCGCGCGCCACGCGCTCGAGCAGCGGCGCGCCCGTGAGCTGCCAGGCCGCCAGGTAGATCCGCGCCAACAGCGCGTTGTCGTAGAGCATCTTCTCGAAGTGCGGGACCAGCCAGCGCGCGTCGGTCGCGTAGCGCGCGAACCCGCCCGCGAGCTGGTCGTAGATCCCGCCGCGCGCCATGTGCTCGAGGGTCGTCACGACCATCTCGAGCGGGCGCGCCTCGCCGGTGCGGCGGTGCTGACGCAAGAGCAGCGCCAGCGCCTCGGGCCGCGGGAACTTGGGCGCCGGCCCGAACCCGCCGTGACGCGGGTCGAACTCCGCCTCGAGCTCGCGCGCCGCCTCGTCGATCCGCGCCGGCGGCACCGCGCCCTCGTGGCGGGCCGCCGCGCCCTCGCGCAGCAGGTCCGCCAGGGTCCGCCCCGCCCGCACCAGCTCCGCGCGGCCGCTGACCCAGCGCTCCGAGAGCGCCAGCAGGATCGTGGTCCAGCTCGGCATGCCGAACCGGTCCTCGGGCGGGAAGTAGGTGCCCGCGAAGAACGGCTCGAGGTCGGGGGTCAGGAACACGTTCATGGGCCAGCCGCCGTGGCCGCGGTTCAGGGTGAGCGTGGCCTGCATGTAGACCGCGTCGAGGTCGGGGCGCTCCTCGCGGTCGACCTTCACGCACACGAACCGCTCGTTCATGAGCGCCGCCACCCGCGCGTCCTCGAACGACTCGCGCTCCATGACGTGGCACCAGTGGCAGGCGGAGTAGCCGATCGAGAGCAGGATCGGCTTGTCCTCGGCGCGCGCGCGCGCGAGCGCCTCCTCGCCCCAGGGATACCAGTCCACCGGGTTGTGGGCGTGCTGGAGCAGGTACGGGCTGGTCTCGTGCTGCAGGCGGTTCGCCACCAGGGAGCCTCCGGCGCGCGGGGCGCGCCCGCTCCCTTCATTAGAGCCCTGCTGGCGCACGGGCGGGAGCGCCCGCGCGCGCTTCGCCGACGCGGCGCGATAGGATCGAGCGCATGAGCGACGCGCTCCCAGCACCGGTCGACCGCCACGCACGCGGCCTGCGGAGCCTGCGCCTCAGCGTCACCGACCGCTGCAACCTCCGCTGCGCCTACTGCATGCCCGAGGAGGAGTACGCCTGGCTGCCGCGCGGCGACCTGCTCGACTTCGACGAGCTGACCCGCCTGGCGGCGGTGTTCGCGCGGCTGGGCGTCGACCGGCTCCGCCTCACGGGCGGCGAGCCGCTCCTGCGCCGCGACCTCGACGGGCTGGTGCGCCGCCTGGCCGCCGTGCCCGGGGTGCGCGACCTGGCGCTCACCACCAACGGGGTCCAGCTCGCCGCCCAGGCCGAGCGCCTGGCCGCGGCCGGGCTGCGGCGGGTCACGATCAGCTGCGACACCCTCGACCGCGAGCGGTTCCGCGCCCTGACCCAGCGCGACGCGCTCGCCGCGACCCTGGCCGGGCTCGAGGCGGCGGCCGCCACGTTCGCCGTGGTCAAGCTCAACACGGTGGTCATGCGCGGCGTGAACGACGACGAGCTCGGCGCGCTGCTCGAGCTCGGGCGCCGCCGCGGGGCCGAGGTCCGGTTCATCGAATACATGGACGTGGGCGGCGCGACCCGCTGGAGCGCCGAGCGGGTGGTGCCGCGAGCGGAGATCCTGGCGCGGATCGCCGCGCGCTACGGCGAGCCGCGCCCGCTCGACGGCGAGGAGGCCGGCGAGCCCGGGCAGGCGCGCGGCTCGGCCCCGGCCGAGCGGTTCCGCCTGCCCGACGGGCTGGTGTTCGGCGTGATCGCCTCGACCACCGCCCCGTTCTGCGGTCGCTGCGACCGGGCCCGCCTGACGGCCGACGGCAAGCTGTTCCGCTGCCTGTACGCGCGCGAGGGGTTCGACCTGCGCGCGCCCCTCCGCGCGGGCGAGGACGACGCGGCCCTCGCGGCCCGGATCGCGGCGCTGTGGAGCGCGCGGGCCGACCGCGGCGCCGAGGAGCGGCTCGGGCTGCGGCGGCAGCGCCGCCCGCTGGCGCTGGCCGACGAGCTGCGGGCCGACCCGCACCTCGAAATGCACACCCGGGGCGGCTGAGCGTGAGCGGCGGCCAGCCCGACCCGCGCCTGCTCGAGGGGCTGCGCCTGGCGCGGGGGCGGGAGTACTTCGCGGCCCACGAGGCGCTCGAGGCGCTGTGGCAGGACGAGCCCGAGGGCCCCTGGCGCGAGGCGCTGCAGGCCCTGATCCAGCTGTGCGTGGCGCTCGAGCACCTGCGGCGCGGCAACGCGCTCGGCGCGTTCAACGTCGCCGGCAAGGCGCGCGCGCGGCTCGCCGAGCTCGAGCCGTGGCAGCGCGGGGTGGGCGTGGGCCCCTTCGCCGCCGCGGTCGAGGCGTTCTGGCGCGAGGCGCACCTCGCCGACCGCGTCAAGGAGCAGCTCGGCGGGGCGATCCCCAGCGACGACGCGCCCGCCACCCCGCCGCCTCCGCTGCCGCCCGACGAGGCCTGGCCGATCCCGCCGCTCGACGAGGCGCTGGCCGCCGCGCTCTAGGCTCTGTCTCGAAACTCGGACCGCGCCCTCGCTCGCCCTCGTCGCGATGGCGCGAGCCGAGTTTCGAGACAGAGCCTAGCGGCGGGGCCGATGCTCGGTGCCGCGGCCGGCGGTGATGAACACCGCGGTCGCGGGCCCCTCGAGGTCGGCGGTGTGCCACACCCCGGGCGCGTTGATCGCGTACTCGCCGGCGGCGAGCTTGGTGCGCACCTCCTCGCCGTCGATCTCCTGGATCAGCGTGAGCTCCCCCGCGGTGCACAGCACGACCTCGGCGCCGCTGGGGTGCCGCTCCCACGAGTCCAAGGGCGCGCTCATGGAGTACATCGTGACCAGGCGCCCTTCCGCGCCGTCGTCGGCGGTGCGGGCGACGTAGTCGGCGAACCACTCCATGCCCGTGAAGGGCGGCTGCGGAACGGCGGTGGCTCCCAGCCCGAGGTGAATGGGGTGCTCGGTCAGCTTCGGCATGGCGTCCTCCTCTCGCAGGCGAGGCGTGCGTAGCCTACGAATCAGCCGCGCAGGAGGAGGCCCCGCGCGACGAACGCCAGGCCGACGGCCGCCGCGAGCACGGCCGCGTACTTGGCCCCGTCCACGATCCGCTCCTGACCCTCCGGCTCGCGCGCCAGGCGGCGCGCGAGCGGCGCCGCGCACACGGCGGCCAGGACGCCTGCCAGCGGGCCGACCAGCCGCATCACCACGGCGCACGCGCCGGCGGCCGCCAGCACCTTGCCGCGGGCGCCCTCGGGCGCGCCCGGGAGCGCGACCGCGAGCGCGGCGAGGAAGCCGAACGCGAGCGCGGCGAGGTCGATCGGCGCCATGTCAGCGGGCCCTCTCGCTGGCGCCCCGGAACAGGGCGCCGCGCTGCTCGCCCCACTCCTCGCGGGTGGCGGGGTCGGCGCCCCACAGCGGGACGAACCGCCGCGCGCCCTCGCCCACGATCGCCTCCACGAGCGGGTCGGCGCCGGGCCCGCGGCCGAACCCGGCGCCCCCGGCGCTCAGCGCTCGCTGCGCTCCTCGTACACCTTGACCCCGCGCGCGCGCAGGATCTTGAGCAGCGCCTCCAGCTTCTCGCGCACGCGCTCGCGCCGGCGGCTGGGCGGGGCGGGCGCGATCACGAGGTCGCCCTCCTCGAGGGCGAGCGCCTCGGCCGGGCCGACCGAGCGGCTGCCGAGCTCGATCCGACGGGCGTCCGCGACGATCCGGTGCTCGTCGTCGAGGGTGATGTCGGACGGCGCACAGGCGAACAGCTCACCGCGCGCCGAGGGGGACAGGCCGCCCAGGGCGTCCTCCGCCGAGGACGGGGCGTCGGGCGACTCCAGCACGAGGAGCACGCGCGCCGAGCGCCCCCCCGTGCGGCTCAGCTCCGACCTCCCGGGACGGGCGCCCACAGGTCGGCCAGCTTGCGCGCGGGGCGGCCCACCCACGAGCGGCGGTGGTAGGCGTCGCTCGCGAGCAGCGGGAAGTGGACCGTCGCCTCGCCCCACACCATCTGCTCGTGCACCACGTCGACCTTGCCCCAGCTGCAGGCCTCGCGCAGGGTCGAGCCCGAGAGCGCGCCGTCGCGCGGGTCGGCCACGGTGAGCTGCACCGCGTAGGCGTGCATGCTCACGTCCTCGCCGAGGAGCTCGGCGGCGACCACGATGTCCTGGGCGAAGTTCTTCGGCACGCCGCCCCCGAGCATGAGCAGCCCGGTGCGCGGGTTGGCGAGCTTGACCTCGGTCAGCTCGCGGAAGTCCTTGCCCGAGTCGAAGGCCACGGCCTCCTTGCCCTCGCGCAGCCGCTGCGTCTGGTGGAGCACGATCCCGAACCCGGCCGAGCAGTCGCTGAAGGCGGGCACGAAGATCGGCACGCGCTTGCGGTGGCAGGTCAGCACCAGCGAGCGCGCGTCGGGGCGGTGCTCGGCGAGCCAGGCGCCGAGCGCGTCGACCAGCTCGCGCGAGGAGTAGGTCCCGGGGCGCAGCGCGTCGAACACCTGCCGCACGGTGTCGTCGCACTCGCGCAGCTGGTCCTCGTCGATGAACGTGTCGTAGATCCGGTCGATGTGCAGGTCGCGCAGCGTCGGGTCGTCGACCAGCGGCGCCTCGGGCGAGCCGGGCGCGATGTAGTGGCGGAAGCCCAGCCCCTCGAAGAAGTCCTGGTCGACGATGTTCGCGCCGGTCGACACGATCGCGTCGACCATGTCGTTCTCGACCAGCGTGATCATGGCCTCCTTCATGCCGGCCGAGATCAGCGACCCGGCCAGGGTCAGGATCACGGCGCAGTCGTGGTCGGCCTGCATCCGATCCACGATGTCCGCGGCGGCGGCCAGGTTCCGCGCCTGGAACGCCGTGCGGGAGTAGGCCCGGATCAGCGGGCGGGCGTCGAAGGCCGTGATGTCGACATGCTCCACCGGGTTGGCGAGCAGCTCGGCCTTGAAGGTCGCGGGGTCACGATCGGTCACGAAGGCAAGCTCCTCTCGAAGCGTGGGGACGCCGCGCGTCCCCCGCAGGACCGGCTCGCCTCGCCCGCCGCGGGCAGGGTCGAGCAGGACGTCGTCGAAGATCGCGGGTGCGCGACGGCGACGCCAGACACGAGGTCGCCGCGCGGCTCAGGGTCGGGGTGGGTCTCGGCGACCGCCACGCGCGCTCGGGACCGGACCCGGGGTCCGAGCGCGCACCGCTGTCGGTCGGGAGGGACGGGCTCGGCGACGCGGGCGGACGAAGCGCTCATGGACGTCTGCCCCCACGACGGGGGGAGCCAAGGGCCGTGCTGCGCGTCACACTACCACCGGCCAGGCCCGAGGTAGCCTCAAAAGCCTGGTTGGTTTCTGGGGGGCCTCGCCCGGCTTTTCGCCCCCCGAGGCTGTGCCTGGGCGCTAACGCGCGCGCCCCCGGGCCGACTCCTCCCAGCGGACGTAGCCCGATACCGCGAGGTCGAGCACCAGCTTCGCGCGGCGGCCCGTGCGGGGGGAGGAGGCGAACAGCCGGGTCGCCCCGCGGCGGAACAGGCGGTCGGCCTCGGCCTCGGGGACCTCGATCCCGTCCTGGACGAACCAGACCACGAACCCGCAGCCCGCCCGCCAGCGGTCGCAGCCCCAGCCGCGGCGGCCGCGCACGATCCGGCCCTGGCCGCAGGCCTTGCAGCGCGGGCGGCCGGCGCCGCTCGCGCGCTTGGCGACGGCCTCGGGCGCGGGGGCGCTCGCGCCCGGGCGGGCCGCGCGAGCCGCGCGGCTGGCTCGGCTGGCTCCGCCGCCGCGCTCGTCCTCGTCGCCCCTGGCGCGCTTCGCGCCGGTCGCCCGACGCGACGACCCGCGGGCCGATCCACCCGCCGCACGACCGGCACGGCTGGCCTTCCCGCGGGTCCGGCCCGACCGCGCCCGCCGGCCGCCGGGCGCGCTGGCCGCCGCCTCGGCCGGGAGGCTCACCTCCGCGGCGCGGATCGCCTCGACCGCCGCGGCGGTGAAGCTGCGGATGTCGCGCCGGAACGCCTCGGGGTCGGCCCGGCCCGCGGCGATCCGCGCCAGGCGCTCCTCCCACTCGCCGGTGAGGCGCGCGCTGGCGAGCGCCTCGACCGGCAACACGTCGATGAGCGCCCGCCCGAGCGGCTCGGGGACCAGGCTCTTGCCGGACCGCCGCACGTAGCCGCGGCGCAGCAGGGTCTCGATGATCGCGGCCCGGGTGGCCGCCGTGCCGAGGCCCGCCCCGCGCATGGCCTCGCGCAGGGCCGCCTCGTCGAGCGAGCGCCCCGCGTGCTCCATGGCCGAGAGCAGGGTGGCCTCGGTGTAGCGCGGCGGCGGCTGGGTCTCCTTGCGCTGGACGCGCGCGCCGCGGCACGCGATCGGCTCGCCGGGCTCGACCGGCGGCAGCGCGGGCGGCTCGGGCACCGGCGCCCCGGTCGCGCGTGCGCGGCGGGCCGGGGGCTCGACCTCCTCCCAGCCGGGGTCGAGCCGGGTGCGCCCCTCGGCGCGCACGAGGTGCTCGCCGAGGCGCACGTCGACGCGCGCCTTGGCGTAGCGGGCGGGCGGGAGGAACGCCGCGAGGAAGCGCCGCGCCACCAGCTCGAACACGCGCAGCTCGTCGCGGCTGAGGCCGGCGAGCGCGGCGCGGCCGGTGGGGATCAGGGCGTGGTGGTCGCCGACCTGCGCGTCGTCCACGACGCGGCGCCCGAGGGTCGGCAGGGAGCCCTGCGCCAGGCGCGCCGCCACCGCGCCGCACGGAGCGAGCTCCTCGAGCCGGGCCAGCCCGGCGACCACCTCGCCCAGGGTGGCCGCCACGTCGCGCGAGAGGTGGCGCGAGTCGGTGCGCGGGTAGGTGATCAGCTTGTGCCGCTCGTACAGCGCCTGCGCGGCCTGGAGGGTCCCGTCGGCCGAGAGCCCGAACCGCCGGTTCGCCTCCTGCTGCAGGCTGGTGAGGTGGTGGAGCTGCGGCGGCGGGACCTGCTGCTCCTCGCGCACCGCCGCCTCGACCCGCCCCTCGCCCGCCGCGCGCAGCGCGGCCGCCACCTCCGCGGCCCGCTCGGCGGAGGGGAGCCGGTAGGCCGCCTCGCCCTTGCGGCGCGGGTCGACCCAGCGCCCCTCGAAGCGGGCGCCGTCGCGGGCGGGCGCCTCGAGGGCGGCCCGCACGATCCAGTAGGTCTCGGGCACGAACGCCTCGAGCTCGCGCTCGCGCGCGACCAGGAGCGCCAGGGTCGGGGTCTGCACGCGCCCGACCGAGAGCAGCGCCGAGGCCCCGCCGCCGCGCCGCGCCCGGCAGGTCAGCCCGCGCGTGACGTTGAGCCCCACCAGCCAGTCCGCCTCGGCCCGGCAGCGCGCCGCGTCGCCCAGCGGATCGTACTGCGCCGCGGGCCGCAGCCGCGCCAGGGCCTGACGGATCGCGGCCGGGGTGAGCGAGGCCAGCCACAGCCGGAGCACCGGCTTGCGCAGGCGCGCCACCTCGGCCACCCAGCGGAAGATCAGCTCCCCCTCGCGCCCCGCGTCGCAGGCGTTGACCACCTCGCCCACCTCGGGCCGGGCGAACAGCGCGCCCAGCTCGCGCAGGCGGTCGCGGGTGCGCGCGATCGGTCGCAGGCGCAGCCGCTCGGGGAGCATGGGCAGCGCGTCGAGCACCCACCGTTTCCAGGCCGGGTCGTGCTCGTGCGGCTCGGCGATCTCGACGAGGTGCCCGAAGGACCAGGTGACCCACACCCCGTCCCCCTCGAAGTGCGTGTCCTGCCGACGCGCGGCGCCGACCACCCGCGCGATGTCGCGGGCGACCGACGGCTTCTCGGTCACGATCAGACGGACCACGGGCGCGCTCCCACCGAGGCGAACGGAGGCCGAACACTATCCGATGGG
Organism: uncultured Planctomycetota bacterium; assembly: GCA_964569055.1. GTDB lineage: Bacteria > Planctomycetota > J058 > J058 > J058 > JAWLGW01. The sequence continues at coordinate 261 of CAZMSZ010000306.1, read as the reverse complement.
TGCGACAGGCGTCGTGCTCGTGCTCGACGATCAGTCGACCCAGCGCGCCCGCAGCCGCTGGAGCGCGAGGTCCACCACCTCCGCGGAGGCGCCGTCGCTGCGCTGCAGCTCGGCCTCCAGCAGGGGGATCGCCTCGCGGCGGCCGGCCTCGCCGAGGGTCTCGACCAGGGCCTCGCGCAGGGGGCTCGGGGCGCTCGGGAGGGCGCGCTCGAGCTGCTCGGCCAGCTCGGCGGGGAGGCGGCGGGCCACCGACTCGTAGTG
>CAZMSZ010000305.1:5569-9274 GCA_964569055.1 uncultured Planctomycetota bacterium | reverse complement strand
GATTCCGATTCCGATTCCGATTCCGATTCCGATTCCGATTCCGATTCCGATTCCGGGTCCGACTCTCCGCCGGGCGCCGTGCGCCGCTTGACGCACGGGCGCGCTCTCGCTACGGTCCCGCGCCTCCCGCTCCCAACTCGCTTGCTCTCTCGGCGTGAGCGCGGCGCGCGCGGCGTCGGCACATGGAGGCACGTCCGTGGCGCTGCACACCAAGATCCTGATCGGGTTCCTCGTCGGGCTGGTCGCGGGGCTGCTCGCGCACTTCACGGCGACCCCCGACGCGGCCTGGCTGCAGGCGGTCACGACCTACTTCACGGGACCCGTGGGGCAGCTGTTCATTCGCCTGCTGTTCATGCTGGTGATCCCGCTCCTGTTCTCGGCGCTCGTGATGGGCGTGACCGAGATGGGGGACCTCGCCTCCCTCGGGCGGGTGGGCTGGCGGACGCTCGCCTTCACGGCGGCGATCTCCACGATCGCGGTGGTGATCGGGCTGGTGGTCGTCAACGTGATCCGCCCGGGCGACGGGGTCGACCCCGAGATCGCCAAGCGGCTGCTGGCGGACGCCTCGGAGCGGGCCGAGGCGCTGGTGGGAGGGGCCAAGTCCTCCTCGGGCGGCGGCGTCGACCTGATCCTCAAGATCGTGCCGAGCAACGTCATCGCGGCCGCCGCCGGCAACGACGTGCTGGCGGTGATGTTCTTCGCGCTGGTGTTCGGGATCGGGCTGGTCCTCAACCAGACGCCCGCCGCGGACAAGCTCAAGGGGGCGATCGAGGGGCTGTTCGAGGTCTCCATGACCTTGATCAACCTCGTGATCCGCTTCGCGCCCTACGCGGTCGCCTGCCTGATGTTCAACCTCGCGGCCCTGTTCGGCTGGGACCTCCTGGCCAAGCTCGCCACCTACGTGGCCGTCGTGCTGCTCGCGCTCGGGCTCCACTTCTTCGTGGTGTTCTCGCTGGTGCTCCGGTTCGTGGCCAAGCGCTCGCCGCTGGCGTTCTTCCGCGGGGCGCAGGAGGCGATCCTGGTCGCGTTCTCGACCGCGTCGAGCAACGCCACCCTGCCGACCGCGCTGCGCGTGGCCGAGGACGAGCTCGGGCTCCCGCCGCGGATCTCGCGGTTCGTGCTCACGGTGGGGGCCACCGCCAACCAGAACGGGACGGCCCTGTTCGAGGGCGTGACCGTGCTGTTCCTGGCGCAGTTCTTCGGGGTCGACCTCTCGCTCGGGCAGCAGGTGATGGTGATGTTCATCTGCATCCTGGGCGGGATCGGCACCGCCGGCGTCCCCGCGGGCTCGCTCCCGGTGGTGGCCATGATCCTGGGCCTGGTCGGCGTGCCGCCCGGCGCGATCGGCCTGATCATCGGCGTCGACCGGTTCCTCGACATGTGCCGCACGACCCTGAACGTCACCGGCGACCTCGTGGCCGCCGTGGTGGTCTCGGGGGGTGAGGGCGACGGGGGTGACGCGTCGGCCCAGGCCGACGGCGCCTAGCTGGGCGGCGCGTCCGCCGGCGCCTCCGCGGGCGCGGGCGGCACCAGCCACTCCACCCCGGGGAACAGCCTCGCCAGGTAGCCGGCGCGGAACAGGCCGTAGCCGCCGCCGGCCACGATCGCGATCAGGAGCAGCACCTGCTGCCAGCGGCTGCGTCGGGGCGCGAACGGGTCGTGACGCAGCCGGATCGCGCCCGGCGGCAGCTTGGGGAGCGTGGTGAGCGACCCGCCCAGCGGGAGGTTGATGCTCACGCGCCCGTTCACGGCCCAGCCGTTCGCGTCGAGGATCGGGCCGAGGTTGCGCTGACGGAGCTTCATCCAGGCGATCAGCATGGACGGGCCCGAGATCAACAGCAGCAGCGCCGCCACCCCCAGCGGCATCCACCGCCCGAGCCCGAAGAACGCCTCGAGCAGCGCGCCCAGCGCGGCGGTGATCCCGCCCACCGCCACGCCGAGCGCCGCGACCACCCCCACGTCGAACTTCGGCTTCTGCGCCGGCGCCTTGCCCGACTCCGCCGCCTCGCCCCCCGCGCTCGCGGCGGCCTGCAGCTTGCCCGCCGCGGCGGTGTCGGCCGCCTGCGCGCGCTTGGCCGCCATCTCCTCGACCCAGCGCAGCAGGCGCTTGTAGGGCAGGAACGCCGCCTGTCGCACGCTGATCGGGTGCTCCACGATCCGCGTGACCGTGGCGTCCCAGTCGCGCCCCTGCCGGTCGTAGAACAGCCCGTTGCGCCCGACCATCACCCGGTCGGCGTCGCCGGCCGTGAGCGCGGCGGCGATCGTGAGCTTCTCGCCGCCCGCCTTGCGCGTGCACTCGCAGTAGACGAGGTAGGTCTTGGCCAGGGCGGCGAGCGCCGCGTGCTTGGCGGCGTCGTCCACCCGCACGCACAGGTCGCAGCTCCGCCCGTCGAGGTAGAGCGTCCCCGCCTGGAAGGTGGCCTTGCGCCGCGCGTAGAAGTCGCTGAACGAGACGAAGTTCAGCAGCAGCCGATGGAAGTCGCGCAGGTAGTGGACCAGCCGCTCGACCTCGGCGATCGCGCTCAGCTCCTCCTCGGCCGCGGCGTCCTCCGCGATCAGCGCCGCCAGCCTGGCGCGCGCGTCGCCCGCCAGCAGCTCGCGGACCCGCGCGATCCCGAGCCGCTCGACGGCGGCGCCCGCCTTGTCGGCCTGCCAGGCGCGATACGGCGCGAAGCGCGCCACGAGCCCGGCCCAGCCCGCGTCGTCGAGCTCGCGCACCGCGGCCCCGAGGAGCGGCGCCACGACCCGCGCGCGCAGCCGCTCGAGCGCCGCCGCCCAGGCGGGGTTCACCCCCTCGCTCAGCGGCAGCGCGCGGCCCGGCTCCACGCGCGCCAGCGGGAGGCCGCTCGCCTCCTCGGCGGTCGCCGAGAGGGTCTGGGCCTTGAGCGCCGCGAACGACGCGTCGTCGGGGCTCAGCGTCCCCGCGGCGCGCGGGTCGAACGCCGCCAGCCTGCAGCGCGCGAAGAAGTCGTCCACCTTGGCCCGGACCGCCTCGAGCGCCTGCGCCGCGGCCTCGGTCTCCTTGCCGAGGACGTGCACCTCGGCGCTCGCCGCCTCCCCCTCGGCCCACCAGGCGGCGTAGGCCTCCAGCTCGGCGTAGAACGAATCGAGCTGGGCCTCGGTCACGCCGAGCGCGCCCCCGCGGTCGGGCGCGCCTCCCAGGCAGGCCACGACCTCCTCGGCCACCCGCGCCACCTCGGGCTCGTGGACCGAGGCCGGCGGCAGCACCCCGTCGCCGTTGAACCGCGTTGTCGCGTGCAGCTCGGACGCGCGCCGCACGTCGTCGACCGTGACCGAGGCGGCCTCGCCCTTGCCGAGCCCGCTCAGGAGCCGGCGCGCCGCCGCCAGGGCGCGCTTCCCCTCGGGGGTCCGCTCGTCGATCCGCGCCAGCGGCAGGGCGTCGGCCCCGGCGAGCAGGTCGTCGGCCTCGCGCAGCCGCGGCCGCAGCCACTCGATCGCCGCGATCACCTCGGGCGCGCGCACCCGCCCGTCGCCGTCGGTGTCGAGCAGCGTGAGCGTGCGCTCGTCGAGCTCGAGCCCCTTGACCGGGCAGCTCAGCGCGAGCCACAGCTTGGGGTCGAGCTGGGGCAGCGCCAGGATGTCCGCGCCCGTGGCGATCCGGACCTGCGGCACCCCACCCGCGGTGTAGAACGTCCAGCGGTGGGGCTCGGGCGCGCTCGCGCTCATGGCTGCTCCTCGCGCCGC
>CAZMSZ010000305.1:0-5469 GCA_964569055.1 uncultured Planctomycetota bacterium | reverse complement strand
CCCGCGCGCGCTCGCGGGCCACCACCGTCGCGAACACCGCCGACACGCGCTCGCGGTGGAAGGCCAGCTCGCGCCGCAGGTGCTCCTCGGCCGGGGCCGGTCCCACGTCGGTGTAGCCCAGGCCGAGGGCGAGGTCGCGCAGCTCCTGTCCCTCCGGCAGCGTCGGGCGGGTCGACCACGAGCGCACACGGATCCGCAGGCTCAGCCGGCGCAAGAACCCGTAGGCCGTGCGCAGGTCGCGGTGCTCGGCCGGCTCGAGCAGCCCCTCCGCCTCGAGCGCGTCGAGCAGGTGGGCCGTGTTGGGCTCGCGCAGGCGCGGCCGCTCGCCGCCGTGCGCCAGCGCCAGGGCGCTGGCGAGCAGCTCGACGTCGGCCACGCTCCCCGCGCCGCGCTTGATGCTCCCCGGGCTGGCCGCCTCCACCTGTCGCCGCCGCATGGCCGCGAGCTCGTCCCACAGCTCGGGGCCGTAGCGCCGCTCGTACAGGAGCGCCGTCAGCTCGCGCATCAGCGCGACGCCCGCCTCGGGCGGTCCCGCCACCAGGCGCGCCTTCTGCAGCGCCAGGCGCTCGAAGTCGCGCGCCGTCTCGCCCAGGGCGCCGCCGCGGTAGTAGGCCAGCGCCGCGTCGCGCCGGACCGCGAGCGGCGCCTTGCGCCCGCCCGGGCGCAGGCGCAGGTCGAGCGGCAGCAGCGGCCCCTCGACCGAGGCCGGGCTCTCGCCGAGGGCGATCACCCGCCGCGCCACCTCGCCCCACAGCTCGGCGGGCGACGTCCCGTCGGGGGTGGGGTCCTGCCCCTCGTAGATCAGCACGAGGTCGAGGTCGCTGGCGTAGGCCAGCTCCCGCCCGCCCAGCTTCCCGACCGCCAGCACGTACAACGCGCCGCCGGGCGGCCAGCCGCCTCGCTCGCGCGCGACCGCCGCCGCGACGTGCCCGACGAACGCGCGCAAGAAGCCCTCGGCCAGGTCGGCCAGCGCGCGGGCCGTGTTCTGGACGTTCGCCCGGCCTGCGAGGTCGGGGATCCCGACCAGCAGCAGGTAGAGCGCGCGCAGCTCGCGCAGCGCCGCGGGCGCGGGCGCCTCGAGCGCGGCCGCCACCTCGGCCTCGATCTCCTCGAGCGCGACCGGCGTGCGGGTGAGCAGCCGGTCGACGACCTCGTCGAGGACGCCGGGGTGCGCCGCCAGGACGTCGACCAACACGTCGCTCCCGGCCGCGAGGCTGACGAGGAGGTGGAGGGCGTCGGGGTTCTCGGCCATGAGCTCGAACACCGTCGCCTTGGCGCCGAGCGGCGCGGTGGCGCGCTCGAGGTTGCGCAGCGTGCGGTCGGGGTCGGGCCGCGCCGCGATCGCCTCCAGCAGCCGCGGGAGCAGCCCCGCCAGCGTCGTGCGCGCGCGCCCCGAGGGCGACAGGAGCGGGCTGTTCTCGCGCACCATGCCCTGGAGGTGGCGCCAGGCGGCCGCGGGGTCGAGGAACCCGAACCGGGCGAGCACCGGCTCGGCCACCTCGGCGCTCGCCTCGCCCAGGAGCAGGTCGCGCACCTCGAGCTGACCGGCGGTGGAGGGGCCGCCCTCCGCCAGGAACGGCGCCCGCACCAGCGTGTCGAGCACGCCCCGGGCGCGGGCGCGCGCGCGCGCGTAGGTGGCTTCGAGCCCGGCGAGGTCGAGCCCGAGCGCGCGCGCCAGGGGCGCGGCGGCCTCGCCGCGCGGCAGCCGCGTGACCTCGCGGTCCACCGTCAGCTGCAGCAGGTGCTCGAGGCGCCGCAGCAGCTCGTACGACTCGAGGAGCGCGTCGGCCTCCGCGGGGCGCAGGTAGCCCTCGCGCAGCCGCGCGATCGCCTCGACCGTGCTCGGCGTGCGCAGCGCCGGGTCGCGCCCCCCGTGCTGCAGCTGCAGGAACTGCGCCGCGTACTCCACGTCGCGGATCCCGCCCGGGCCGACCTTGACGTCGCGCTCGGCGTCCTCCACGCGCGCGCTCATGCGCTCGCGCAGCCGCAGCATGTCGTCGATCGCCTGCGCGTCGAGCCGCTCTCGCCACAGGAACGGCGCCAGCAGCCGGAGCAGCTCCTCGCCCACGGCGCGGTCGCCCGCCGCGGGGCGGGCCTTGAGCAGCGCCTGCCGCTCCCAGGGCCGCCCGGTCTGGTGGTAGTAGGCCGCGGCCGCCGCGGCGCGCGGCGCGAGGGCGCCGCTCGAGCCGTAGGGGCGCAGGCGCAGGTCGACGCGGAACAGGCGCCCGCTCGCCGCGCCCTCCTGCACCGCCGCGACGAAGGCGCGCGCCAGCGCCTCGGCGGCCTCCGCCGGCGCGCCGTCGCCGCGCACGAGCACGAGGTCGACGTCGCTCGAGTAGTTGAGCTCGCGCCCGCCCAGCTTGCCGAGCGCCAGCACCGCCAGCGGCAGCGCGGCCGCCTCGGGGAACCGCCGCGCGACCTGCGGACGGACCAGCGTCAGCGCCCGGTCGAGCAGCGCGTCGGCGAGGGCCGATAGCAGCGCGGCCGCCTGCGTGGCGGGCAGCTCGCCCGTCAGCTCCTGCGCCGCGAGGGCGAGCGTCGCCCGCCGTCGCATGACGCGCAGGGCGTCCAGGCTCTCCGCCTCCGCCACCGCGTCGAGCGGGGGCAGCTCCTCGGCGAGCACCCGCAGGTCCTCGGGCTCGGCCATCAGCGCCTCGACCGGCGCGCGCCCCAGGCCGAGCAGCGCCAGCGCGCGCCGCAGCCCGAGCTCGTCCAGGCTCGCGAGCAGCTCGTCCGGCTCGGCGGCGCGCTCGAGCACGCGCGCCAGCGCCGCGGCCGCGTGGCCGTCGCGCGGCCCGGCGCTCGCCGCGGCGCGCAGGCGCGCCTCGAGCGCGGGGCCGAGCCGGGGCGACGACGCGTGCAGCGGCTCGAGCGGGTCGGGCGCGTTCACGGAGGTGAGGCGCTCAGCGCGGGCGCGCCAGGCCGCGCAGCGCGGTCAGCCCCGCGAGGAGCAGCAGCGGCGCGAGCCACCACCCGCCCGCCGCCGCGTGGGGCAGGGCGAGCGTGCAGCCCCCGCCGCCGCCCCCGCCGCTCTTGTCCTGAGCCTCGTCGCTGTAGGTGAACCGCCGGGCGGCGATCGTCTCGAGGCCGCTCGCGAGGTCGCGCACGCGCACGAGCACCGCGCCCGGCTCGTGCGCGGGGGCGGTGACCACGAGCTCCTCCTCGCCGGCGGAGCGGACCTCGGCGGGGACGCCGCCGAAGCTGACCTCGACCCCGTCGGGCTCGCTGGCGAAGCCGCTCCCCACGATCGTCACGCGCGTGCCGCCGCGCGTCGGCCCGATCGTCGGGCTGAGCGCGTCGACCAGCGGCGGGGTGCCGTCGACGTAGCGGAACGCGCCGGTGAGCAGGCCCTCCTCGGCGTTCTGGACCACGCGCAGGTCCACGACCCCGGGCGCGGCCGCGGGCGGGAGCCGGACCTCGAGCGCGCTGCCCGTGACCGAGAGCACCTCGGCCTCCGCCTCGCCGAAGAACACCTGCGCCCCGGTGAAGAAGCCGCTCCCCACGAGCTGGTGCACGGTCCCGCCGAGGACCGAGCCGATCGCCGGGTCGACGGCCGTGGGGACCGGGATCGCGTCGTAGCGGGTGGCTGCGCGCAGCCGGCCCTCCTGCCCGTCGGGGCGCACGACCACGAGGTCCACCAGCGGGTCGGTCCCGCCGGCGGCCGGCGCGAGGCAGCGGAGCTCGGTCGCGTCCACCACCTCCACGTCGCTCGCGCGCCGCCCGCCGAGGACGACCTCGGTCCCCGCGGTGAAGCCTTGCCCGCGCACGACCAGGAGGTCGCCCCCCGCGGGGTCGAGCCCGCTCGGCGGCGAGACGGACTCCACCAGCGGCGGCGGGGCGACGACCCGCACGGCGGCCGCGAGCAGGGCGCGCTCGCCGTCCCCCGTGCGGACCAGGATGCAGCGCACGCCTGGGGTCGCGCTCCCGCTCGCCGAGAGGCCGACGGTGAGGCGGGTCGCGCTCGCCGTGAGCGCGCCCGCCGACACGCCGGCGCCCGTGACCGTGACCTCGACCACCTCGTCGAGCCCGCTCCCGCTCAGCTGCAGCAGGCCCTGCTCGCCGGGCTCGAGCGTGACCGCCACGCCGCCGCTGACGTTGAGGCCGCTCGCCGCCGCGGCGACGATGTCCGCCGCGGCGACCCCGCCCGCGCCCACGCTGGCGCTCGTCCCGGCGCTGGTGCCGAAGTCGCTCGCGAGCTCGCCGTGGAGCGACACCGTGTCGTCGGTGTGGAGGGGGCCGTCGAGCGGCTCGGCGTAGAGCGTGTAGCTCCCGGCCGGCACGCCGTCGAGGACGTAGTCGCCATCCCCGTCGGTGATGGCGTCCGCCGCGTACTCGCCCGTGCCCGCGTCGATCGCGACGACGTGCCCGAAGCGGACCCCCGCGCTCTCGACCGTGACCCGCCCCTGGATCCGGCCGGTGGTGGTGGGGCCCGAGGGATAGACCGTGGACGCGGCCGCGACCTCGTCCCGGGTCAGCGCCCGGGTGTGCACCGTTCCGGCCGGGATCGCGCTGTACAGCGTGGCGAGCGGGCCGCCCGCGTGGTCGAACCCCAGCATGTGTCCGGCCTCGTGGGTCACCACGCTCTGCACGTCGAACCGGTCGGGGTGCTCGGCGGGGTCGGTCGTGAAGGTGAACGCGCCGTTGAGCACGATGTCCGCGTCGAGGATCTCCCCGTCCGAGAGCGTGGCCAGGATCGGGGTCAAGGCGAGCACCCCCGAGCCCGGCGGGAACAAGCCCGACGAGCCGTCCTCGTCCCAGATCACGAGGTGGATGTCGTCCATGTCGTAGTCGGTGCGCGCGTCGTCCGCGGCGGCGTCGCGCTCGAAGGCCGCGCTCGACTCCTCGACCGCCTCCCAGCGCGCGAGCGCGAGCTCGACCGCCGCGTGATCCGACCCGTCGACGACGTCCTCCGAGCCGGCCTCGTGGATCACGTAGCGCACCGGCAGCTCGACCCAGTGGAAGCCGGGGCCGGCCGGCTCGAACGCGATCCGCACGAACCCGACCGCGAGCGTGAGCAGCGCGGCCCCGCCGAGGGCGAGCGAGGCGTCGAGGCGGGCGCGGCGGAGCCGGCGCGCGCGCACGCTCAACGGCCTCGCTGCCGTCGCGCGACCTCGGCCCGGATCCGTCCGGTGAGGTCGGGCAGGGACATGGCGTCCACGCCGCCCGCGACGCGCTCGCCGCCGCGGCGCGCGAGCTGCAGGCCGCGGGTGTCGCGCCGGGCGAGCTGCCGCCCGTCGGGGAAGCGGTAGACGCGGTACACGCCCTGGCCGAGCCCGACGGGGACGCGCACGCCCGAGCGCGGGTGGGCGGCCGTGGCGAACAGCACCACCTCGTCGCCGGGGGCGAAGCGGGGCATGCCGTGGATCACGAGCACCTTGCCGTCGCGGGCGCCGCCCGGGAGGACCAGCTCGGCGCGCGCGTCGTCCTCGCCCTTGAGGGCCTCGTGATTGGCGAAGGTGGCCCGGGTGA
>CAZMSZ010000304.1:0-9324 GCA_964569055.1 uncultured Planctomycetota bacterium | reverse complement strand
CTCTCGGGGTCGGAGTCGGAGCTCAGTTCAGCGAGAGCCCCCGAATGTAGTCACGCCAGCGCGCCTCGAGCGCGGCCATGTCGGCCCGGCCGAACGCGTCCTCGTAGGCCTCGCGGCGCGACTTGTTCTTGCGCAGCGCCTTGAAGTAGCGCTTGAGGTACGGGAGGTAGCGGCGCTCGTCCGCCTCGCAGAAGAAGTAGACCATCGACCAGGCCTGCGCGTAGTGCAGCCCGGCGTCGGCGCCGTACATCTCCTCCTGCGTCATGTTCATGAGCTTCTCGAACGGCGTCACGCGGCCGATCTGGATCATCTGCTGCACGGTGCGGAGCCGCCACGGGTTGGGCCGGATCCGCATGCCCTCCTCGCCGCCGCTCTTCACGTGCTCCGAGGGGCCGAAGAAGTCGCCGAGCCCCTCGTCCACCCACTGCGGCGCCTTGCGCTCGAGGATCCCGTCGAAGAACTGATGGAACCCCTCGTGGTGGAGCACGATCAGGGTGTCCTGCACGTCGGGGTACTTGAACAGGACGAGCTGCTTGAACATGGGCTGGTAGTGGCCGCCCGCGCTCGGGGGGCCGCCGTTGGCGTGGTACTCCTCCTTCGTCGCGTAGACGATGATCGGGAACTTGCGCTTGGTCCTGGGCGGGTCGGGGAAGATCGCCATGTACAGCCGCCGGATCAGCTCGGCGCGCTGGGCGATGAACTCGGCGAACTCCTGGCTGACGTTGGTCCTCACCAGGTAGTTCTTGGTCTCGACCTCGAACTTGTTCGGCCAGTCGGGTCCGTCCAGCGCGACCCGGAGCTGGCGCTCGAACACGACGTAGCTCGGGTCCTCGGGCTTCAGCCGGCGCAGGGCCGCGAGGTCCTCGCGCGCCTCGTCGAACCGCTCCTGCAGCAGCAGCAGGCCGAGGCGCCGCTCGTAGGCCAGCGCGTAGTCGGGCGCGAGCTCCACCGCCTCGTCGTAGGCCTCCTCCGCGTCGCGCGTCTTCTCGAGGTGCCCGTGGGCGTCGCCCAGCTCGACCCACGCCTCGTGGAAGGCCGGGTTGAGGCGGACGGCCGCCTTGAGCCGCGCGACCGCCTTGGTGAGCGCCGGGTCCTCGCCGTAGTAGAGCCCGAGCAGCTGGTACGCGATCCCGAGGTAGTACTCGGGCAAGGCGCCCTTGCCGTCCTTGGTGCGCACCGCCTCGAGCGCGTCGATCGCGACGTCGACCGCCTTGCGGGCCGGCTGCGGGCCCTCGGCCCGGAGCTGCGCCTCCGCGCGCTTCCAGGCCGCGATCGCCTGGCTGAGCTCGCGGTGCACGTCGGCGGGGAGGTCGGCCGCGAGCTCGAGGTTCTTGGAGGTCGGCGCCTCCTCGGCGCGGCTGATCGCCGGCGCGAGCGTGAGGGCCAGGGCGGAGAGGACGAGGGCTCCTCGTCGGGTCGCGCGGGGCATGGGGCCTCCTCTCGGGCGGGCAATGGTGCCATGGTTGGCCGGCCCGCTGGGGGCGCCCGCGCGGGGGAGGGCGCCCGCCTGGCTACCGCGCCGACCCGGTCCGCGGGTGGCGGGCGGCGGCGCCCCGTGCTTCGATGGCCGCGCGCCGCGGCTCGCGGCGCGGGAGGACGCGGTGAACCTGGCCGAGGTGTTCGCGCAGGGCCACACGGTGGCGACGAGCCGCGGCGCGATCCGCTACGTGGTGCAGTGCCCGAACCCGCCCGCACCCAACGGGTGGTGGCTGATCCGCCCCGAGGCCATGCCCGCCGTCGTGTATCGCCGGCGGGTCCAGGGCAAGGACCTCGCCGGCGGCCTGAGCGCGACCGACCTCCAGCGCGCGACGTGGGTCGTGGACGTCATGCACTGCTGGTGCCCCGAGTGCACCGAGACGCGCAAGCTGTCGGAGACCCACGGAGACTGAGCCACCATGGAGCCCGGCGCCCAGCGCTGCCCGACCTGCGGCGCGCCGCTCGACCCCGAGCGGGCGGGCGTGGTCACCGCCAACGCAGCCGGACCCGAGCGCGCGGACGGAGCCGACGCCAAGAGCCCGTTCGGCAGGCGCCTGGTGATCGTGCTGTTCTTCTGCCTCGCCCTCGCGGTCGGAGCCGCGCTGGTCGGGGTGCCGGTCGTGTTCCAGCGCGGCGGGAACGGCGAACAGTTCGGCTACGTGGTCGTCTTGGGGATCATGCTGCTGGTCCTCGCACGCATCCGCCACAAGCTGCTCGGCATCGCGGTGGCCGGCCCCTGCGCGCTGCTGCTCCTGATCAAGCCCTGGGCCCACCCGTTGCGCCGGGAGAGCTACGACGGCATCCTGTCCACCCTCCCGCCAACCACCGATCTCGCGCTCTTCCACTACGAGCTCCCCGGGGCGATCCTGCTGGGCCTGGTCGGTCTGGTGGCTCTCTCGCTCACGCGCGCCGACCTGCGCCCGGCGCGCTTCTCGCTCTACGCGCTGATCCCGATCACGATCGGGGCGACCTGCGCGAGCGTCCATTACCTGCAGCCGACGCAAGCGGAGCACCTCGCCGAACACTCGCCGCGCGCGCGCGAGCTGCTGACCGTGCTGCGCGAGGCGACCGCCGTCGACGCGACACTGCGTCCCACGTCCCCGCTCGAGCCAGCGCCGTGCCATGTGCAAGACGGCAAGTGGCGGAGCAACGTCCAGTTCGTACCGCTCGAGCTGTTGATCGGCCCGGACGAGCCGCTCTCCCGCCTCTCCTTCTCTAGCGACCGCCTGTGCCTCGCCCTCCGCTTCGCGCAGCGGGAGGTGCATGAGCCCCCCACGAGCTACCACCAGCCCGTCAGCACCTACTTCGTCGAGCGCTGCTGTGGGGCGATCGCCACGCCGTACGTGTGCGTCTACGCGCGCCGGTCCGGCGAGGTCTCGGTGTGGCTGATCGACGCCCGGAGCGAAGAGCTGATCGTGCGCGGCAGCGCGACCTACGACGAGGCGATCCGCTACGGAGAGGCCGAGCGCGCCACGCTCGCGCTCCTCGCGGAGCTGACCGGCGAAGAGTTCCGGGACTGAGGCGCGCGCCTGCGCGCCCTCGCCTCGCCGCCCCGCCCTGTCGGGGGTCACGCGCACACTGGCCCCCATGTATAGAGTTCCACCCGTCTCACCGGCGCGTTAGGATCCGCGCCGATGTCGCCCCTGTCCCCGAGCTCCACCGCGCGCGCGCTCGCGCCCTGCGCCTGGCTGCAGCTCTCCGCGCCGCTCGCGGGGAGCTTCCGGCTCGAGCCGGACGTGCCGGTGGTGCTGGGGCGCTCGCTGCAGGCGACGGTGCCGGTGCCCGACTCGTGTGTTTCGCGGCGCCACTGCAAGTTCACGCTCACGCCCAAGGGCGTGGTCCTGAGCGACCTCGACTCGGCCAACGGGACCTACCTCAACGGGCGGCGGATCCGGCAGGCGCTGGTCGCGCACGGCGACCTGCTCGAGCTGGGCGAGACGCAGGTCCGGCTCGAGCTGGAGGGGATCGAGCCGCCGCGCGCCAGCGGCTGCGTGCGCTGCGGGGAGCCGCTCGCCACGGACATGGGCGAGGGCCCGAGCTGCCCGCGCTGCCGGGAGCGCGAGCAGGGCCACGGCCTGCCCGGCCTGGAGACGGTCCGTCGCCTGGCGGCCGAGGGGTTCTTGGTGCTCGAGTGCCGCTCGCGCTCGGGGCTGGTCGCGGTCTACACCGCCCGCAAGGTGCGGCTCGAGCAGGTGGTGGCGCTCAAGGTCCTCGCGCTCGACGGGCCGGTCACGCAGGTCCAGCTCCGCCGCTTCCTGGAGGGGGCGCAGGCGCACGCGCCGCTGCGCCACCGCCACGTGGTCGCGATCCACGACGTGCGCCAGACCCCCCACCTCGCCTACGTGGTCATGGAGCTGGTCGACGGCGAGACGCTCGCCGAGCGCCTGGCCCGCGAGGGCGCGCTCCCGCTGCGGGAGGCGCTGCGGATCGCCTACGAGCTCGGCCAGGCGCTCGAGCACCTGCGCGAGCGGCGGGTCGTCCACCGGGACGTCAAGCCCGCCAACCTCATGCTGACCCCCGAGGGCGACGTCAAGCTGATCGACTTCGGCCTGGCCCGCCTGCTCGGGCCCGGCGACCGCCGCCCCGACGCGCGCGGGCTCGGGACGCCCGGCTACATGGCGCCCGAGCAGCGCACCGAGCGGCTCGTCGACTGCCGGGCCGACCTGTTCGGCCTCGGCGCGACCCTGTACCACATGCTGGCGGGCGCCCCGCCGCCCACCGACGGGAGCGCGCTGGCCGCGGTCCGCGGGCTCGACCTCCCCGCGCCCGTGCGCCGCCTGCTGCGCCGGCTGCTCGAGCCCGACCGCGACGCGCGGCTCCCCTCGCCGGCCGCGGCGCTCGAGGCGATCGAGCAGGCGGTGCGCACGCTCACCGGCGTGGCCACGCCCGGGGCCGTCGAGCTGCTGCTGCGCCTCGACGAGGGGAACGGCCTCCTGCCGACCCCGCCCGTCGCCGCCCCGCGCCCGCCGGACGACGGCGCGGCCGCGTTCGAGGGCACGATCGAGGGCGTGGCCCTGCTCGAGGTCCTGCAGCACCTCGAGCTCCACCGCAAGGACGGCCGGCTGGAGGTGGAGGGCCCAGCTCCGGGCCCGGCCGGCGGGACCCTCACCGTGCGCGGCGGGGTCGTGATCGACGCCCGGGTGGGCGAACGGCGCGGCCGCGATGCGCTGCAGGCCCTGCTCGCGCTCCCCGCCGGCCGGTTCCGCTTCGTGCAGCTCGAACCCGCGCAGCTCGCCCCCGCCACCTGCCGCCTGCAGCTCTCCGCCGAGCTGCTGGTGTGGCTGCGCGCGATCGACGAGGGCTGAGCTCCTCGCGCTCCTTTCAGGCGGGCGCGCGCCGGCGCCGCAGCGGCACGAATGAGACGGGCAACTCGTGCCCGCAGGGCCGCGCCGCCGCGGCGCGCGCCTTGCGACGACTCGCGCGTGACCCCTCGCCTCCTCCTCGCGCTCGCGAGCCTCCTCCTCCTCGCCCCGCCCGCCGCCGCCGGGGAGCGGGACCTGTCGGGCCGCTGGGCGCTGCGTGGGCTGCGCGGCCTTCGCCCCGTCGAGGCCACCCTCACCCTGCGCCGCACGAGCGCGCGCACCTACGACGTGGTGCGCGAGGAGCGCGCGGGCGGCGCGGCCACCTCCCTCGTCGGCGAGGCCTGGCAGGAGGGGAGCGCGCTCTCGGTCCGCTTCGACGGCCCGCGCGCGGGCCTGGTCCACCACCTGCCCGGCGCGAGCCGCGGGGGCGCCGCCCCGCGCTGGAGCGCGCGCTACCGCTTCGCGGGGCGGCTCGTGGCGGGCGAGGTGCACGGCCCGGCGGGTCGGGTGTGGGAGGCGGGGCGCCGGACGGGGCCGGCGCCCGCGCTGCCCGCGCCGAGCGCGCCGCCGCCCGCCTCGGCTCGTCCGCCGGCGCGGCTGGAGGGGCGCCTGCGCGTGGTCGGGCGGGAGCTGGTCGACCCCTTCGGCCGCGCGGTGCTGCTGCGCGGGGTGAACGCGGGCAGCAAGGCGGCGCCGTTCCTCCCGCCGCACGGCGCGGGCGACCCGGCCGCGCTGGCCGCGAGCTCGGGCGCGAACCTGGTGCGGCTGTACGTGGCCTGGCGCGCGATCGAGCCCGCGCCGCTGCGCTACGACGCCGCCTACCTCGACGCGGTCGTGGCCGCGGTCGACCGCTGGGCCGCGGCCGGGTTCTACGTGCTGCTCGACCTGCACCAGGACGCCTGGGGCGGAGCGATCACCAAGCACGGCGCCCCCGAGTGGGCCACGCTCTCGCGCGGACGCGCGCTCCGCCTGCCGGCGAGCGCGCCCTGGCAGCTCCGCTACCTCGACCCCCGGGTCTACGGCGCGTTCGAGGCGCTGTGGGCCGACCAGCGGGTGCCCGCCACGGGGCTCGGCCTGCAGGAGCACTACGCGCGCGCCGCGGCGGCCCTGGCGGCGCGGCTGCGCGACCGCGAGCGCGTGGTGGGCTACGACCTCCTCAACGAGCCGTTCTACGGGCGCGAGGTCCGGGGCGCGGTGGCGCGGCTCGCCGTGCGCGCCGCGCCGCTCGCGCTGGGCTCGAGCCTGCGCGCGAGCTGGCGCAGCCTGTTCGGCGGGGGCGGCGACCTCGGCGACGAGCTGGTGCGCGACCTCGTCGAGCGCGCCCGCGAGCCGGGCCGGTTCTTGCGCCTGGCCGACGCCATGGGCGGGGCGGGGCGCGCGTTCGAGGCCCGGCTGGCCGCGTTCTACGGGCGGGTCGGCCGCGCGATCCGCGCCGTCGACCCCGACCGACCGTTGTTCGTGGAGCCGGTCGCCCTGGCCGGGGTCGGGGTGCCGAGCGCGCTGCCGCACCCGGGGCTGAGCGGGATCGTCTACGCGCCGCACCTCTACGACGCCTTCGTCGACTCCGGCCAGCCCTACGACGGTCGCCCCGAGCGGCTGGCGGCCACGCTGGAGCGGCACCGCGAGGTGGCGCTCCGGCTGGGCGCGCCGCTGGTGGTGGGCGAGTGGGGGCACGTGCAGCCCGGCGCCGCAGACCCGCTGCGCTACGTGCGCGACGCGGCCGCCCTCCTCGACGGGCCCGCCGTGGGCGCCGCCTACTGGGAGCACCGTCCCGGCATGGACCCGACCCTGCTGCGCGAGGTCCTCCGCCCCTACCCGCGCCGCGTGGCGGGCCGGCTCGAAGCGCTGCGCTACGACCCGGCCGCCCGCCGCCTCGAGGTGCGCTGGCAGGCCGCGGCCGGCGTGGCGGAGCCGACGGTCCTGGCCGCGCCCGCCGGGGTCTACCCGCACGGCGTGCGGATCGCCCTCTCGGGCGCGGCCGCCGAGGCGGCCCATGACCCGGCGCTTGGGGTCGTGCTGGTGTGGGCGCGCGCCGCCGGCTCGATCGCGGTCCGCCTCGAACCGGCGACGACCCCCGGTCCACGTTGACGCGGCCCCCTCCGCTCGGCATAGTCCGCCTCCTCACATTCGTCCGAGGAGGGACCCATGCGTCCGCACTGGTTCGCGCTCAGCCTCGGCGCGCTGCTCTCGGTCACGGCCCCGGCCCTGGCCCAGGACACGACGCGCGTCGAGCCCATCACCAAGCCGCTGCTGTGGCAGATCGAGGGGCGCGACGGCGCGCCCGTGTTCCTGTTCGGGACGATGCACGTCGCCGACCCGCGCCTGACCACGCTCCCGCCGGTGGTCGAGGCCGCCGTCGACCGCGCCGACGCGCTGTTCTGCGAGCTGGACATGGACCCCGTCAACCAAATGCGCGAGCAGATGGCGCTGGCGGGCAAGATCATGATCCCGCCGCCCCGCACGCTGAAGGACGTGCTGTCGCCCGAGCTGTACGGGCGGGTCGACGCCTACATGCGCAAGAAGAACCACGGGATCGGCCTCCAGCCGCCCCTCACCAGCTTCAAGCCGTGGCTCATCGGCGTGCAGCTGCTGCAGCTCGACCTGCCCAAGGGCGACGCCCTCGACAAGGTGCTCTACATGCGCGCCAAGCAGGCGGGCAAGCAGGTCGGCGGGCTCGAGACGACCGCCGAGCAGCTCGGCGTGTTCGACAGCATGAGCGAGGAGGAGCAGGTCGAGGGGCTCGAGGAGAGCCTCGACAAGCTGGAGGAGGCGCTCGAGAAGGGCGAGCCCCCCCACGCCGAGCTCATGAAGGCCTACCTGTCGGGCGACGTGGCGGAGATCGTGAAGATCGCCGAGAAGGAGTACGACCCCGAGGACCCCGACGACGTCGCGTTCCGCCAGGCCATGCTGATCGACCGCAACGTGCGCATGGTCGACCGGATCGTGGACAAGCTGGAGAAGGAGCCGAACAAGTCGTTCTTCTTCGCGGTGGGCGCGGCCCACTGGCCGGGCGAGGAGGGCATGCTCGAGCTCCTGAAGCAGAAGGGCTACGAGGTCCGCCGCCTCGGCCCCGCCGACGCCGAGGCGATCGGCGGCGAGAAGGGCGAGGGCCAGCGCTTCTAGGTCGTCGAGCCGCGCGCGCCGGCCGTCTTCCGACGGCGGCCGCGCGTGCCGCTCAGTCGAGCACGTCGAGCAGCGTGGGCTCGAGCGCGAAGAACAGCTCGCCCGCGGCGCGCGCGTCGGCGCAGGCGTAGCGCGCGATCGCGGCGTGCTCGCCGCGCTCGAAGGCGGCCGCCACGTCGGCCCCCTCCATTTCGGCCTTGGGGCTGGCGATCCCGAACACGCCGCACCAGTAGTCGAGCGAGAGCAGCTCGCGGCGCGCCCCGAAGAACGAGAGCACCTCGGCCAGGTCGGTGTGGGGCCGCAGCGCCCGGCGCTCGCCCACGAGGTCCAGGCTGGGCCGCACGCCGAGCACCGCCGAGCGCACCGCCAGCATCGGCCCGTCGAACCCGCGCCCGTTGAAGGTCACCAGGCGCTCGCCCGCGGCCACCACCTCGGCCGCGCGGGCCCAGAAGGCGCGCAGCAAATCGGCCTCGTCCCGGAAGCGCTCCACCGCGGGCGTCCCGGGCACGACGTCCCGCTCGACCTCGAGCGCCGGATCCAGCGACAGCGCCGCCCCCTGGTCTCCCGCCCCCCGCCACAGCCCGATCGCGATCACCCGCGCCAGCCCCGGGTAGAGCCCGACCGCCCGCTGAGCCGCGCGCGCGTCGTCCGCCGGCCGCCCGCGCGCCTCGTCGCGCCCCGCGAGGTAGCGCTGCAGGCGCGGCGGCACGTCGTCCCAGCGACCGTAGGTCTCGATGTCGAAGGCGAGCATGCGGGCAGGATAGCGGGCACATCCGACGACCGCGGGGAGGGCACGGTGCTGCTGACGCATCACCTCCCGTGCCCCTGCCCGTGCCCGTGCTACTGCTCGCCGAATCCGAATCCGAATCCGAATCCGTGAGGCTGTCGCGTACGGCCCTCTCGAAGACGACCCGAGACCGCCAAGAAGAGCTGTCGCTCCTGAGGTCAGCTCCCCCGCGTGATCAATGACCGCCAAGAGCGCCAAGAGCGCCAAGGGAGAGCTGTCGCTGCGAGGGTCCCTCCTCGGACCAAGTCCCAAGGAGCTGTCGCTCGAACGATGGCTCCTTGGTCCGAATCCGACTCCGAGTCCGAATCCGTGAGGCTGTCGCGTACGGCCCTCTCGAGGACGACCCCGAGACCGCCAAGAAGAGCTGTCGCTCCTGAGGTCAGCTCCCCCGCGTGATCAATGACCGCCAAGAGCGCCAAGAGCGCCAAGGGAGAGCTGTCGCTGCGAGGGTCCCTCCTCGGACCAAGTCCCAAGGAGCTGTCGCTCGAACGATGGCTCCTTGGTCCGAGTCCGAGTCCGAATCCGATTCCGAATCCGAATCCGATTCCGATTCCGAATCCGATTCCGAATCCGAATCCGAATCCGAATCCGATTCCGATTCCGATTCCGACTCCGACTCCGCCTCCGCCTCCGCCT
>CAZMSZ010000303.1:0-9327 GCA_964569055.1 uncultured Planctomycetota bacterium | reverse complement strand
ACGCGGTCGGGCTCGCTCACCTGGAAGGGAGGGAGGGAGGATTCGTGTTCGCTCGCGCGGACCGACGCTCGCCGGTCCGTCGTGGCTGCGCGGGACTCCTGAGCGAGGCGCATGCCGGAGCCAGCGAGTCGGAACCCTCGGTGGTTCGGTCCGAGGGAGGTTCGTCGCAGGGGCTCGCCCCCAGATCTGGGCGTTCGGCTCGCTTGCGTGCGCTCGCTCTGCGGCTCTGCGGACGCGCCGCGCTACCGCCGCGCCCTGCCCTTGCCCGCGCTCTTGGCGCGCGCCTTGGTCTTGCCGCCGAGGGCGCCCGCCTTGGGGGCGGCCGCCTTGACCTTCTTGCCCTTGGACTTCTTCTTCTTGGCGGGCGTCTTCTTCGCCTTGGCGCGCGGGGCGCGCGCGGGCGGCGGCTGCTCGGCCTCCGCCTCGTCGTCGCCGCTCTCCTGCAGGGCCCGCATGCGATGGGTGGCGCGGCGCACGGCCTGCGTGTCGGTCGGCACGGCGTCGGGCAGCGCGAACAGCCGCTGGCCGAGCTTGAGCGCGTCGAACCGGTCGATCACGTGCTCGAGCTTGACCGGGTGCTCGCGGTCGAACTGCATGGGCAACAGCTCGAGCGCCTCGTTGACGAGCTCCACGATCCGGTCGAGCCAGGGGTCGACCGCCGGCACCCGGCCCGCGGTGACGAAGTCCGCCAGCGTGCTGCAGGCGCGCTCGATCAGGTAGTTCGCGTACTTGTTGCGGGCGCGCCGCACGCGCTCGCGGTTGCGGGCCGAGTCCTCGGAGGCGCGCTCCTCGGGCGTGAGGAACAGCACGCGCTCCTCCGACTTGGTCAGCCCGGTGTCGGAGGGGAGGACCATGTTGGTGAGCTGGCCGGTCTCGTCGACCGAGCACACCACGCGGCCGCTCTGGCCGAGCGCCTCGATCACGTTGAGCAGGATCTGCTCGGGCCCGACCCCGTAGCGCTGGGCCTGGCGACGAATGAACGGGAGCGCCACGAACTCCTCGCGGTCCGGCGCGATCGCCCACTCGGTCTGGACCTCGGGGAACACGCGCTCGAGCCGCTCGAGGACCTGCGCCACGACCCCGTCCACCAGCTCGAGGTGGTGGGCCAGCACCTTGGCCGAGACCTCCTTGAACAGCGCGCCGTGGTCCTCGCGCAGCGAGCCGTACAGCTCCTCGAACTGGCGGATCAGGAGGTTGCTCACCTCCATCCACAGCCGCCAGCGGGGCGCGCTGGGGTCGGCCGTGGCGTGATAGAGCTCGTGCTCCTCGCGCAGCTCGGGGTAGCGCGCGAACGCCTCCTCCCGCAGGGCCTCGGTCTCGTCCTGCCCGGCGAGCGCGGTCAGCTCCTCCGTCATGCGCTCCTGGAACGCCAGCGCGTCGACCAGGCTGGGGCGCGCCCGCTCGCCGCGGTGGTAGCCGTCGCTGTCGCGGTGCGGGAAGTGGTAGTGGAACTGCTGCGCCTTGCGGATCACCTCGAGCAGCCCGCGCCGCTCCAGGCGGGCCAGGACGCGCTCGGGCTGCCCGTCCTCGAGGATCCGCGCCAGGCCGCCCTTGTCGTGGTACGTGCGCGTGTTGCAGTAGTGCGCGAGCTGCAGGTAGGCGCGCAGCTCCTTCTCCTCGAGCACGCCCAGCCAGCGATCGAGCCAGTCGCCCGCGAGCTTCACGTCGGTGCGCGGGTCGTGCGGCGCCCGGTCGACGTAGGGCTTGGGGGCCGCATGGCTCCGGGTCCTCTTCGCGACGGTGCTGGTCCCCATGGCGCTGCTCCCCCGCTCGGCTGGTCCTGCCCGCATGTTCGCAGGGCCCGTCGAGGGATGCCACTGAGCCGGGAGGCGCCCTGGAGTCGCACCGGGCCGGCCCCGGCAGGGTATAGAGGGCACCCGGAGGCGCCATGGACGAGGAGGCCACGATCGCGCGGATCCTGCGCGCCGCGCGCGCAGCGGGCGCCGCGACGGGCGGGGCGGGGGTCACGCTCGGGCCAGGCGACGACGCGGCCGTGCTCGCCCCTCCGCTCGGGCAGGAGCTGGTGTGGACCACCGACGAGCAGGTGGAGGGCGTCCACTTCCGGCGCGAGTGGAGCGCGTTCGCGGGCTACGCGGCGTTCGGTCGCAAGGCGATCGGGGCCGGCGTCTCCGACCTCGCCGCCATGGGGGCCAGCCCGCTCGGGGTGCTGGTCGGGCTCGCGCTCCCCGAGCTCGAGCCGGGCGCGCTCGACGCGCTCGCGGCGGGGCTGGGCGAGGCGCTCGCGCGCTGCGAGACGCCGCTCCTGGGCGGCAACCTGACGCGCCACCCCGATCGGCTCGAGCTGCACGTGACCGCCCTGGGCGCGGTGCCGCCCGGGCGGGCCCTGCGGCGCGACGCGGGCCGCGCGGGCGACCGCCTGTTCGTGAGCGGCCCGCTCGGCCTGGCGCGCGCCGGCCTGCGCTGGCTGCTCGCCGGCGGCGACCCGCACGAGCCCGCGCTCGCGCCGGCGCTGGCCGCGCTGCTCGGGCCCACTCCGCGCCTGCCGCTCGGGCGCGCGCTCGCCGCCGAGCCGCGCGTCGCCTGCCTCGACCTCTCGGACGGCCTCGCGCGCGACCTCCCGCGCCTGGCCCGCGCCTCGGGGCTGCGGGCCGTGGTCGACCCCGCCGCGCTCCCGGCCCCCGACCCCGAGCTGGCCCGCCGCGCGGGCGAGCCGGCCACCGAGCTCGCCTGGCGCGGCGGCGAAGACCACGAGCTGCTCGTGGCGGGACCGGCCGACCTCGCGCTGCGCCACCCGACGCTCCGCGAGATCGGCCGCCTAGAGGACGGCCCGGCGGGCGAGGTCGTGGCGCCCGAGCTAGACCACCTGGCTGGCTTCGATCACTTCGTGGCGCCCCCGGAGGACTCTCTCGGGCGACCCGACCCTAAGACCCGGTAGGCCATCCGGCGGAGCGTGACGCCCAAAGCGGATCGAGATTCGCGAGGGCCGCAAAGCACTAATACAAAGAGACTTACGCCGATTGTCTCGCCGCCCCATAGTTGACGGGCTGAGCGCTTGCTGACATATTGTCAGCAGCGGGGGGCTGCGTGAGGATCGTCGCACGACCAGCACTGAGGGAATTCGCAAGGCAA
Source organism: uncultured Planctomycetota bacterium (assembly GCA_964569055.1). Taxonomy (GTDB): domain Bacteria; phylum Planctomycetota; class J058; order J058; family J058; genus JAWLGW01. The sequence continues at coordinate 6,237 of CAZMSZ010000303.1, read as the reverse complement.
CACGCGAGCCAAGCGGCCGCATTGCGCGGTTGGGAGACGATCGTTCGGTACGCTCAGTGGAGATCATGGCAGGATGTCCGAAAGACGTACAACAGCGCAGATCGTGTGGTTCTGCCGAAGGGGAACGAGATCAGCATCTTCAACATTGGAGACGGGTTCCGACTGCTGACTTACATCAGATACATACCAACTCCGGCAGAGAGCATCGTCTACATCAAAGAGTTCCTGACTCACGCCGAGTATGACGCCGGAGGGTGGAAGGATAGGCTGGACCATGAGTGACAAGAAGACCGCCACCGGCGTCTCGAGGAATCTGCCCGATTCCTACGAGGATCTCTGCCAGCAGATTGCCTTTCCCAGGCCGATTAAGGATGCCGTCGACTACGAGAACACGCTCGAGATCGTCGAGAGACTGATCACTCGCCCGGAACTAACGGACGGGCAGGCTGAGTATCTCGACGCCATCACGACGTTTGTCGAGAAGTTCGAAGCCTCGGAGGCACCGTTCACTGCCGCGTCCGCGCTCGAGGTTCTCCGCCACTTGGTCAACGCGAACGGGATGTCTCCGAGTGAGCTTAGCAAGCTTCTCGGTGACGAGAGTCGCTCCCTCGGTAGCCGCCTCCTGTCCGGTGAGCGGGATTTGAGCAAGGCCCACATTGCCCGACTCTGCGAGCACTTCGGCGTTAGCGCCGACGTATTCATTTCGGCGCGAGCCCGGAGCCCCATTCCTGACGGCACAGGCGTCGTTCCTCCTCGCGGCTGGGTTCATCGGGAGATCTCGATCTGGGAAGCCATCGCCGATGTCTGCGAGCAGGAGCTGGCGCGCCGACCTCATGCGGATGGCCAGGAGCGCCACCTTGTCTACCTTGCTGCGCTGACGTGTGCTAACTCACGTCCTTCTGCTGACCACGTTATCTCGATCAAGCCGGAACTGAAGGGGCTTCCCGAACTGCAGCGCCTGATCGATACGTACATCGAGCGACTGGCAGCGCGATTGGCTGAGTCCGGCGGACCGGAAGACGGCATCGGCTGAAGGACCTGACCTTCGGCGAGAGCCAGAACGCACGAACTCGCCGAGCGTCTCGCCATCGGCGTGGACCCACGCCGGTGTGCTGCTAGGTAGCAGGTGGAGGTTGCTGCCCCTCGCTCCGCGGAGGCACAGCCGAAGCACCCAGCGCGCGTGAACGATGAGTGCAGAACAACGGAGCCCGAAGGCGAGCGGCCTAAGGCGCCAACGCGATTCGTGTCCGGTGCCCATTGCACGTACGGGCGGAGTGGAGGCGTGTGGGCTTCACTGGTCTGCCCTCTCCGACGCCTCGTTCCCTTCCTGGCAGCGGAGGTGGTGGCCGATCTCGGTGTCCAGTGCTCGGTCGGTCAACGCACCGGTGAGCCGCTTGAAAAATCCGTTCTCACCGAGGAGGTCCTCCGGTCGCTGGTAGCTCTCGAGGAGCTGGCCGAGCAGCTCCTTCAGAACGCGGGCCCGCTTCGTTCCCCTTGGAGCAATCGGCTGGGCGTCGGTCGTTGCGGACATGTCGTCTCGGTGCGTAGACCGCCGGTCATACGCGGAATCACCGACACCAAGCTGTCTGGGCTCCGCTCCCTCCGACTACCAAGGCCCCTCTCCAAGCGCCAGGATCGCGCAGCTGCGCGTTCTGCTCGCAGATGCACCGCCCGAGCACGTCGCTGGACTCGATCCCCGGTACGTGCAGACGCGCGGGCGCACCTTCGTGCACCCGCGCGCCCCGCGTGCGATCGAGTTGCCCGAGCTACTTCTTGGGCATGGGGACCGCGTCCTTCAGGGCCTTGCCGGCCTTGAAGGTGACGGTCTTCGAGGTCTTGATCTTGAGCGGCTCGCCCGTCTGGGGGTTGCGGCCCATGCGGCCCTCGCGCCGCTTCACCGAGAACGAGCCGAAGCCGACCAGCGACACGCTGCCGTTCTTCTTGAGCCCGGACTCGATGCCGGTGAGCACCGCGTTCAGCGCGCGCTCCGCCGCCGCCTTGGTGGTGTCCTCACCGAGGTGCTTCGACTTCTGGATCCACTCGATCAGCTCAGCCTTGTTCATGGTCTTCCCTTTCCAATCCCACTGGGGCCGGGGCTCCCGTCGGTCACCGCCGGCGAATGGCTCTGTTGTGCGGGTCTCAGGCCTGTCCATCCAGGCAAGCGGGAGTCTACTTGGCTTCCCCGACACCTAAAGGCGATTCCTCAGGACGGACGGGGCCTCCGGGCGGGGTCCCCGGGGGGGCTCGGACGCATGTTCTTGAATTCCAGATGCTTAGCTTCTGCGCTCCTTTGCCGGCCCCGGCCGGCGACCGTTAGAATCGGCCCCTCCGAGCGCCCCTCCGCCCGCCGTGAGCGCCCTCTCGAGGCTTCGTGGTCGACCTCGACTCCCTCCGCCAGAAGATGCTGTTCCTGGGGCTGAGCGACGGCCAGCTCCAGGCGATCGCGCAGATCGCGCGCAGCCGCACGTTCCGGCAGGGCGAGCCGCTCGTGCGGCGCGGCGAGCTCGACGACGCGCTGTACGTGATCGAGCGCGGCTCGGTCGAGCTGCGCGTGCCCGACGCGCAGGGCGCCGAGCAGGTGGTCTCGGTGTTCGAGAAGGGGAGCTACGTCGACGAGGGCTACGCCGGCGACTTCTTCGGCGAGTTCTCGCTGGTGGGCCTCGAGCCCTGGAGCGGCACGGTGTCGGCGCGCGAGCGCACGGTCGTGCTCGAGCTCAAGCGCGACGACCTCTACGAGCTGTTCTCGCGCGACATCGACCTGCAGATCGGGATGATCCTTAACATAGCGCGCGTGCTGAGCCGCCGGCTGCGGCTGCGCAACCGACAGGTGTAGAGGGGGAGCCATGGCCGAGGACGAGCAGCAGGGCAAGGACGAGGCGGGCGCCGCGCAGGAGGCCGCCGCGAAGGAGGCCGGCCCGGCGGAGGCCGCCAAGGCGGAGGCGGCCCAGGAGGAGGCGTCGGTCCTCGACGCGCTCGACCTCGCGCGCGGGGAGGTGAACGACGAGGACCTCGAGGCGCTCGAGGCCGCGATCCACTCGATCGACTTCGCCACGCGCAAGGCGTCGCCCGAGCGGCTCGAGCGGCTGGTCGCCCTCCACGGGCGCCTCGGCGAGGTGGTCGAGGAGATCCGCACGGGCCGCCGGCGGCCCCAGGCGGAGCTGATCGCGCCCACGGGCGAGGCGCTCGAGCGCTATCAGGCCCTGATCGATCAGGGCGTGGCGGCCGGCGAGCGGGGCGACCTCGACGAGGCGGCGCGCCACCTCGAGGATGCGGTGCGCCTCCACCCCGAAGGGCTCGACGGCCTGTTCAACCTCGGCGTGGTCTACGGCCTGCTGGCCCACCGCAACATCGCCAAGGCCGAGTTCTACGACGACTACACCCGCGACCACGTGTTCCTCAGCAAGGCGCAGATCTGCTACGGCCGGGTGCTCGAGCTCGACCCCGAGCACCTGCCCTCGCTCAACAACCTCGCCACGCTCTACTCGATGCGCGACAACCGCGACGAGGCCGTGCCGCTGCTCAAGCGGATCGTGGCGATCGAGCCCAAGGGCGAGGACGAGCGCCAGCTCGTGGCCGAGGCGCGCGCGCAGCTCGAGGAGCTCGAGTCGATCTGATGGCGCGGCGGCGCGCGGCTCGACCTCTCGCGGCGCTCCGCGCGCTGGCCGTCGCGGCCGCGGCGCTCGGCCTCGGCTGCGCGTCCCCACCGCCGGCCGCGCCGCCGAGCGAGAAGGAGCTGTTGGCCCGCGCCGCGGCCGACTCGCGCGACCCCTGGCCGCACCTCGCGCTGGCCCGCCTCTACGCCAAGCGCGGCGACGCCGCGCTGGCGATCGACGAGTACGGCGAGACGATCTCGCGGCTCCCGGCGCGCACGGTGACCACGCCGGTGCTCGAGCTGGGCGTGCTGCACGACCTGCTCGGTAACCCCGACGCGGCGCTGCGCTGCTTCCGCGAGGTGCTCGACACCTTCCCCACCGACACGCGCCGCTTCCGCACCAACCCCGACTACCGCCTGGCCGCGCGCGGCGTGCGGGCCCTGCTCGTGGCCCGCGGCGAGCTGAGCGAGGCGGCCACCCTGCGCGAGCGGTTCTTGGGCGAGCTCGGCGGGACGCTCGCCGAGTGGGAGGCGCCGCTGGAGTGGCGCGCGCCCGCGGAGGAGGCGGAGGGCGCGCGCGAGACCGCGCCGGCGGCCGAGGCGCCCCGTCAGTAGCCGGGCGGGAAGCTGCCGCGGACCGAGCGGCGCAGGGCCTCGGTCGCGCCCACGGCCTCGACCAGCGCGCTGAACCGGCGCAGCCCGCCGCCGTAGACGGGGTCGGGGCTCTCCTGGAGGGCGGCGACGAAGCGCGCGCCGCCGTGGGCGCGGAGCACCTCGCGCTGGACCCACAGCGCGGCCCCCTCGCGCAGCGGCGCCTCGGCCGCGGCCTCGCCTTCTAGGACCTGCCACACGTGGACCAGCTCGTGGGCCAGCGCGCCGACGAGGTACGGGCGCGGCAGCCCGCGCAGGACCACGATCGTGAACCGCCGCCCGCCGTGAGCCGTGGCCGCCTCGACCCGGGTCAGCGCGCGCAGGTCGGGGTGGGCCTCCTCGCCCGCCCACTCCAGCAGGCCGGGCAGGTCGACCAGCTCGAGCGACACCGAGACGCGCTCCTCGGCGCCGGCCGCCGACAGGTCGATCGCCGCGCGATCGGCGATCGCCCTCGCGGCCTCGCTCATGGCGCGCTCGACCTCGCGCAGGTCGACCACGGCCTCCTCGAAGCACGGCGCGCAGCTCACCCGACCGTCGGCCAGGCGCGCGCCGCGCCGGTCCGCGAGGTGCGCGCAGGCGTGGCAGCGCGCGCCCTCGGGCGGCGGCCCCACGCGGGCCGACGGCGCGGCGGCGGGCGCGCTCGCGCAGCCGAGCGCGCCCAGCAGGAGCACGAGCCACAGGCGAGGGAACACGCGGCCGCGAGGCATGGCCCGGTTGTAACCAACCCCTGACCCCTTCCGCTCGCGCGGCGCGGCGATCGGTTACCGTCGAGGCATGAGCGACGCGCGGGAGCGGCTCCTCGCCTGGTTCGCGGAGGGGCGGCTCCTGCGGCCCGACCCGGCCGAGCCCAACGCGGTCGACCTCGCCCGGGCGCTCGCGGCCTGCTCGGGGGTGGACCTCGCCGCGCTCGGCCTCGACTCGCCCGGCGCGCGCCGGCTGGCCGCGCGGATCGGCGCCCCGGCCCACCTCGTGTTCGTGCTGGTGGACGGCCTGGGCGTCAGCCTGCTCGAGCGACTCGATCCCGCGGGGCCGCTGCGCGCCGCGCACGTCGAGGTGCTGCGCTCGGTGTTTCCCTCGGCCACCGCCAGCGCGATCACCTCGCTGGCGACCGGCGCCTGGCCGGCGCAGCACGCCGTGCCCGGCTGGTGGACGCGCCTCCCCGAGCACGGCCTGACCGCGGTGGCGCTGCCGTTCACCGAGCGCGACGGCGGGCGCCCCCTCGAGGAGCACGGGCTGACGGCCGCGGTGTTCCCGCTCTCCTCGCTCCTCTCCCGCTACACGCGCGACGCGCTGGTGATCCAGCCGCGGCCGATCGCCGACAGCACCTACTCGCGCTACTTCCGCGGGACGGTCGCCTGCGCCGGCTACGACGGGCTCGAGGGGGCGATCGACGCCGCGCTCGAGCGCCTCGAGCGCGCCCCCGCGCCCAGCTTCACCTACCTCTACCTGCCGAGCGTCGACAAGGTCTCGCACGAGCACGGGCCCGACGCGCCCGAGACGCTGGCCCACACGCGCGAGCTCGAGCGCGAGCTGGCCCGGCTGTTCGCCGCGGTGCGGGCCAAGGACGCGCGCCTGGTGCTGTCCGCCGACCACGGCCTGATCACCGTCCCGCCCGAGCGGCGCCACGTGCTCCGCGCCGACGAGGCGCTCGCGCGCGACCTCGAGGCGCTCCCCGCAGGCGAGCCGCGCGTCCCGCAGCTCCACCTGCCCCCGCCCGCGCGCGAGCGGTTCGCGGCGGCCTTCGCCGAGCGGCTGGGCGAGGCGTTCGCGCTGTTGCCGACCGCGGACGCCGAGGCCCTCGCCCTGTTCGGCCCCGGACCCCTCGCGCCCGCGACCCGGGCGCGGCTCGGCGCGTTCGTGGCGATCTCGCCCGACCGCGACGTGCTGTTCCCTCGCCCGGCCGGCCGCGAGGAGCCGACGGGGGTGGAGCGCATGGTCGGGTTCCACGGCGGGCTGCTGCCCGACGAGGTGCGGATCCCGCTGGTGCTGGTGTA
>CAZMSZ010000302.1:0-9339 GCA_964569055.1 uncultured Planctomycetota bacterium | reverse complement strand
CTTGGCGGTCTTCCGGTGAGGGAGCCGGGCTCGCGAGCGACAGCTCTTCCTTGGCGCTCTTGGCGGTCAAATTCGCGACGGCCTCCCCCCAGGGTCCCCCCCGCTGTCGGTGAAATTGGCCGCCCGAAGCGGCGCTGCTCCTTGGCGAGAAGGCGCTTCGTAGCGCGAGAGGGGCTTCGGGCCGAGTGCCCGCGGGCGGGTCGACCGCGCCGCGGACTCGGCTCCTTCACCGCACGTACAGCGTCCACTCCCCCTCGCGCGCCAGCTCGCGCCAGCCGCCCAGCTCGTGCAACGTCGCCGCCCACTCCGCGCGGCGGTCCTCGGGGGAGCGCACCAGGGCGTGGGTGTAGGGGCCCTCGGCCAGGGCGCGGCGGGGGTCGGCCTCGGGGATCGGGAGGGCTTGGCCTTCGCGGTAGCGGATCGGGTTGGGCGTCCAGTGGGCGAAGGAGGGCTCGACCAGGACGTCGCGCTCGAGCAGCAGCAGCTGGCCGAAGTGCCACGCGGCCGGGGCGCCGGTGTGCCAGGTCTCGCCGTCCACGGGGATCGAGAACACCAGCGCCCCGTCGGGGAGGTGGCGGGCCAGGGCGCGGACGTCGTCCGCCTGGGCGCCGACGCGGTGGAGGCGCGCCCCGAGCAGCGCGAGCCAACCTGCCGTGACCCCGACCAGGAGCGCGCGGGCGAACCGGCGGCGGCGAGAGGGCGGGATCGGCTCGAGCGCGAGCGGGAGCAGGAGCGCGGGGAGCACCGCCAGGCGGTCGGCGATGTGGGCCACTCCCGAGAAGACCTGCGGCGCGAGCACGTACGCGCCGCCCGAGGCCAGGGCGGGCCACCAGCGGCGGCGCTCGGGCGTGAGGCCGCGGGCGCCGAGGATCAGGGCCAGGGCGGCCCCGAGCGAGAGCGCCGTGGTGGCCGGGTCGGCGCCCAGGAGCACCTGCGGGAGCGCGAGGAGCCGCCCCGGGCCGGCGCCCCACTCCTCGGGCTGGGCGCCGAGGTCGCCGTAGTCCAGGCCGTCGAGGCCGTACCAGGCGAGCGCCAGCGGGAGCGGCGCCAGCACGCCGAGCGCGCCCGCGGCCCGGGCCCGGGCGTCGGCGCCCCAGGCCAGGGCCGCGCTCGCGCCGAGGCCGGCGCCCGCCGCCCAGGCCACCCCGTGGATCACGAAGCACACCAGCGCCAGCGCGGCGACCGCCACCCCGAGCCGCCAGCGCGGTTCGCGCGCCAGCGCGATCCCCCCGGCCAGCACGCACAGCGCGAGCGGCAGCCCGAGCACGTAGTTCAAGAAGCCCATGGCGAACGGGAAGGCGAAGGCGAGGGGGAACCCGAGCAGGGCCCAGGCGGGGTCCCCGCCCGCGCGTCGCAGCAGGGCGCGCAGCGCGAGGGGCAGCCCGAGCGCCGCCGCCGAGAGGAGGACGCGCACCGCCGCGTCGACGTCGAGCGCGGCGCCGAGGGCGCGTCCGAGCAGGGCGTAGCCGAGGTAGGGCGTGGTCACGTCCAGCCAGAACCGCGGCGCGAAGCGCCACGACGGGTCGTCGAGCCGCTCGAACAGCGTGAGCTGCGCCATGTGCTGCGGCAGGTCGGCCAGCGGCAGCGCCGCCGGCGTCCACAGCGCGGCGAGCGCCAGCGCGGCGCACACCGCGAACGCGGCGAGCTCGAACCGTGTCCAGCCCAGGCGTCCGCTCACCCCGGCGAGCCCCTCACCGACCGCGCCGGCGGTCTCCAGCTCAGTACTTGATCTTGAACCCGGCCGCCTTGACCTTGGTCTTGGGCGGCTCCTCGCCCGCGAGCACGGCGTTCACGGCGTCGGCGAGGTGCTCCTCGCGCTCCTCCTTCTTGCCCTGCGGGTCGTCGTCGATCGCGCCCTGGTAGCGGAGCCGGCCGTCCTTGTCGATGAAGTACGCCGTGGGGGTGGTGACCGCGCCGAGGTCCTTGGAGACCTTCCCGCCCGGGTCGAGCAGCACGGGCGCGCCGAGCTTCGCCTTCTTCCGGGCCGCCTCGACCCCCTCGGCGGTCTCGTGCTTGCCGGGCGCGACGAGGAGCAGGACCACGTCCTCGTCGGCCAGCTCCTCGCGGAGCGCCTCGAGCCGCTCGGCGTAGGCCTGGCTGTGGGGGCAGCGTGAGCTCCACACCACGAGCACGACGTGCTTCTTGCCGCGCAGCGCGGCGAGGCGGTGCTCCTTCCCCTGACCGTCTCGGAGCGTGAACGCGGTTACCTCGTCGCCGGCCTCGTAGGCCTGCGCCACGCCGAGCAGGCCGAGCGAGAGCGCGAGCAACGCCGCGGAGCGGGGCACGGCGCGCCTCACTCGAGCCTCACGCGCGCGAACCGGTCGGGGATGTAGCCGCGCCACAGCCGGCTCTTCTCGTAGTGGAGCAGCACGCTCGGCGTGAGCTCGAGCGCCTTGAGCGCGCCGCGCTGCCCGCCCGAGTCGCCGTCCTCGCCCGCCTCGAGGCGGTCGCCGTCGTCGTCGGTCAGGACGAGGTTCATGCCGAACCCGAACCCGCGCGGCGGGCCGCCGCCGGGCGGGATCGCCGCACCGTTCTTGGCGAACATGCTCCAGGGGATCGCCGCCTCGTAGACCGCGCCCGAGCCGTCCTCCTTGCGGCGCACGAAGTACTTCCCCTCCGGCTTGGACTCCTCGGCCTCCTGCTGCTGCTGCTCCTCGTCCTCGTCCTTGCGCCGGGGCAAGGTGAGCGCCAGCGACAGGAGCAGGTCGTCGCCCATCACGGTCTGCCCGCCGTTGCCCAGGGTGTCGATCGCGATCAACAGGCAGTCGCCCACCCAGCGCTCGGCCTCGCTGTCGTACGGGCGCAGGTTGGTGTCGTTCACGTCGAGCGCGAAGTAGAGGTGCCGCGCGTCCCACCCCAAGTAGAGGTGCCCCGAGAGGTCCTCCTCGCCCGTCCACCGCCCCGGGCTCGAGGTGGGCTCCTGCTGGATCGGCTGGACCCAGCGCGGGCCTCGCAGCGCGATCGCCGACCAGGGGCGCCACCAGTCGGCCAGGTCGCCGTCGATCTCGGGCGGGCGCGGCAGGGCGCGGATCGGCAGGGTGGGCGGCGCCTCCTCGCTGAGCGACTCGGCGATCGCGGCCATGCTCCCGAACAGCGCGTCGAAGCCGCCCGTGCGCACGCCCTCGGCCAGCATGCCGCGCTCGAGCAGGTCGAGCGCCGCGCCGCGGCGGCCCTGCTGATCGAGGAGCGCCGCGAGCTGCGCGCGCAGCTCGGCGTCGTCCGGGGTGGCCGCCAGGGCCCGCCCGAGGCGCACCGTCTCCCGCGCCAGCGCGCCCGGGTCGATCCGCGTCAGCCCGAACGCCCCGCGCTCGGTGCTCAGCACGAGCACGCCCGCGCGCGCCACCGCCCCGAGCCCGACCAGCCGGCGCCCGGTCAGCTCGATCGTCTGCTTCACCTCGCCCGAGCCCCGCCCCAGCACCGAGAGCGAGGCCTGGGCGGCGATCATGCCCCCGCGCGGCACGAGCACCGCCGTGGGCGCCTCGATCAGCGTGAAGGCCCGGCTCCCGAGCGGCAGCGCCCAGGTCCACCGCTGCTGACCGAAGGCCAGCGTCTGGCACCACAGCTCCGTGCGCCCCGCCCGGGTGCGGAACGTGTAGACCGCGTCCTCTCCCACGATCGCGCGCTCGATCGCGGTGCGCAGGCCCGGGGGCGGGTCCGCGCCGGCGCGGATCGCGCCGGCCCCCTCGTCGCGCCAGCGCTCCGCGCCGGTCGCCCCGTCGAGGACCTGGAGCGCGAAGCCGCCCGGGACCTGCAGCTTGGCGACCACGCTCGAGCCGTCGGGCGCGGGCAGGAGCTCGAGCAGCCAGCCGCCGCCGGCGCTCGGGCCGCTCCAGCGCTGCTGACCGGTGTCGACGTCGATCGCCTGGGCGAGCTTGCCGCCGTGCACCAGCAGCAGCGTCCGCGCGTCGAGCCAGGCCGGCTCGGCCAGCCGCGCCGGCACTCCGGGCAGGGCGGGCGGCCGATAGACCCACACCGGGGCGCCGTCGGCGGCGGCCAGCGCGGTGAGGGTCGCCTCCTCGCGGCTCAGCGCCAGGACCTTGCCCCGCCGCACGCGCAGGCCCCCCGAGGCGCGGAGCGGCAGGGCGCGCCGCCAGCGCGGCTGACCGTCGGCGGCGGCGAGCGCCACCACCTCGTTGGCGCCGGTGAGCACCGCCACGAGGTCCTCGCCGGGCGCGATCCCGTGCACGGGGTCCGGTCCGATCCGCGCGCCCTCGCCCGCCGCGACCTCGCTGCGCCACAGGCGACGCCCCAGCTCGGGGCCGGCCAGGGCGAACGCCTCGACCCGATCCTTCCAGGGCACGATCAGCCGCTCGCCCACCACCACCGGGGCCAGGCGCGGAGACGCCGGCTCGAGCCCGCCGATCAGAGCCAGGCGTCGCCCGTCGCCCGCGCGGCGGACCTCGAGCGCGTCCCCGCGCCGCAGGAAGAACAGCTCGTCGGGGCCGCTCTCCCAGCCCTCGGGCTCGAGCAGCTCCATGCCGAGCTGCGAGAGCTCGGTCGGGGTGCGGAAGGCGCGCGCCAGCGGCGCCTCGAGCCCCGCGCTCGCCATGGCGCGCGCCAGGGCGACCGGCTCCTGCCCGTCGGCGAGGACCTCGAGCCGGGCGCGGGCCCAGCCCGCCGCGTCGAGCGCGCTCCCGGACCCCGCGGGGCGGATCGTCGTCCCCGCCGGCGTGGACGCCAGCGCGCGCAGGGCGCGCCGGGCCGCGGCCGGGCGGCGGAGCGTCTCGTACAGGCCCGCGAGCTGCGCGAGCGCGTCGGGCCGGCGCCCGTCCTCGGCGTAGTCCTGCACGAACCGCTCGAGCTCCGCGGCCGCCTCGCTCCGCAGGCCGTCGGCGGCGTAGGCCCGGGCCAGCTCCAGCCGGGCGGTCGCGGCCAGGCTCGCGGCCGGGAACTCCTCGGCCACGCGTCGGAGCTGCGACACCCCGCTGGCCCGCTGGGCGAGCCGGTAGGTCTCCTCGGCGAGCTGGTCGAACGTGGCGTAGACCGCCCGTCCGCGGCGCGCCACCAGCTCGCGCAGCCGCACGCGCGCGTAGGCGGCGGCGTCGACCTCGGTGGCGTCGTCGAGGGCGACCAGCGTGCCCGGCGGGGTCCACAGCAGGCGCTGGAGGGCCCGAGCCGCGCGGACGCCGTCCTCGAGGTCGTCGCTGCGGGCGAGGACGTCCGCGTACGCCCTGAGCAGCGGCGCGGCGGCGAGCACCAGGTCGCGCTCGGCGCGGCTCCCCAGCTCCTCGGGGGTCTTGCCCACCCCGCCCAGGAACCCGAGGGCGTGCTCGGCGGCGCGACGGAACCCCGCCTCGTCGCCCGCTGCGAGCAGCCGGAGCGCCTCGGGCGCGAGCAGCTCGACCCCGACCCGGCGCGCCTTCAGCTTGGTGGTCTGGTCGAGCCCGCCCTCGACGGCGCGCCGCAGGTGGTGCACGGCGCTGGCCACGTCGCCGCGCCCGGCGTGCAGCACGCCCAGCAGGTAGGGCTCGTGCGGGCTGCCGCCGTAGCGGTGCGCGATCGCCGCGCGCCGCGCGGCGAACGTCTCGTACAGGTTGACCCGCTCGAACCCGATCGTCGCCAGCAGCACGCCGCCGTCGGCGAGCGGGAGCGCGATCGCCGCGCCGTGCTCGCGCAGCGGGTCGGTGAAGCGCAGCGTCCCGAGCAGCGCGCCGTCGGCCAGGCCGAGCCGCACCAGCCCGACGTCGCTCGCCGCGACCAGCTCGCTGCCCAGGATCGCGGGCGGCGCCGAGATCGGGTGCGCCAGCGCGGGCCCGGCGAGCCGGACCGCGCCGGTGAGGCGGTCGAGGGCGAGCAGCCGATCGCCGAGCAGCAGCACCTCGCCGGCGGGCCCGGCCGCGCACAGCCGCGCGCCGCCGCGCGGAGCGCGCCACACCACGCGGCCGGTGGCCGGGTCGAGCGCCAGCGCCTCGGCGGAGTCGACCGGGGCCACCACGATCGGCCCGCGCTCGGCGAGCGGGCTGGTCGCGCGGAACCGACGCCCCGCCTCGACCAGCGTCGGCTCGCTGCCGGCGGGGGGCGCGGGGTAGCGCGTGAGCCACTCGAGCTCGCCGAGGGTCGGGTCCACGGCCGCCACCACCCCCAGGCCGGTCGCGCACACCACGTCGCCCAGGGGCGAGGCGCTCGGCGGCGCGGGCGGGGCGCCGATCCCGCGGTAGTCGTAGCCCGGACGCGAGGCGAGGAACGTGCGCCGGCGCATGGCGCCGCTCGCCGCGTCGAGCCGCACCAGGCTCGCCTCGAGGTCGTTGGGGCGGGAGAGCACGAGCACGTAGACCGCGCCCTCGAAGAACAGCGGCGAGCTGACCCACTCCGCCTGGCGCGCCAGCGCGCCGAACGCCTCGTCGCTGGCCGCGTCCCACACCAGCGCGCCGGTCGCGGCGTCGAGCGCGACCACCCGCCAGTCGTCGCGCCGGACCGCAGGGGCCGGCTCTGGCGGCTCGTCCGCCGGCGGCGGGCCGCCCTGCTCGCCCCCCTCGGGCGCGGGCTCGTCGCCTTCGCCGCCCGGGGCGCCCTCCCCTTCACCCGCGGGGGCGGCGCCCTCGCCGGCCGGGGCCGGCGCAGGCGGGAGGATCGCGGGGCGGTTGCGGTGCAGCGTCGCGAACACCCGCCCCGGGCCGACCGCCGGGCGGTGGACGGCGGCCTCGACCCGCCCGGGCTCCCCCTCGTCGAGCGGATAGGAGAACGACCAGGAGGGCGCGCGCGGCGCGAGCGCGAGGGACCACACGCTCTTGCCGTCGGCCACCAGCAGCGCCCCTTCGATCGGCGACGGCACGGGCTCGAGCGCCGCGGTCGGCGCGCCGAGGCGCTCGGCGAGCGCCGCCGGCAGCTCGGCCCCGGCGAGCGTCAGCTCGCGAACGCGCGCCCCGGGGTCGAACCCGTCGGCCACGGCGCCGGCCGGCCCGCGCGCGCCGACGCGCGCCACCAGCTCGTCGAGCCGCGCCTCGCCCGCGCCGAACGGGCGGGGGCGCGTCGGGTCCCCGCCGCGGGCCACGAAGTCGGCCAGCGCCTGCTCCGCCTCGCGCCGGTCCCCGCGGATCGCGGCGGCGTGGATCCGGAGCACCGCCAGGCGGCGCGCCTCGTCGGGGGTGGCGCCCTGCTCGAGCGCGCGGCAGGCCCGCAGCGCGCGGCCGAGCTCGCCGCGCTCGAACGCCAGCCCCACCAGGGCGCGCTGCGCCTCGCGCGTGACCGACGCCAGGGGATAGCGCGCGACCACCGCCTCGACCGCTTCGGGGACGCCGCTCTCGAGGGCGGCGTCGAGCGCGCGACGCGCGCGGGGGTCGATCGTGAGCCGGTAGCGCCGCTGCGCGTCGGCGGGGAGCGCGGCCACCTTGTCGCGCAGGTAGAGCCCCACGCTGCGGTCGATCCCGGGGCCGACCTCGGTGGTCGGGCGCGCGTCGGGCCGCTCCTTCTCCTGCTTCTCGAGCGCCGCCTCGACCTCGAGGTACAGGCGCACCGCCTCGTCGTGGTCGCCCTTGCGCACGGCGGCGGCCGCCTTCGCCAACAGGTCGTCGAGGTAGGGGTCGCGCGCGGTGGTCGCGGCGTGCTGGCCCGAGGCCGGCCGCGCGGTCACGACCAGCGCCAGGACCGCCGCGAGCGCGGCCGCGGGAGCTGAGGGGTGGGCTGAGCGACGCATGCTCCCTCCGGCGGCGCCCGGTCGCGCGCCGAGGCCGCGATTATAGGCCGCGACGCCGGAGTCGGCGCCCTCGTCCGCCGGGATCGTGGGCGCTCACGAGGCGGCGCGTGGGCGCGTTCGGTTACCTTGGACGGGTCGCATGACGCGCGCGAGCTCGGGAGAGGAGCGGCCGAGGTCGCCCGACGAGGAGTCGGAGGGCGCCACGCCGCCGCCGGACCCGCCCGCGAGGCGGCGCGGCCGCCGCCCGCGCGCGAGCGCCCGCAGCCCGGCGGCGCCCGAGCGCCCGGCCGAGGCCGACCCCGACGAGGCGCTGGCGCGCTCGGCCTCGGGGCGAGCGCGCCGCGCGGTGCTGGCGTTCGAGGCGGCCACCGCCAGCGCCGAGCCGCTGCTCACGCCCTCGGGCGACGACACCTTCGCCGCCTCGGGCGACGAGCTGCCGACGCTCCATCTGCCGCGCCCGCGCACGGCCGAGGACTACGAGCAGATCTCGGGCGACGTGCTGCGCGTGGCGCGGCAGGTCAAGATCCTGGCCACGCTCGCCTGGCCGCCCGAGACCAAGGAGCGCTTCTTCGCCAGCAAGGGGCGCGAGCTGCCGCAGGTCTCCTACCCCGACCGGCGCGAGGAGTTCCGCGCGGCCGAGCAGGCGGCGCTCGAGGTGGCCGCCCGCTACCGCGGCAACGACCCGGTCGACCGGATGGTGCGCGCCACGCTCGAGAGCCACGCGGGCGCCGCTCGCATGCTCGCCGCGGTGGGGACCGCCGAGTTCTCGCGCCACGCCAAGGAGCTGTACGGGGGCGCCGACACCCGGCTCCACGCCGCGGGTGAGCACACGATCCTCGACCTCGCCGAGCACCTGCTCAAGACGGTCGACACCCTGGGCGTCCCCGAGCACGTGCCGGAGGAGACGGTCGACGCGCAGCACGCGGCGCGCACGCTCAAGATCCGCCTGCTCGACGCGTTCCCGGGCGAGGACGTCAAGGTCACCCTCTCGCGCAACCTCGCCTCCAAGGCCCTGGCCGGGACCCGCAGGATCCGGCTGCGGCGCGGCGCGCGCTACTCGCTCAAGGAGCTCGAGGTCCTGTACGTGCACGAGGGGCTGGTCCACATGGCGACCACCCTCAACGGGCTACGCCAGCCGATCCTGCGCTGCCTGGGGCGCGGGAGCCCGCGCACGATCTGCCTGCAGGAGGGGCTGGCCGTGTTCGCCGAGTTCATGGCGGGCGTGGTCAACCTGCGCCGGCTCCGCCGGCTGGCCGACCGCGTGGTGGCGGTCGACATGGCCGACCGCGGGGCCGACTTCCTCGAGGTCTACCGCTACTTCCGCGAGCGAGGGCGCCCCGTGTCCGAGGCGTTCGAGTGCACGCGCCGCGTGTTCCGCGGCGGCCTGATCGCGGGCGGCGCGCCGTTCACCAAGGACGTGGTCTACCTGCACGGCGCGGCCCGGGTGCGCAGCTTCTTCGAGGTCGCGCTGGCCCAGGGCTCGCTCGAGGACGTGCAGCGCCTGTTCGTGGGGAAGGTCGACATCGCCGACCTCGGCGCGCTGCGCGCGCTCGCGAGCGGCGGCTGGATCGCGCCGCCCCGCTACATGCCCTCGTGGGCCCGCGACACGGGCCTGCTCGCCGCGACGCTCAGCTTCGGCGGCTTCTTCCGCGAGGTCGACCTGCACTCGGTCGGCGAGCACTACGCCGCGCTGACGCGGCGGTAGG
>CAZMSZ010000301.1:0-9352 GCA_964569055.1 uncultured Planctomycetota bacterium | reverse complement strand
ATCGGACTCCGAGCCGCGGCCCGTCCCCCAACGCGAGCCCCGCACCGAAGCGGTCGGTTACGCTTCTCGCTTCCGGCCGTCGCTGCGCCGGAAGGGAGAGCCTGCGTGGAGCAGCCCGAGTCGCGTGCGCCTGGGGGCGGTGTGCCGTTCTTCTTCTGGCTCGCGACCTGCGTCGCGATCGGGGCGGGGGTGGGGTACCTCGCGCCGTGGGACGGCGGGGTGCCGCTGCGGCAGAGTCGGTCGGTCGATCGGCTGGTTGGCGAGCTGGCTGATCCGGCCACGCGGACCGCGGCCTACATGCGGCTCAAGGAGCGCGGGTCCGAGGCGGTGCCGGCGCTGCTGGCCGCCGCCAAGGACCCCGCCTACCCCGCTCGCTCCGAGGCGGTCGAGCTGCTCGGGCGGCTCGAGGCGCAGGAGGCGCGCGCGTTCCTGCTCGAGCTCGCCGAGCCCGAGCTGGCCGACGAGCGCGTGGTGGCGCTGGGGCGGCTCGGCGGCGCCGAGGCGCTGCGCGAGGTGCTCGCCACCCTCGAGCGGCCCGAGCTCGAGCTGCACTTCCCGGCGCTCAACGCGCTGATCCGCTGGCGCGAGCCGCTGCCGGCCGAGGTCCCGGGGCGCGTGCTGCCCTACCTCTCCCACGCCGAGTGGGGGCTGCGCGAGCTGGCGGCCAAGTTCATGGGGACCCACCGCCACGCGCCCGCGCTGCAGCCCTTGATCGCGCTGCTCGAGGACCCGCAGGCGCCCGTGCGCCAGGCGGCCGCCTGGGCGCTCATGCAGCTCGGCGACCCCGACGGGCAGGCGGCGGTGCAGCGCGCGCTCGAGCGGGGCGCGGTGGTGTTCGAGGAGTGAGCGACGCGCGCGAGCCCACCGTGGTGCTGGCCGGCGACGTCGGCGGGACCAACGTCCGCCTGGCCCTGGTCGAGCTCTCGGGCACCAGCGCCCGCCTCGGCCTGCGCAGCGACTACCGCGTCGCCGAGCACGGCTCGCTCGAGGAGGTCGTCGCCTCCTTCCTCGCGGGCCTGGGCAGCGCGCCGCCCGCGCGCGCCTGCCTGGGGGTGGCCGGCACCCTCGAGAGCGAGCGGCGCGGCACGGGAGTCAACCTCCCCTGGGCCCTCGACGCGGACGCGCTCGAGGCGCGCTGCGGCCTCGAGCGCGTGCGGTTCGTCAACGACTTTCACGCCGCGGCCCGCGGGGTGGAGTGGGTCGGGCCCGAGGGGCTGCTCCCGCTCGGCGGCGGGCCCGCCCGGGTCGGCGCGCCGATCGCCGTGCTCGGGGCGGGGACCGGGCTCGGGCAGGCGTTCCTGGTCGGCGAGCCCGGTCAGCGCCGCGTGGTCCCGACCGAGGGCGGCCACCGCGGGTTCGCGCCGGCCGATCCCCTGCAGGATCGGCTCCTCGCCTGGATGCGCCCCCGCTACGGGCGGGTCTCGACCGAGCGCGTGCTCTCGGGGCCGGGCCTCGCCGAGACCTACCGCTTCTTGGTGGAGGCCGAAGGACGCCCGCCCGCCGCCTCGGTCGAGGAAGTCCCCGAGCCCGAGCAGCCGCTCGCCGTGTCGCAGGCCGGGCTCGCGGGCGAGCCGACCCCGCGGGCCGCGCTCGAGCTGTTCGTGGACGTGTTCGGGGCCGAGGCGGGCGACGTCGCCCTCACGGTGCTCGCCCGGGGCGGGGTCTACCTCGCCGGGGGGATCGCGCCCAACGTCCTGCGCGCCCCCGCGCTGCAAGCCCGGTTCCGCCGCGCCTTCGAGCAGAAGGGACGTTTGGAGCCGGTGGTGGCGCCGATCCCGGTGTGGGTCGTGCTGGAGGACGCCCTGGCCCTGCTGGGCGCCGCGGCCGAGGCCTGAGCTGTCGCGTGCGACTCCGGCGCCTCGGCTGAAGCCGAAGAATGCCGGGCAAGGGCAAGGTCAGGGAGAGAGCCCTGCACCGGATCGCAGCGGACGAGTACCGTTCCTCGGGTGACGAGCCCCCTCGACTCCCAGCCCCGCGCGCGCCGCGAGGAGCCTGGCCCGCTCCACGCCCGCGTGGAAGGCCTGCTCGCGCAGCTCGAGTGGACGCAGCGCGCCGCCGCCGAGCGCCTCCACGAGCGAGAGGAGCGGCTGCGCGCCGTGTTCGAGCAGCTCGCCGTCGGGATCGAGCTGGTCGGGCTCGACGGGCGGGTGCTCGAGATCAACCCGGCCCTCGCCTCGCTGCTCGACCGCCGGCCGGCCGAGGTCGTGGGGCGCTACCACGGTGAGCTGACCCACCCCGACGACCTGCCCCGCGAGCGCGCGGTCCTCTCGCGGCTGCTCGCGGGCGAGGTCGCCAACGTCTCGCTCGAGAAGCGCTACCTCACCGGCGCGGGGAGCTCGGTGTGGGTGCGCGCCACCTCGAGCCTCACGCGCGACGCCCAGGGACGCCCGCGCTACCGCGTGAGCGTGATCGAGGACGTGAGCGCGCGCCGCGCCAGCGAGGAGCGGTTCCGCGCCAGCCACGAGCTGTCCCTCGACGGCTTCGCCCTGCTGCGCCCCGTGCGCGACGAGCAGGGGCGCGTGGTCGACTTCACGTTCGTGTTCGCCAACCACGCGGTGCTGCGGGCCCACGGCCGCAGCGAGGAGCAGCTCGTCGGCCGCCGGCTGCTCGAGCTGTCCCCCGAGGACGAGGACGTGGTCAGCCGGCTGGCGCAGGTGGCCGAGACCGGCGCCTCCAGCGACGTGGAGCGCCCCTACGTGCGCGACGGCCAGCGCGGCTGGTCGCGCCTCCTCGCGCTGCGGATCGGGGAGGAGGTGGCGGTCTCGTCGGCCGACATTACGGCCCGCAAGCGGGCCGAGGAGGCCCTGCTCGAGCGCGAGGAGCAGCTGGCCGCCGCGTTCGAGGCGGCGCGCATGGTGGGCTGGAGCCTCGACCCCGAGCTTGGCACCCTCTCGCGCTCGGCCAACAGCGTGGAGGTGCTCGGGGTCGCGCCCGGCGAGACCGAGGCCGCCACCTTCGAGCGGATCCACCCCGACGACCGCGCGGCGCACCAGCGCGCGGTGGCGGACGCGGTGCGCCTCGGCCGCGGCTACCGCTCGCAGTTCCGCTGGGTCCGGCCCGACGACGAGGTGCGCTGGCTCGAGGACCACGGGCGGGCGCAGCTCGACCCCGCCGGCCGGCTGCGGCGGCTGGCCGGCGTGCTGGTCGACGTGACCGAGCAGCGGCGCGCCGAGCACGAGCTGGCGGAGGCGCGCGCGCTGCTCGAAGCCGTCCTGCGCCAAATGCCCTCGGGCGTGGCCGTGGTCAAGGCGCCCTCGGGCGACCTCGTGCTCGCCAACGACCGCGTCGAGGCGATCCTCGGCCGCCCCCTCGACGCGTCGCCCGACGGGGCCGAGGGCGGCCCCGCCGAGGAGGAGCTGCGCGCGCTGACCGGGATCCGCCCCGGGCTGGTGTGCGCGCCCGAGGAGCGCCCGCTGGCGCGGGCGATCCTCTACGGCGACGTCGTCCACGGCGAGGAGGTGCGGCTGCGGCGGCGCGACGGCGCCGAGCTGGTGCTCTCGGTGAGCGCCGCGCCGGTGCGCGACGCGAGCGGGCGGGTGATCGCCGGCGTCGTGACGTTCAACGACATCACCGAGCACACCCGCGCGCAGGAGGCGCTCCGTGAGGCGGACCGCCGCAAGGACGAGTTCATAGCCACGCTCGCCCACGAGCTGCGCAACCCGCTGGCGCCGATCTGCCACGCCGCGCAGCTCCTGCGCCTCCGCCGGCCCGACGGCCCGCAGCTCGACCGGCTGCTCGACACGATCGACCGTCAGGCCGAGCACCTGACCCGCCTGGTGGACGACCTCCTCGACACCTCGCGGATCACGCGCGGCAAGCTCGAGCTGCGCCTCGAGCCCGCGCTGCTGCAAGACGTGCTCGAGCGCGCGCTCGAGACGAGCGAGCTGGTGATCGCGGCCGCCGGCCACGAGCTCACGATCGAGCTCACCCCCGAGCCGCTGGTCGTCGACGCCGACCTGGTGCGGCTCAGCCAGGTGTTCGTCAACCTGCTCGGCAACGCGGCCAAGTACACCCCGCCCGGCGGGCGGATCGCGGTGCGGCTCTGCCGGGAGGGCGACGAGGCCGTGGTCGACGTCATCGACGACGGGATCGGGGTCACCGCCGACATGCTGCCGCGGGTGTTCGAGCCGTTCTCCCAGGACGACCGCTCGCGCGCCCGGGCGCAAGGCGGGCTGGGGGTCGGGCTCACGATCGCCGCCGGCCTGGCGCGCATGCACGGCGGCGCGGTGACGGCGGCCAGCCCCGGGCCCGGGCTGGGCTCCACGTTCAGCGTCCGGCTGCCGCTCTCGCAGTCCGAGCTCCTCGGCCCAGAGCCGGCCGCCGGGCCAGGCCGCGGCGACCGGCTACGCCTGCTGCTCGTCGACGACAACGTCGACGCCGCGGCCACCCTCGCCGACCTGCTCGGGCTCCAGGGGCACACCGTCGAGGTGGCGCACGACGGCGAGCGCGCCCTCGCGAGCGCGCTCGCTCGTCCACCCGACGTGGTCCTGCTCGACCTCGGGCTCCCCGGCCTCGACGGCTACGCCGTGGCGGAGCGCCTGCGCCGCGTGCCCGCCACCCGCGGCGCGGTCCTGGTGGCCCTCACCGGGTGGGGGCACACGCAGGTCCGCGAGCGCACCAAGGCGGCGGGGTTCGACCACCACCTCGTGAAGCCGGTGGAGTTCGAGGTGCTGCGCGGGGTGCTCGCCTCGGTCGCGCGGCCTACTTGAGCTCGCGCAGGTACCAGGTCCCGTCCTGCTGCTCGAAGCTCACCGCCTCGTCGACCTCGGCGTCGCCGCGGATCGTGTACTTCACCACCCGCTTGATCTCGCCGAGCGAGTAGGTGGTGAAGTCCTGCAGCAGCGCGCGGTCGGGGCCGTGGGCCTCGATGATGTCGCGCAGCTGCACCGGCTCGATCCCGAGCTCGCTGGCGCAGCGGCTGATCTCGGCCGGCGCGCGGGGCGAGTCGGCGAGGTAGGCGCCCAGCGCCCACACGAACTGCTCGATCGCCTTGCGCCCGCCGCCGAGCAGCGCCTTGAGCTTCTCGCGGTAGTACGGCGCCCGGAAGTCGACCACGACCTTCTCGAGGATCCGCGAGTCGACCCCCTCCGCGCAGCTCGACCGCTTGCAGGGCACCATCCCGCGGCGGCACTTGTTGCAGGTCGCCACGCGCCCCGCGCGCCCGCGCAGCTTGCCCGTCCCGTCGCACTTCCTGCACGGGCTGGCGCCCTCGCCCTTGCACGAGCTGCAGCGGAGGTCCTGACGCTTGGAGAGCCACTCGCGCAGGAGCTCCTCGATGTCCCGCCGGTCGTCGTCGTCGAGCGGCTGCGGCTTGGGCGGGGCCGGCGGCGCGGGCGGCTTGGCGAACAGCGTCGCCTGGAGCTGCTCGGCTTCCCCGCGCGCCGCCTTGCCGGCCGTCGTCTCGGGGAACTGCTCGGCCACCATGAAGAACTTGGCCAGCGCGCCCATGCCGTCGTCGGGGTTCTCCTCGCGGTAGGCGCGCGCCTCACCCAGCAGCCGCTCCGCCTCGACCTCGGGGTCGGGCCCCGCCGGCTCGGGCGTCTCGGGCTCGGTCGGCGCCGGCCCGGCCGTCGGCTCGTCGTCCTCGACGGGCTCGTCGGGCTCGAGCTCCTCGGGGTCGACCATGGGGGACATCTTGTGGCACCAGAACAGGAGCGACGCGACGTCCATCATCATGCGGTTGCCCTCGGGGTCGTCGGGCCGCGCCCCGAGGTAGCGCTCGAGCAGGCGCTGCGCCTGCTCGAGGTGGCCGATCGCCTTCTCGTTCTCGAGGAACGAGTTGGCGCCGGGCTTCCGCCCCGCCTCCAGGCACTTCTGCCCGGCGACGTAGGCCTTGCCCGCCGCCATCATCACGTCTTCGAGCGTCTCCTGCGCGCGCGCCGAGCCAGGGGCGAACAGGCTCAGGAGCAGCGCCAGGGCGGCGAGCGGCGCGCCCAGCCGGCGCGCCGAGGTCCAGTCGTTCATAGCGCTCACCTCCTCGTGCTAGAGCTTCTCGGGGTCGGGCTCGCCCTTGATCGTGGCGCCCAGGAGGACCAACCGCATGTTGGTCATGTAGATCCCGAGCCGCCCGTCGAGCTTGCCCTTCAGCTTCTCGGTGCTGGCCACCTTCACGCCGTCGACGAAGCAGGTCACCTCGTCGCCCTCGACCTCGTACTTGAGCTTGACCTCGCGGCCGCCGCCGAGGCGGCCGCGGTCCACCTCCACCCTGGCAACCGGCCGATAGCCGCGCGAGCGCCGCTTCGCGAAGTACGGGCCCCACATGCCGCCGCTCTTGCCGTCCGCGAACACGAACACCAGCTGCGACGAGGGCGCGATCCAGTCGATCCGCAGGCGGTACTCGACCTCGTAGTCCCCCTTGAAGGCCAGGTTGTGCAGCACGAGCCCCTGGCCGCGCGAGCCGACGCCGAACTCGAACCCGAGCCCGTAGCTCGACCCCGCCACCTCGGCCTTGTCGAAGCCGCGCACCTCGAAGTCCTCCTGCTCGCCGGGCTCGGAGAACGTGTACGTCAGCTCGACCCGCTTGTCCTCGCCATAGTTGGGGTCCACGAACAGCAATTCGTCGAGCGCGCGGGCCTCGGGCGAGGTCTTGTCGACCTTGCGCGCGGCCGGCGCGGGAGTCGCCGGCGGGTCGCCCTCCGGCAGGTCGTCGTCGGCGCGGCTGGTCCCTGCGATGGCCGCAGCGAGGGCCGCCGTGACCAGCACGGCGTCCCGGGAGCGAGCGAGTCGCCTCATGATCGTTCTCCTCGGTGAATGGGAATGGCTGGGTAGCTGCGAACGTTGGGCCGCGCGTAACCCGTTCGTGTTCGGGGAGGACGCTGCTAACGGCGTTTTCAGACGCTGTCGGTTCGGGCGCCCGGTCCGGGCTGGATGTGAAGCGGTCGCGCAAGGGAGGGCGCGGTCGCCCGCGCCCCGGCCGACGCCCCTGTTGGCCTTGCGACGGTCCGGGCAAACCCTACGATTGAGCGCCTCAGGAGAGGACCCATGGCCCACTCGACCTCGCGCGACCGCCTGCTGTTCGGCGCCGCCCTGCTCGGCCTGCTCGTCGGCTGCGGGGGCGACCCCGAGCCCCTCCCCGAGCCGCGGCCCGTGACGGAGGCGACCATCCGCGCCTTGGACGAGACCGCAGCCGCGCGGCAATTGCTCGAGGCGCAGCCCGAGCCCACGGTGCTCGACGGCCGCCCGGTGCTCCTGGCGGGACGTCCGGGGGGCGGCTACTACGAGACCTCGCGCGCCCTCGCGCGGGCTGGCGCCGAGGTGCGCGCGCCGTTGGCGCTGCTCGCCGGCCAAGGCTCGGTCGACGCGCTGTATGGAGTGGCGCTCGGGCTGGGTGACCTCGGGATCGTGCAGGCGGACGTCCTGACCGACCCGCGCCACGCCGCCGTGCGGCCGGGGGTGGATGTGCTCGCACCGCTGGTGCGTGAGCGGGTCTACGTCGTGGTGCCGTCGGGCGGAGCGAGCGACGTATGGGGCTTGAGCGGCAAGCGGATCGCGATCGGGCCGGTCGGCGGCGGCGGGGCGAGCACGGCCGGCAACCTCCTCCAGGCGATCCGCACCGTCCAGGCGGACCTCGCCGCGCAGGAGCAGTACGTCGCCTTCGAGGAGCCGACCTTGATCCGCCTCGCGACCGGCGCCGCGCTCGCCAGCCTGGCGCGCGGTGAGCTCGACGCGGTGCTCGTGGTCGGCGCGGACCCGAACGTCGAGCTCCTGCGCGCGAAGAGCGGCCTGACGCTGCTCTCGCTCGACGAGGCCGTGGTGAGCGCGCTCACGGCGATCGAGCCTGCTTACCGCCCGGTCACGGTCGATCATGCGGCCGAGGGCTTCTACCCCGCTTCGCTCGGGACGACCCGCACTGTGGCCGTGCCCGGCGTGCTGGTCGCCCGCGCGGGCCTCTCCGCCTGGGCCCCGATCGAGCGGCTGCGCGCCCGGCTGGCGGAGGGCGTGTTCCCCGCCGACTTCCCGTTCGCGCTGGCCAACTTCACCAACCCCTCGGAGTTCGAGACCCGCCCCGGCCTGACGGTCGGCTACCGCGATCCGGGGCTCCCGCTGCGGATCGCGGCGGGGGCGGCCGCCGGGACCTACGCGCAGGTCGCCGAGGGGATCGCGCGCGTGCTCGAGGGGGTCGGCGCGAGCGTCGAGCCGATCGCCACCAGCGGCGCGCTGCAGAACCTCGCGCTGGTGGCGAGCGGGCAGGCCGAGCTCGCGATCGTGCAGGAGGACCTGCTGCTCGAGGCGCTCTCGCGCCCCGGGACGGCGCCCGTCGTCGCGCGCGCCCGCCTGATCGCGCCGCTGTTCGCCGAGGAGGTGCACCTCGTCGGCGCCGCCGCCCAGGCGGGCCCGCTCGGGCTGCGCTTCGGCCTGGGCGAGGCGGGCTCGGGCACCTTCCTGACCGCCCGCCGCCTGCTCCGCCAGCTCGGGGTGGCCGGCCACGAGGTGACCGGGGTCGCCGCCGACCGCGCCACCACCCTGGCCGCGCTCGAGGCGGGCGAGCTCGACGCCGCCTGGTTCGTGGGCGGGCAGCCGCTCGAGTTCCTGGTCGGCCTCGGGCACCCGTTCGTCTCGCTCTCCGACCAGCCGGGCTACGCCGCGGCCACGCTCCGTCCCGAGAGCTACCCGCAGCTCGCCGAGCCGCTCACCACCGTCGCGACCCGCGCGCTGCTGGTGTGCCGGTTCGACCTCGACCCCGAGCTGGTGGCCGCGATCACTGAGGCGCTGTTCGCGAACCGCCAGAACCTCGCCCAGGGCCACGCCAAGTGGACCGAGCTCGACCCCGAGGCCTCGGACGCGCCCGAGGGCCTGCAGGCGCACCCGGGCGCCGTCCAGGCCCGCGAGGCCGGGCTCGAGGTCGACAGCGCCTCGCCCTGGTGAGACGCCCCGACTCGTTCCGCGCCTGAAACGAAATTCGGTTTCGTGGCGGGCCGCCCACGGCACGGTCGATGGTTAAGTCCTTGAGGCGAATAGGCTGGCTGTCCCGGGCCAGGGCGTGCTATGACGCCTGCGCAACCGCGAGGCGACCCGCATGAAGACCCTGCGCACCCTGATCTGTGGCTCCGCCATGTGCGGAGCGCTGTTCTTCGGCTCCTGGGCGAAGGGCGACCCGCCCATTCGCGACCGCATCCCGCAGCTCACCGACCCGGTCATCAACGAGACCGAGTTCTGCACCTACGTCGACGTCAAGCCGTTCGTGGCGACCGTCGACTGGGACCACCCGCTGATCAAGGCGGCGCAGCCCGCGATCGAGGCGGTCTCGCGCTCGACCATGAGCTACAGCGACCACCTGCGGATCTACGAGCTCGACCGCGAGAACGACTGGAGCGGGCAATCCGGGCTCTACAACTACTGGACGAACAAGGAC
>CAZMSZ010000300.1:0-9356 GCA_964569055.1 uncultured Planctomycetota bacterium | reverse complement strand
ACGCGCAGAGGGCGCCGGTCCTCGGCGCCCTCTGCCCTCGACTCCTTGCCCGGCTCCGACGCCAGCGCCGCTCGTCGATGCCGCGCTCAGCGCACCACGCTCGCCGCGACCGTCGTCGCCGAGACCGGACCCCGGCGCCCACGCGCACCGTTGCGCGAGGACGCCGGAGCCCAGCGGGTCGGAGAGGCGGTGGGAGCGCTGCTCCCGAGGAAGGTCACCACCGCGCCGCTGGAGCCGCGGCCGCTGAGGAGGCCGACCAGGCGGCCGCGCTCGTCGACGACGGGGGCGCCCGAGTCGCCGGGGCGGAGCTCGGCGGTGGCGAGCGCCAGCAGGCCGCGGGTGGTGAGCACGTGCGAGTGCGGCGCCTCGGGGGCGGGCTGGAGCACGCGCTCCTCGGCGAAGCCCGTGAAGCCGGCGACGGCGCCCAGCCAGCCGGCGTCGCGCGCGACCTCCAGCACCACGAGCTCCTCGGGGACGTGCGCGATTCGCTGCACGACGCGGGCCTCGACCCAGGCGCCGCTGCGGCCGACGTCGACCCAGGCCGTGGTGGCGGCACCCACCACGTGGGCCACCGTCACCACCCGGTCGCGCTCCACGATCGCGGCGTGGCCCACGCGGCCGTCGGCGGCCCGGACGCGCACGGCGCCGCTCTGCGTGGGGGTGCGGACGACCTCGACGATTCCGGCCTCCGTGAGCGTGCGCTCGAGCTGGGCGCAGCCGGAGGAGCAGGCGAGGACCAGGGCGAGGATCAGCAGCTTGGTGTTGTTCATGCCCAACGCTGAGCAACCTCGAAGCCAAATGGCGAGGTGCTGCGGCAGAAAGGCTTATGAGTGCCCGACGGGGGTCGCGCGAACCCCCCCCGGGGGGGCTCCTCAACCCGAGGGGCGGGCTCCGCCGACGAGCTCGAGCGCCTCGGCGTGGCGTCCGTCGATCAGGAGGCGCACCACGCGCGCGAGCAGGGCCGGCGGGACGGGCTTGCTCAACACCACCTGCCCGAGCGCCTGCTCGGCCGCGACGCGCGCCACGTCGCGGGTGTAGCCCGAGACCAGGAGCACGGGCAGGTCGGGGCGCCGCCGCTGCAGCTCGGCGGCCAGCTCGAGCCCGCCGAGGTTGGGCATGACGACGTCGGACACGACGAGCGCGACCTCGGGATGCACCTCGACCGCCGCGAGGGCCTCGAGTCCGTCGCGCGTGGCGATCACCTGGTAGCCGAAGCCGCTGAGGGTCTCGCGCGCGAGCTCGCGGACCAGGTCCTCGTCCTCGACGAGCAGCACCAGCTCGTCTCCGCCGAAGCGGGTGGCGATCAGCCCGCTGCTCGCCGCGGCGGGCTCCTCGACCCGGGGCAGGTAGAGCGAGAACGTGCTCCCCTCGCCGGGGCGGCTGGTGACCTCGATCGCGCCGCCGCTCTGGCGGACGAAGCCGTGCACGCTCGGCAGGCCGAGGCCCGCGCCGCGCGCGTGACCCTTGGTGCTGAAGAACGGCTCGAACAGGTGCTGCAGCGTCTCGGAGTCCATGCCGCACCCCGTGTCCTGGAGCCGCAGGCGGACGTAGGGGCCGGCGGGGGTCGCCCGCGCGCGGGCCTCCTCCTCCGCGAGCTCGAGGTCGCGTGCCTCGAGGGTCAGGCGGCCGCCCTGCGGCATGGCCTCGCGGGCGTTGAGGGCCAGGCCCAGCAGCGCCTGCTCGAGCCGGCCCGGGTCGACGCGCACGCGCCCGAGGTCGGCGGACCGCGTCACGACCAGCTCGACCTCGGGGGGCAGGTGCGGGGCGAGGTAGACCTCGAGGTCGTCGAGCAGGTCGCGCACCTCGATCACCCGCGGGGAGAGGAGCTGCTTGCCGCCGAACGCCAGCAGCTTGGCGGTCAGCGCGGCCGACTTCTCGCCGGCCGCCTTGATCCGCTCGATCGCGCGCCGCGCCGGGTGGTCGCCCTCGAGGCGGTCGAGCGCCAGCTCGGCGTAGCCGTTGATCACCGAGAGCATGTTGTTGAAGTCGTGCGCCACGCCGCCGGCCAGGCGGCCGATCGCCTCGAGCTGCGCGACCCGCCCCGCGTCCCCCTCGGCCGCGCCGCTCGCGGGCGGCGCCTGCTCGCGCAGGCGGATCACGCCGAGCACGCGGCGCGGGGCGCCGGTCTGTGGGTCGCGCGTGATCGGCCGGGCGCGCAGGGCGACGCGCCGCCAGCTCCCGTCGCCGGCGCGCAGGCGGTGCTCGAGCTCGAGCGTCTCGGTCTTGCCGGCGAGGTGCGCCTCGAGCCGCCACATCACCTCCCCGAGGTCGTCGGGGTGGATCAGCGCCTCCCAGGCCTCCAGGATCGGCGCGAGCGGCTCGCGCTCGTAGCCGAGCAGCGCGAGGAACCGCTCGTCGTACTTCGCGGCGCCCTGCTCGAGGTCCCACTCGCACGTGCCGAGCTCGCCGCCCCACAGCGCGAGCTCGAGCCGGCGGGCCTGCTCCTCCGCCTGGGCGCCGGAGAGGTCGGGCGGCGGCGCGCCCGCCGCCGGGTGGGGAGAGGCCGCGTGAGGCGGGTCGGGCGGAGTCATGAGCCTCCGGCCGCGCGCGCGTCGCACCGCGCCCGCAGCATGCGCAGCACCTCGCCGGCGGAGCGCGGACGCCCGCCGACGTCGGGGTCGGTCAGGCGCGACAGCACCTCGGCCAGCGGCTCGGAGAGCCCCTCGGGGAGGGGCACGCGGCAGCTCACCAGCGCCCGCAGCAGCTCGAGCAGCTCCAGGCCGGGGAAGGGGTCCTCGCCCGTCAACGCGAAGCGGGCCACCTGCCCGAGGGCGAACAGGTCCGAGCGGGCGTCGAGCGGCCGTCCCCGCGCGGCCTCGGGCGAGAGGTAGGCCGGCGTCCCGACGAGCGCGCCGGTCGCGGTCACCGTCCGGTCGTGCGGGTGCTTGGCCAGCCCGAAGTCGATCAACACCGGGGAGTCGGGCCGCCCGCCGCGGAGCAGCACGTTGGAGGGCTTGAGGTCGCGGTGGACCAGCCCGGCCCCGTGGACGGCTCGCAGCGCGCGGGAGAGCCCGCGCACGAGCGCGAGGGTGTCGGCCTCGTTCAGGGGGCCGGCGCGGCGCACGTGCTCCTCGAGCGAGGGGCCCTCGATCCGCTCCATGGCGTAGTAGCTGCGCCCCTCGCTGGTGCCGAAGTCGAGGACCACGACCACGTGCGGGCTGCGGACGAGCGAGAGCGCGTAGGCCTCGCGCACGAAGCGCTGGCGCGCGTCGAGGGTCAGCGCCACGGCCGGCGCCAACACCTTGAGCGCCACGGGCGCGCCGCCCTGCAGGTCCACCGCGTCGAACACCGCGCCGGCGCCGCCCCGCCCGAGCGTGCCGCGCACGCGGTAGCGCCCGAACGCGGCCTGGCGGCCGCCGGGCAGCTCGCCTCCCTGCGCGGCTGGCCGCTCGCCCGCGTCGGAGCCGCGGCGGGCGCGCGCGAGCAGCACGGTGCACTTGGCCTGCAGCTCGGCGAGCGCGAGCGGCTTGGTGATGTAGTCGGTCGCGCCCGCGGCGAACCCCGCCAGCAGGTCGTCCTCGCCCGCGCGCCCCGACACGATCAGGACCGGCAGCTCGGGGTGGCGCGTCCGCAGGCGCGCGAGCAGGCCCAGGGCGTCGCCGTCGGGGAGGGTCAGGTCGGTGATGAACAGGTCGGGCGGGCGCTCGAGCAGGGCCGCGGCCGCTCGCACGGTCGCGAAGCTCCGGATCCGGTGGCCGCGCGCCTCGAGCACCTCGCTGAGCAGCTCGCGCAGCTCCGGCTCGTCTTCGAGCAGCGCGACGTCGTGGCTCACGACGAGGGGCTCTCGACTCGGTCGGCCGCCGTCACGCTCGCGTCCATGCCAGGCTTCATGGCTCCCGTGCTCCTATGTAACAACTCGAAGGCTCGCGGGCTCGCTCCGGGGGGCACACGGCCCCTCGTCGAGCTCGCGCAGCAGGGCCCGGGCCGAGGGGTAGCGCTCGGCCGGGTCGAGCCGGGTGAGGCGGTCGAGGACCGCGGCCAGCCGGGGCGGCAAGCCCGCCGGGATCTGGGTCTGCTGCCGCGCCATGGCCTGGATCCGCTCGAAGCGATCGAGCCAGGCGAAGGGGTCGAAGCCGGTGAGGGCGAACAGCGTGACCTGCCCCAGCGCGAACAGGTCGGAGCGGGCGTCGGCCTCGCCGTCGAGCTGCTCGGGGGCCACGTAGCCCGGGCTGCCGAGGAGGATGTCGGGGGAGGTGATCCCGCGGTCGAACGAGCGCTTCGCCAGGCCGAAGTCGATCAGCACCGGCTCCTCGTAGCGCCCCTCGCGCAGGATCACGTTGAGCGGCTTGACGTCGCGGTGCACGAGCTCGCGCGTGGCGAGCGCGGCCAGGCCGCTGGCCAGCCCCCGCAGCAGCGCCTCGGCCTGCGCCGGGTCGCAGCTCCCGCTGGCGACGACGTGGTCGTACAGCGTCGGCCCCTCGACCCGCTCCATGGCGCAGAAGTCGAGCCCGCGCCGGCTGCCGAACTCGACCACCCGCACCACGTGCCGGCTCTTGACCGCGGTCAGGCAGTACGCCTCGCGCATGAACCGCTCGGCGCGGTCGGGCTCGCCCCCCGCGGCGATCTTGAGCGCGACCGCGGCGCCGCTCGCCTGGTCGGTCGCCGCGTAGACCGCGCCGAAGCCGCCGCGGCCGAGCACCCGGTCGATCCGGTAGCGCCCGAACACCACGCTCCCCGGGGTGAGGCTCGTGGGCGGGTGCGGCGCCTGGGCGCGGAGCCCGCGCAGGAGGCGGGTGCACTTGGCGGCCACCAGCGGCCGGGCGGCCGTCCTGGGGATCGCGTCGTCGGCGCCGGCGGCGTGCGCGCGCACCAGGGCGTGCTCGCTCGGACCGACCAGCGCCAGGATCCCGAGGCGCTCGGGCGGCTCGAGGCGCCGCAGGCGCGAGGCCAGCTCGAGGGCGCTCTCGCCGTGGAGCAGGTCGTCGCTCACCACGAGCAGGTCCGGCGGGAGGTCGACCAGCTTCTCGGCGCTCGAGAGGTCCGGGTAGATCGCGACCCGGTGCCCGCGCCGCTCGAGCAGGTCGGCCACCGACGCCGCGAGGGCGGGGTCGGCGCTCACGACCGCGGCGCGGGCGCTCGGCGCCCAGGAGAGCACGTCGGTGGGCGGGTCGGCGCGATCGAGCGGACGGGTCTGGTCGTTGAACTCGAGCAGGTCGGTCACCACGAGCGCACCTCAGTCTTCCAAGTGGCCGGGGAGGGTCGTGCACTCACCGCTGAACAGGGTGCCCAGCGTGAGCGGCCGCGTCTTGCGCCGCTCGCCGCGCGGCTCGTCCTCGCGGGCGGTGTGGCCGCCGTCGGGCGCGGGGGTGTGGGCGACGAGCAGCAGCTGCGTCACGGTCTCGAGCCGCGCCGGGTCGAACCGCTGCACGCGGCGCGAGCCGGACTCCGGGGCGCGCTCGGGCGCCCGGGCGCTCGACCGCTCGGGGGCCGGGGCCGGCGCGACCTCGAACGCCGGGAGCGCCTCGTCGTCCTCGGGGAGGGAGGCCTGCAGCGTCGCGGCCAGCACCTCGGTGAGCACCTCGATCCGCCGGAGGGTCGCGGGGTCGAGCCAGGAGCGGCCGGGCGCGCGCTCGAGCCACAGGACGGCCGCGACCGGGCTATCGGCCGCGCCCAGGGGGAAGCACGCCACCGGAGCGGTGCGCTCGTCCACCCGGATCCCGCCCAGCGCGCGCTCGCCGCTGTGCAGCGCGTGCCGCGCCAGCAGCGGCAGCCCGTCGGCCCAGGGGGCCGGGCCCACCAGCCGGCCCCGCGACGCGGTCGCCAGCGGCCGGCGGCTCCGCACCAGCACCGCGCCCCGGACGGCGCCCGCCACGTCCAGCACCGCCTCGAGCAGCCCCTCGAGCGGGCTCTCGCCCCGGCGCGTCCCGGCCAGGGCCAGGCAGGCCTGCCGCAGCGCGCTCACCAGCCCGTCCTCGTCGTGCGCCTCGTCCCGTCCCATGTCTCACCTCCTCGATCGCCCAGTGAGCAAGGCCCGCCCCTCGTCGCAACTCGTTTCCGCACCGACTCGAACAGGGGTCGGCCGACCCCCTCCCCGGGGGGTCAGCGGCGCGCCGCGAGCTCGACGCCCCCGGCGGGGGCCAGCCGGGTGACCACCGCGCCCTGCGCCCCGCGCCCGCTGAGCAGCCCGACCAGCCGCCCCTCGGGATCCAGCACCGGGGACCCCGAGTCCCCGGGGCGCAGCTCGGCGGCGATCAGCGGGCGGAGCCCGCGGGCGGTGGCCACCGTGACGGCGAGCCCCTCCGCGCCCGGCTCGAGCACGCGCTCGGCGCCGAAGCCGGTGAAGCCGAGGAGCGCGCCGGCCCAGCCTTCGTCGAGCGCGAGCTCGAGCACGACCAGCTCCTCGGGCGCGCGGGCCAGCCGCTCGACGACGCGGGCCTCGACCCAGGCGCCGCGGCGACCGACCGCCACCCAGGCGCGCGACGCGTCGCCCACCACGTGCGCCACGGTCAGCACCCGGTCGGGCGCCACGATCGCCGCGTGGCCGACCCGCCCGTCCGCGGCGCGGACGAGCGCGGCGCCGCGGGGCGCGCCGGTCGTCTCGACCGACACCACGCCCGCGCGCTCGAGGGAGCGCCCCAGGCTCGCCAGCTGAGCGCAGCCCGAGGAGGCCGAGACGAACAGGGACAGGAGCAGCAGCAGCGCGTGGTTCTTCATGCCCGCGCTTCGAGCAAGCGAGCTGCCGCTTCGCGCTCGTTGCGCGTGGCCGACTTACGAGAGCCTCCCGGGGGTCGCGCGACCCCCGGGCACGCTCGCGCGGGGGTGCGCCGCGCTTCAGTCGAGCGGCGGGCGCGGTCGCTCCGGCTTGGGCTCGGGCACCAGACGCAGGAGCTCGCCGGCCGAGCGGGGGCGGCCGGCCGGGTCGGGGTCGGTCAAGCGGGCGAGCGCGTCGGCCAGGGGTGGAGACAGCCCCTCGGGCAGCGGGACCCGGCGCGTGACGAGCGCGCGCAGCAGCTCGAACAACTCGCAGTCGGGGAAGGGGTCCTCGCCCGTGAGCGCGAAGCGGATCACGAGGCCGAGCGCGAACAGGTCCGAGCAGGCGTCGAGCGGGTGGCCGCGCACGGCCTCCGGCGGGAGGTAGGCGGGCGTCCCCACCAGGGAGCCGGTCGCCGTGAGCGTCCGGTCGTGCGGGTGCTTCGCCAGGCCGAAGTCGATCAGGACCGGCGCCTCGGCGCGGCCGCCGCGGAGCAGCACGTTGGACGGCTTGAGGTCGCGGTGGATCAGGCCCGCGTCGTGGACGGCGCGCAGCGCGCGCGCCAGGCCGCGCAGCAGCGCGAGCGCCTCGGGTTCGCCGAGGGGGCCGTGGGTCGCGACGTGCTCGGTCAGCGGCGCGCCGTCGACCCGCTCCATGGCGTAGTAGCTGCGCCCCTCGCCGGTGCCGAAGTCCAGCACGCCGACCACGTGCGGGCTGCGGACGAGCGAGAGCGTGTAGGCCTCGCGCACGAAGCGCTGGCGCGCGTCGGGCGCCAGGGCCGCCGCGGCCGGGAGCACCTTGAGCGCGACCGGCGCGCCGGTGCGGGCGTCGACCGCGTCGAACACCACCCCCGCGCCGCCCTGCCCGAGCACGCCCAGCACGCGGTAGCGGCCGAACGCCGCCTCGCGCCCGCCGGGCAGGTCGTCCTCCCGGCCGCGACGCTCGCCGCCCGACGGCCGACGCCCGGCGCGGGACAGCAGCACGGTGCACTTGGCCTGCAGCTCGGAGAGCGACAGCGGCTTGGTGATGTAGTCGGTCGCGCCGGCCGCGAACCCGGCGAGCAGGTCCTCCTCCCCCGCGCGCCCGGAGACGACGAGCACGGGCAGGTCGGGGTGGAGGCGGCGGAGCTGCTCGAGCAGCCCGAGCGCGTCGCCGTCGGGGAGTGTCAGGTCCGTGATGAACAGGTCGGGGGGCAGCTCGAGGAGCGCCGCCGCCTCGGTCACGCGGCCGAAGCTGCGGACGCGATAGCCGCGGCTCTCGAGCACCTCGGTCACGAGCTCACGGAGGTCCGGCTCGTCCTCGAGCAGCGCGATGTCGTGCGTCACGGCGAGCCCTCCGCGGGCGAGGTCCCCCCGGGGCGAGGCGCTCGTGGCCGTGGCGCCCTGCGCGCGCTCATGGCGCCCCGAGGTCTTGCAGGAGCGCGCGGGCCGACCGGTAGCGGTCGGCCGGGTCGATCTGCGTCAGGCGATCGAGCACCGCCGTGAGGCGGGGCGGGAGGCCGGCGGGGATCGGGGTCTGCTTGCGCGCCATGGCCTGGATCCGCTCGAAGCGATCGAGCCAGGGGAAGGGGTCGAACCCGTTGAGCGCGAACAGCACCACCTGCCCGAGCGCGAACAGGTCGGAGCGGGCGTCGGCCGGCCCGCTCAGCTGCTCGGGCGCGACGTAGCCCGGGCTCCCGAGCAGGATGTCGGGGGAGGTGATCCCGCGGTCGAACGAGCGCTTCGTCAGGCCGAAGTCGATCAGCACCGGGTCCTCGAAGCGGTCGCCGCGCAGGATCACGTTGAGCGGCTTGAGGTCGCGGTGGACGAGGTCGCGCGCGGCGAGGGCCGCGAGGGCGTGGGCGAGGCCCTCCAAGAGGCGCATGGCCTGCTCGGGCCCGCAGCTCCCGTGCTCGGTCACCTGGTCGTGGAGCGTGGCGCCCTCGACCCGCTCCATCGCGCAGAACGCGACGTCTCCGCGCCGCCCCAGCTCGACGATCCGGACCACGTGCGGGCTGCGGACCGCCGCCAGGCAGTACCCCTCCCGGACGAAGCGCTCGGCCTCGTCGGGCTCGCCCCGCCGCGCCGCCACCTTGAGGGCGATGGCCGCCCCGCTCGTCTCGTCGCGGGCGGCGTATACGGCGCCGAAGCCGCCGCGCCCGAGCACGCCCTCGACGCGGTAGCGGTCGAACGCCAGCTCGCCCGAGGCGAACACCTCGAAGGACGGCGCCGCGGCGCGCCCGACCCCGGCGTGCAGCCGCTGGAGCAGGTGGGTGCACTTGGCCGCCACGGTGGCCTCGGGCGCGCTCCGCGCGATCGCGTCGTCGGCTCCGGCGGCGTACGCCCGCAGCACGGCCTCCTCGTCGGGGCCGACCAGGGCCAGCACCGCCAGGCGGTCGGCCGGCTCGAGCCGCCGCAGCCGCGCCACCAGCTCGAGGCCGCTCGCCCCGTCGCTCAGGCGCTCGCCCACCACCAGCAGGTCGGGCGGGGAGTCGACCAGGGCCTCGGCGCCGGCGAGGTCGTGGCGGATCAGCACGCGATGCCCGCGCCGCGCGAGGAGGTCGGCCACCGCGGTGGCGACCTCGACCTCGCCGACGACCACCGCCACGCTGCTCGCGGCCGCTCCGGGCCGGGCGCGGCTCACCCGGGCGGTGGCCTCCCAGCCGACCTCATCTCGATCCATGCCG
>CAZMSZ010000299.1:8245-9370 GCA_964569055.1 uncultured Planctomycetota bacterium | reverse complement strand
TACGGCGTGCAGGAGCGAGAGGCCGCCCTGCGGGCCGAGCTGGTCGCGGCCGCGGACGCCCTCGCGAAGAACCGGTACGGGCCGGGCGCTGCCATGCGGTACGTGTGCAAGCAGCTGGTGACCCACCCCAGCGAGGTGCTGCGCGACCGCGACCGGCTGGCGGCGGCCGTGGCCGCCGCCAAGCGCGAGTCGCAGGTGCTCGGCGTCAACGAGGCGCGTCCCTGGCTCGACACCATGCGGCTGTGGGGCGAGCCGGTCGACTCGCCCGAGCGCGTGGCGCTAATGCAGGCGGCCGGCCGACGGCGTGTCGAGGCGCTCAAGGCGGGGGGCAGCAGGTTCGCGTGGATCGTGGAGGAGCAGGCGCTCTCGTACGCCCCCAACCCGCCGCCGGGGCTGGTCACCATGGGGGGCACGCTCGGCCCGATCGACCGGGGGGACGTGGGCACGGCGAAGCTCGTCGCCTGGCTGGCGAGGTGGGAGGCGAGCTACCGCGACGCCGACTGGACGTTGAAGGTGGTCTGGCAGCGCGTGCTGCGCGCCGTCCGCGCCGCCGCCGCGCCCGGCCTGGAGGCCGTGGCTCGCGAGGCCGAGGAGCGGGGGCTGCTCGCCACCGCGGCTTGTCGCTACCTCGAGACCTACGCCTTCATGGAGGCCGCCGTCACCGGCGAGCAGAGCGTCGCGGCGGTGGCCTCGAACCAGGCGGCCGGGCTGGCGCCGGTCGACGCGCTGGAGCAGGCGCGGCGCTGCGCGCTCCCGCTGGTGCTCGCGATCGATCCGGCGCTCGAGCCGCCCCGCGGCGGGTCGGCCTGGCGCACGACCGACCGCCTGCGCGAGCCGCCGCGCAGCCGCCGGCCCCTCACCCGTTACCTCGGCCTCCTGCGCGAGTCCGCGGGGGACCTGGCCTGGGCGGCGCGCGTGGTCGGGCTGCCGTGCGCCCCGGCCCACCTGGTGCGCGAGGAGGGCGGCGGGCTGACGCTGGTCCGCGCCGGCGAGCGGCCGCGCGAGTATCTGGCCGAGTTCGACGAGTGGCACGGCGTCAGCGCCGAGACGCGCGCCGAGGGCCTGCGCCTCAAGCAGGAGAGCGAGTGGATCACCGCCGAGAAGCAGGCGGTCGAGGCGGCGTTC
>CAZMSZ010000299.1:6199-8145 GCA_964569055.1 uncultured Planctomycetota bacterium | reverse complement strand
TCCGCCAGCCGACGGCCCCGGAGGTGGCCCGCGTGGCGCTCCAGGCGTGGGCGGTCACGGCCGAGCTGTTCCCGGAGGAGGGCGCCGCGCGCGCCGTCCAGCTCTCGAGGCGCAGCGCGAAGCTCGCGCCGACCGTGGACGCGGTCGTGCGGCAGTACGGCTACGAGGAGCTCGAGCGCGCGCTCGGGAGCCTGCCGGCCGACGAGCAGCGGGCTCTGCGGGACCTGATCGCGGCCGCCCGCGAGAAGCTCTGATCCCGCGTTCGCCTGGCGTTCGCGCCGCAGCGCGGCATGGGCGCGCAGTCCGCCGTCCTTGTGCTCGTCGCGCAGCGCCCGTCTAATGGGGCCTTCCTGTTGCGCCGGGAGGTCACACACCATGAGCACCGCGGTGGACGCGAGCCCCCAGGACATGCTGCGGATCCTCGCGCCCGATGGCACCGTCGACGCCGCCCTCGATCCGGGGCTCGACGACGAGCTGCTGCTGCGCATGCAGCGCTCCCTGATCAAGACGCGGATCATGGACGAGCGCCTGATGACGCTGCAGCGTCAGGGCCGGATCTTCTTCTACCTCGCCAGCAAGGGGCAGGAGGCCTGCAGCGTCGGGACCGCGGCCGCGCTCACCGGCGAGGACTGGCTGGTGCCCGGCTACCGCCAGCCGGGGACGTTCCTGTTCCGCGGGGTCACGGTCAAGGAGATCGTGGCCCAGTGCTTCGGCAACGCCTGGGACAACACCAAGGGCCGGCAGATGCCGGTCCACTACTCGTTCAAGCGCGTCAACATGGTCTCGATCTCGAGCCCGATCGGCACGCAGGTGATCCAGGCGGCCGGGGTCGGCATGGCCATGCGGCGCAAGGGCGCCCAGACCGTGGCCCTCACGTTCATCGGCGACGGCGGCACCTCCTCGAACGACTTCCACGCGGGCATGAACTTCGCCGCGGTCGACAAGGCCCCCGTGATCATCGTGTGCGAGAACAACGGCTGGGCGATCTCCTGCCCGATCTCCAAGCAGAGCGCGAGCGAGACGTTCGCCCAGAAGGCGGTCGCGTACGGCATGCCGGGGGTGCGCGTCGACGGCAACGACCTGCTCGCGGTCTACAAGGCGACCCACGAGGCGCGCGAGCGCGCCGTCGCGGGCGAGGGGCCCACGTTCCTCGAGCTGGTGACCTACCGCATGGCCGGGCACAGCTCGTCCGACGACCCGACCCGCTACGTGCCGCGCGAGGAGCTCGAGACCTACGAGAAGCTCGACCCGATCCTGCGCTTCACGCGCTACCTCGAGGAGAAGGGCCTGTGGGACGCCGCCAAGGACGAGGCGTTCCGGCAGGAGGCCCGCGACGAGGTCAACGCCGCGATCAAGGAGAACGAGCGGGTCCCGCGCCCCGAGCTCGAGTCGCTGTTCTCGGACGTCTATGAGGTCATGCCGGAGAACCTGCGGCGTGACCTCGAGCGCGAGCGCGACGCGCGCGGCGAGGGCAAGTTCCCGTAGCGCGCGGCCGCGTCCCGCGATCCCCCCACTCCCGTGAGCACGGAGGCCGTCGTGGCCCAGCAGTTCCTCCTCCCCGACATCGGCGAGGGCGTCGCCGAGGGTGAGATCGTCAAGTGGCACGTCCAGCCGGGCGACCGGGTGGTCGAAGAGCAAGACTTCGTCGAGGTCATGACCGACAAGGCCACGGTCATGATCCCCTGCCCCGTGACCGGGGTCGTGGGCGACCTGCTCGCGCGCGAGGGCGACGTGGTCCCGGTGCACACCGCGATCGCGAGCTTCCGCGAGGTGAGCGAGGGCAAGCTCGCGGGCGGGCACGGCCACGCCGCGCCGGCGCAGGCGCCCGCGGCGAAGCAGGCGCAGGCGAGC
This sequence comes from uncultured Planctomycetota bacterium, assembly GCA_964569055.1. Classification (GTDB taxonomy): domain Bacteria; phylum Planctomycetota; class J058; order J058; family J058; genus JAWLGW01. The sequence goes on along the minus strand of CAZMSZ010000299.1, from coordinate 6,294 downwards.
GGCAACGGGAACGGCAACGGCGCGGTCGCGCTGCTCGCCGAGCCGCAGGGCCGCGTGCTCGCCACCCCCGCCACCCGCCGCCGCGCGCGCGAGCT
>CAZMSZ010000299.1:0-6099 GCA_964569055.1 uncultured Planctomycetota bacterium | reverse complement strand
AGCCGCAGGGCCGCGTGCTCGCCACCCCCGCCACCCGCCGCCGCGCGCGCGAGCTGAAGGTGGACATCCGGCGCGTCCCGGGCAGCGGCCCGCGCGGGCGCGTGACCCGCGCCGACGTCGAGCGGATCGCCAGCGGCGCGGCGGCCGCGCCGGCCGCCGCCCCCGCCCGCCCCGCGGCGCGCGCTCCGCTCCCCGCGCCGGCCGCCCCCGCGCCGCTCCCGCTCGGCCCCGCGCCCGCGGGCGAGGTCGAGGAGCGCGTCCCGCTGCGCGGGGTGCGGCGCAAGATCGCCGAGCAGATGGCCCGCTCCAAGCGCACGGCCGCCCACTACACCTACGTGGAGGAGGTCGACGTCACCGCGCTGGTCGAGCTGCGCGCGCGCATGAAGGCCCTGGCCGCGCAGCGCGGCGCCAAGGTGACCTACCTGGCGTTCATCGTGAAGGCGGTGTGCCACGCGCTGCGGCTCCACCCGCAGCTCAACGCCGCCCTCGACGAGAGCACGCAGGAGATCGTCTACAAGCGCTACTACAACATCGGGATCGCGGCCGACACCGAGCGCGGGCTGGTGGTCCCGGTGCTCAAGCACGCCGACCGGCGCACGGTGCTCGACATCTCGCGCGAGCTGTCCCGCCTCGGCGAGGGGGCCCGCGCGGGCAGCCTGGCGCCCGAGGACCTGCAGGGCGGGACGTTCACGATCACCAGCGCCGGGCACATCGGCGGGCTCCTCGCCACGCCGATCCTCAACTACCCCGAGGTCGCCATCATGGGCGTCCACAAGATCAAGAAGCGGCCGGTGGTGAAGGGCGATCAGATCGCGATCGCCGACGTGATGTACCTGTCGATCTCGCTCGACCACCGGGTGGTCGACGGCGCCGACGCGGCGCGGTTCATGAACGACGTGGTCAAGTACCTCGAGGAGCCCGAGCTGTTCATCCTCGAGGGGGTGTAGCCCGGTGAGCGCCGTCACCGAGCAGGAGGAGCTGGCGCCCGACCTCGGCCTGGCGCAGGTGCTCGACGAGGAGGGGCGCCTGCTCCCCGGCGCCGACCTGCCCGAGCTGGCGCCGGCGCGCCTGGTCGAGCTGTACGAGGCCATGGCCCTGATGCGCGCGATCGACCTGCGCCTCGAGGGGCTGCAGCGCATGGGTCGGATCGGCTTCTTCGGGTCGGCGCGCGGGCAGGAGGCCTCGGTGATCGGGAGCGGCGCCGCGCTCGAGCCCGAGGACTGGGTGTTCCCGGCCCTGCGCGAGAACGCGATCATGCTGCTGCGCGGCTTCCCGCTCTCGCGCTACTTCGCCCACATGTTCGGCAACCGGCACGACGTGCTGAAGGGGCGCATGCAGCCCATGCACTTCGCCGGGCGCGCGGTGAACCAGGTCTCGTGGTCCTCGTGCATTGCCAACCAGCTCCCGCAGGCGACCGGCTGCGCCTACGCCATGAAGCTCGAGGGCGAGCGCAAGGTCGCCATGGGGTTCGTGGGGGACGGCGGCACCAGCGAGCCCGACTTCCACGCCGCGCTCACGTTCGCGGGCGTGTGGAAGGTGCCGGCGGTGTTCGTGTGCCAGAACAACCAGTGGGCGATCTCGGTGCCCTCCAGCCTGCAGTCCGCCTCGCGCACGTTCGCGGTCAAGGCGCGGGCCTACGGCATGCCGGGCGTGCGGGTGGACGGCAACGACCTGCTCGCCGTCTACCGCGAGGTGCGGCGCGCCGTCGAGCGGGCGCGTGACGGCGGCGGGCCGACGTTCCTGGAGCTGGTCACGTTCCGCATGGGCGGCCACTCCTCGGCGGACGACCCCACGCGCTACCGCGACGCCGCGCAGGTGGGCGCCTGGGAGCGGCGCGACCCGATCGCGCGGCTGCGGACCTACCTCGAGGAGCGCGGCCTGTGGGACGCCGCCCGCGAGGAGGCGCTCGACCAGCGCTGGCGCGCGGAGATCAACGAGGCGGTCAAGACGGCCGAGCAGGCCGAGCTGCCGCCGCCCCTCGACCTCCTGGAGGACGTCTACGAGACCCCGCCGCCGGCGCTCCTGGCGCAGCGGCGCGCGCTGGCGGAGGAGCTCGAGGAGCGGGGCCGCGGCTGAGCCGAGGGCGCTGCGCCGGGTCGACCTCGGCCGAATCCCCTACGAGCGCGCCTGGGCGCTCCAGCGCGAGCTCGTGGAGGCGCGCCGGCGCGAGGGCGAGGCCGGCGAGGACCTGCTGCTCCTGTGCGAGCACGACGAGGTCGTGACCGCCGGGCGCCGCCACGCCGGCGGCGCGAGCGAGCTGGCGCTGGTCGCGGCCGCCGGGATCCCGGTGCTCGAGGTCGAGCGCGGCGGCTCGGCCACCTACCACGGCCCGGGGCAGCTCGTGGGCTACCCGATCGTGGCGCTCGCGCCCGGCGAGCGCGACCTGCACGCCTTTCTGCGCGCGCTCGAAGGGGCGCTGATCGCGGCGCTCGGGGAGGTGGTGGGGCTCGCGGCCGAGCGCAACCCCGGCTTGACCGGGGTGTGGGCCCGCGGGCGCAAGCTGGCCTCGATCGGGATCGCCTGCCGCGGCTGGGTGACCTATCACGGGTTCGCGCTGAACCTCACCGCCGACCTCGCCCGCTTCGCCCTGTTCCGCCCCTGCGACCTCGAGGCGCAGGTCATGGCCTCGCTGGCCAGCCTGGGGCTGCCCACGGCGCGCGAGTCCCTCGCCGAGTCGATCCACCACCACCTCGCCGCGGCGCTCGGGCGGCGCCCGGTGTCGGGACCCGCCGACGACCGGGGCCTCGGGGAGTCGGTGGACCAGGGCGCGCAAGTCACGTAGTCCCAGAATGTTGCAGCCTCTGGCGCGCTGTGGATAACTCGTGGGGAGTCGTGGTGGAGAACCGCCTCGTAACGCCCCCGGCCGGGACCCCGTAAGGAAGGTGTGTCAGCCGTGAGCCTGGCGCCGAGGAGCGACGAGGAGCTGGCGCACCGGGCGGCGATCGGCGACCGGGAGGCCTTCTCGACGCTGGTGCGGCGCTACGCGGGGCCGGTGTTCGGGCTCTGCCGGCGGCTGCTCGGCGACGAGGCGGAGGCGGAGGACCGGGTGCAGGAGGCGTTCCTCAAGGCATACGAGCACCTCGACCGGTACGACCCGGCGCGCCGGTTCGCCCCGTGGCTGTTCCGGATCGCCCAGAACGCGTGCATCGACGGGCTGCGCGCCCGCCGGGCCTGGGGCCCGCTGCCCGACGAGCTGCCGAGCGCCGCCGCCCCGCCGCTGGGCTGGGAGGAGCGCGACGCGCTGGACCAGGCCGTAGCGACGCTCCCCGCCAAGCAACGCGCCGTGCTCCACCTCAAGTACGCCGAGGGGCTCAGCGCCCCCGAGATCGGCGCCCGGCTCGACATGACCCCCGGCGCGGTGCGGATCGCGCTCCACCGCGCGATCCACGCCCTGCGGACGAGGTTGGCATGAGCGAGCAGCACTCGAGCGAGCAGCCCGCCGGCGAGCGCGAGCCGCCGGCCGGCGAGCACCCGAGCAGCGAGCATCCCGGCGCCGACGCGCTGCTCGACCTCGCGCTCGGCGCCGACGAGCCCGCTCTGCGGGCGCACGTCGCGGGCTGCCCCGCGTGCGGCGAGGCGTACGCGGGCCTCGAGCAGGAGCAGGCCGTGCTCGCCGACGCCCTGCGCGCGGCCCCCGCGCCGGGCGGGCTCGAGGAGCGCGTGATCGCGGCGGTGGCCGCGACCCCCACCCACGCGCGCCGTCGCCGCCAGGCGCTGTGGCGCATGACGCTCGCGATCGCCGCGGCGCTGCTCCTGAGCGCGTCCGCCTGGCTGGTGCTCGGCCGCGAGACGCCCAAGCAGGAGCTGATCCGGCAGGTCCGGGTCAGCGAGCGCAAGGCTCTGGGGCTGGAGGAGGCCGAATGACCCGCTCGCTCGTGGCGCTGCTGGCGCTGCTGGCCTTCACCACCCCGGCGGCGGCCGGGATCGTCGTCACGACCGACGGCAACGTGATCGTCGGCAAGATCGACGCCCGCCGCGGCGTGACCGACACCACGATCCGCGTGACCTGGCCCTACGGGGAGCGGCACGACGAGGGCGAGCTCGTGGCCGAGCGCGCTCGCGTCCGCTGGTTCGACCCCGAGGCGGACGTGCTCACCGACGCCTACTTCGAGGCCCACCTCGACGCGCCGCTGCGCGGCGCGCGCTGGCTTCGCATGCGCGAGGAGTACCTGCTGCGGCAGCGGCCCGAGCCCGGCGTGCAGATCGAGGGCGAGCTGCCCCCGCTCGAGCTCGAGGACCCGCTCGAGCTCCAGCCGATCGAGGGGCCCGGCTTCTCGATCCGCAAGCCGCGCGGGTGGGTGGCCACCTGGGAGGGGGAGATCCTGGTCCTGCGCGGCCCGACGGCCCCCAGCGGCTTCGGCCCCCGGGTCCACGTGTTCTCGGTGCGGGCCGCCGGCGAGTCGTACGCCGAGCAGGTGGCCTGGATCGAGCGGGAGCTGAGCGACCTCGCCGCGGTCGGCGCGTTCTCGGTGCTGGAGCGCCCCCGCCTCGAGCGCCACCCCGCGGGGGCCGATCAGCGCCTGCGCACCGAGACCCGCGTGGGCGAGCGCGCCGTCCGCGCCCTGCGCGAGGTCCGCTTCCGCGGCGAGCGCACCGTCCTGTTCGCCGGCTACGCCGACGCCCGCGACATGCGCCGCCTGGAGCGACTGCTGAAGGCCTGCCTGGCGAGCTGGCGCGTGGTAGGGGACCCGCCGCGCTGACGCGCCGGAGCCCTGCTTCGGCAGGTTCGCTGGGCGGCGCGGGCGAGCTGCGCCGGACGAGCCATTCGTCCCGTCGACCGAGTCGGTGAGCAAGTTCTACCCGCGTTCGGGTCGGTGCTCGGGGCGGATCTGCGACCAAACCCCGCCGCGGCGTCGCGCGCGGCGACTTCCAGCGGGGTCCCCAGTTTGCCAGGGGCCGGTCATGACGACCGCGAGGCGCCTCCGCGCCGGCCAGCTCCACTTCGTGACCCGCCGCTGCACGCAGCGCAAGCTCCTGCTCACGCCGACCGAGCCCGTGAACCAGGTCGTGCGCTTCGCCCTCGCGGTGGCGACCGAGCGCTTCAAGGTGCGCGTGTGCGCGGTCGTGGCCTCCACCAATCACATCCACCTGGTGGTCGAGGACCCCGACAGCGAGCTCGGCGCCTTCATGCGGGACGTGGACCAGCTGATCGCGCGCGCCCTCAACGCTCACTACGGCCGTCGCGAGTCGCTCTGGCGCCAGCCCGACTCGTACAACAACGTCGAGCTGAACACCCGGGAGAAGGCGCTGGCCAAGCTGGTCTACCTGTACGCGAACCCCACGGCGGACCGTCTCGTGGAGCACCCCGACCTGTGGCCCGGCGTGATCACGCGGCCCGAGGACATGGGCGTCCTCAGGGAGCAGACCCCGCGCCCCGAGCAAGCGTTCTTCGGCGGCCGCAGACCGCCAGGCCACGAGCCGACCTACCGCCCCGGCCGCCTGCGTTGGCCGGACCCGAACCGCCGTCCGCCCGAACCGAAGCGGGCGAGCTACAGAGAGCGCCCGAGCACGCTCCCCGAGCAGGCGCCGTTCGAGGTGCACGTGCCGAGCATGTTCGCCGACCTGCCCCGAGAGGCGTTCCACCGCCTGGTGCGCGACCGCCTCGAGCACCGCGTCGCGGAGATCCGCGCCGAGTTCGCGCGCGCGCGCCTCTCCTTCATGGGCCGCGAGCGCGTCCGCCGCCAGCAGCCCGAATCCTCGCCCGGCGCCGGCTCGCCGGACTTCGCCCTCACCCCCCACCTCGCCGGCCGCGAGAACGCCTCACCCGAGGAGAAGGCCGAGCTCGTCGCCTGGCGCGCAGCCTACCGCGAGGCGTACCTCCTCTGGCGCGCGGGCCGACGCAAGACGACCTTCCCGCGCGGAACGTACGGAATGCGCGTATACCACGCCGCGCTAGTGGACCCGCCGTAGCGCACATCGAACTGAACGCCCCACCTCTCGGCCCGTCGGTCGCGCGAGCGCCCGGCGCCCCCGCTCGTGTGCCGCCGCCCCACGCGCTCGCTGACCCGCCACGCCCGACAACGCTCGCCTCCCCCTGCTCCCCCCTCCAAGGCCGACGCGGCGTCGGGCCCCCCCCCCCCCCCCCCCCCCCCCACCCCG
>CAZMSZ010000298.1:0-9422 GCA_964569055.1 uncultured Planctomycetota bacterium | reverse complement strand
GAGCAACGAAGCCAGCGGCGACGAGGGCGAGCGAGGGCGCGGTCCGAGTTTCGAGGCAGAGCCTAGCGCGCGGCGCGGAACGCGGCCACCACGGCCCGCGCGCGGGCGGGGTCGACCGGGTTGCCCGCGTGGCCTTCGACCTGCGCCGCGCTCCCCACGATCGCGCCGTCGCAGCGCGGCGCGAGGGTCGGGCAGGCCTCCGGTCGCAGCCCGCTCCCGAGCAGGAGCGGCGCGTCGGGGAGCGCGCGGCGCACCGCCTCGAGCGGGGCGAGCTCGGGCGCGGCGCCGGTCGCGGCCCCCGACAGGATCAGCGCGTCGGCGAGGCCGCGCTCGAAGGCGTCCGCCGCGGCGCGGGTGACGTCGGTCTCGCCGAGCGGGCTGGCGTGCTTGACGTGGACGTCGGCGAGCAGCGCGACGGGGTGCGGGCCGCTCGGGCCGGCGCCGAGCGCCTCCCGCAGGCGGAGCGTCTCCGCCGCCCGACCCTCGATCAGCCCCTGGTCGGTCACCGCCGCGCCGCTGTGCACGTTCACGCGCGCGAAGCGCGCCCCGGCCGCTACCGCGCAGGCGAGGGCCGCGTGGGCGTCGTTGCGCAGCACGTTCGCCCCGACCGGCCGCCCGGCGGCGGCCACCACCACCTCGCGCAAGCAGCGCGTGAGCGCGGCCACCGTCTCGGGGGGAGCCTCCTTGAAGAACGGCGCGTCGCCGTAGTTCTCGACGATCAACCCGTCGAACCCCGCCTCGAGGTAGGCGCGCGCGTCGGCGAGCGCGCGCTCGACGATCGCCTCCAGGCTCGGCCGGCCGCTCGCCGCCCAGCGCGGGCTCCCGGGCAGCGGTCGCAGGTGGACCGCGCCGATCAAGGACCCGGGCTCGAACGGGAGGGGCACGCGCACGCGCGGTCAGGATACCTGGCCCGCGCGGCGCTGCCTGCGAAACCGGGTCGGCGCGAGGAGAGCCCCCCCGGAGCGCTCGCGAGCGAGCTGCCCGGTCCTCTCCTCGCACCGACCCCTTTCCCCACTTTCCCCACGGGGTGCCGCGCCCTAGGCAACCTCGGGGCCACCCCGAGTGGCCCAGAACACGACGGTTATGTCGCGGCGGTAGGGCGGAACTGGAGCAACGGGGCGATCTCGGTCGGTAAGAACCGGGTCCGTTGAGGGAACGGCGGTCAACCGGCCAGCCTGTCGAGCTGGACCTGCGAACAGCGCGCGACCCCCGCCCAGCGACGACCTCGTATCGCGGGTGAGCGACCTCGCGGTGCCCCGACTTCGCGGCGGTCGAGGCGGGCGCGCCGGCACAGTCACCTGTCCAAGGACGGGCGCTCGCTTCGTCCTCGCAACGCACCGTCCCGACAGGGTCGCCCTGGGGCCTCACGCCCGCTACGATCGCGCTCGCCCGCGCTCCGCCAACATCGCGGGCCCGAGGTGCCGTGGCGAAGCGACGTCCTCCGCGACGCCCACCGCGCGATCCGCAGCCTCCCGACGACGACTCGCGCGTTCGCTTCCCGTTCGGCGAGACCGCGGACGACGACGCGTGGGACGCGGACGAGCCCGAGCCGTCGAGCGCGCAGCGGCTGCCGAGCCTCCCGCCCGGGTCGCGGCTCGAGGACGACGCCTCGCTCGACGGCCTCGACGTGTCGGGCGACGCCGAGGTGGTCGACCTCGACGACTCCGACGCGCTCGCGGCGCTGGTCGCGGGCGACGACGACCCCGACCTCGGCCCGATCGACGGGTCGGGCCCGCTGGTGATCGTGCCCGACGAGGGGGAGGACGCGTCGGCGCGCTACCAGGCCTCGATCGTGGACGACTCGGCGCGGATCGCCGGGGCCACCTCCGCGCGCGAGCCGCGCCCGCGCGAGCGCCGCGGCGCCTCGGCCCGGCGCTCCTGGCGGGAGGAGGCGCTCGACCCCGACGCCGAGGTCCCCACCCTGTCGGGGCGTCGCTCCCCGCCGGCGCCGGCGGCCGACGCACGGCGGGTGGGCCGCGGCGCGCTGGCGCTGGCCCTCCTGGCGGGGCTGGCGGTGGGCGGCGGCGTGGCCGGCTGGATCGAGCACCGCCGCCGCGAGGACCTCACGGCGCTGGCGCGCGTCCACCAAGACGCGCTGAGCGCGCTGGCGGTCGAGCGGGACGAGGCGCGGGCGGACGCCCAGCGGCGCGAGGGCGAGGCGCGCCGCGCCGGGGAGGCCGCGCTCGAGGCCGAGCGGCGCGCCCGGGCGGACGCGGCGGCGCAGGCCAGGAGCGACGCGCTCCTCGAGGCGCGTCGCGAGGCGCAGGCCGCCGCGGCCCGCGCGGGCGAGGAGGCGCGCGCGGCCGCGCGCGCCGCGGAGGAGGCGTTCGAGGTCGAGCTGGCCCGCGCGCGGAGCGAGGAGCGCGCCCAGGCGGACGCCCGCGCGGCGGCCGCGGCCGAGGCGGCCCGCCGCGAGGCGAAGGCGGCCGAGGGCGCCGCGCTGGAGGAGGCGCGCGGCCAGCTCGCCGAGCTCGAGCAGGCGAAGCGCGAGCTCGAGGCCCGCCTCGCGGCCGCGACCACCCGGGCCGAGGAGGAGGCGATCGCGCGGCGGCTGGCCGAGGAGCGCTCGCGCGCGCTCGACGCGGTCGAGCCCGAGGGGGGCGGCTCCGCCAGCGCCGGGGTGGACGACTGGGACGCCCTGTTCGAGGAGGCGTTCGCCGAGGCGGGCGACGGGGAGGCGACGGGGACCACCGCGGCGGGCGCCGCGGTCGCCGGCGAGGACGCCGGCGAGGTGCTCCACCCCGTCGACCGGGCCTGGGCCTGGCTGCGCGCCAACGTCCACGGCAACGTCGCCTACAAGAACCTGACCCACTTCAGCAGCGGCTTCGACCGCGACCAGCGGCAGACGCGCCACGAGCTGCGGGTGAACCTGGAGTACCGCGACTGGCTGGTGCGCGACGAGGCGGGGACCAAGGGGCTGCGCGCGGTGGTCGCCGCGGACGTGCGGGTCGACGACGCCGACTACGCGGCCGGCGCGCTCGAGAACGTGGACGACGAGGCGCGCCGCCGCCCGATCGTGGTCCCGAGCGAGGCCTACCTGGCGCTGACCCTCGACTGGTTCGAGCTGCGCGGCGGCTACCAGGTGTTCGCGTGGGGCACCGGCGACCTGTTCAACCCGACCGACAACCTCAACCCGATCGACTTCAGCGACCTGTTCGACAGCCGGCGGATCCCGGTGCTCGCGGCGGCCGTCACGCTCGACGTCGGCTCGTGGGCCCTCGAGCTGGTGAGCATCCCCACCTTCACCCGCTCGCGCCTGCCGCTGCGCGGCGAGCGGTTCGACCTGCTGCGCGCCGCGCCGGTGCCCGTGCTCCGCCCCGACGACCCCGACTTCGTGGCCGAGAACGCGCAGTGGGGCGCGCGCGGGACCATGCGGCTGGGCGGGTGGGACGTCTCGCTCAGCGGCTTCACCGGCTGGAGCGACATTCCCTCGCCCCGCCTGGGCGTCCAGGCCGGGACGGGGCTCCCCCTGATCGAGCCCGTGTTCGACCGGATCCACGTCCTCGGCGCCGACTTCGCGACCACGCTCGGGTTCTTGGGGGTGGAGGGGCGGCTGGGCGAGGTGCTCTCGGGCGTGCAGCTCCACGGCGAGGCGGCCCACACCTGGACCACGGCCCGCGAGGCGGCCGACTTCCTCCAGTACGTGCTCGGCTTCAACTACACGTTCGTGGACGTGCTCGGCGAGCACGACCTCTCGATCGGGCTGGAGTACGCGGGCGACGTCGAGACCCGCGCCCCCGAGGGCGACCTCGCGAACGTGGCGCGGGTGGACCGCGTGTTCAAGGGCGCCTGGCTGACCCGGCTCGAGTACAAGATCGAGCGGCAGTACCTCGACCTCAGCCTGGAGCTGATCGCGGCGGTGATCACCTACGGGCGCGAGAACGCGCTGCTTCACCCGAGCGCCACCTGGCGGGTGACCGACCACCTCCACCTCATGCTCGGGGGCGACGTGTTCGTGGGGCCGGACGAGACGTTCTTCGGTCAGTTCCGCCGCGACGGCCGCCTCCTGTTCGAGGCGCGGGTCGAGTTCTAGTGCCGCGCGCGGCCCTCCCCGCGACGGCGATCCTGGCGCTGTGCGCCGCGGGCGGCGCGCTGGCGCAGGAGGAGCCCGCGGAGGAGCCCGCGCGCGAGGCCGAGGTGGGCGCGCTGGTGACGCAGCTCGCGCGCGAGCGGGCGCTGCCACGCCGCGAGCACGCGCGGCTCCGCCTGATCACCCGCGGCGCGGGCCCGCTCGAGCGTGAGGCGGTGCTGGAGGTCTCGCTCGAGCGGAGCTCCGGCGACGAGGCGCTCGAACGCGAGGCGACCGAGGCCGGCGAGTCGGCGCGCGGAGCGGACGAGCACGCCCCCCTGCGCCTGCGCGTCCGCTTCGCGGAGCCGCCGTCCCTGCGCGGCGTGGCGCTCCTGATCGAGCGCCCGGCCGGCGGGGCGGCGGCGCGCGCCTGGCGCTACGACCCCGCGCGCCGGCGCGCGACGCCTTGCCCGCCGCCGGGACCCGACGAGCGGCTGGCAGGCTCGGCCCTGCGCTGGCGCGACCTCCTGGCCGACGATCCGAGCGGGTGGCGCGCGCCCGCGCTCGAGCGCCGCGCGACGCTCCACTATCCGCCGGAGGCGGGGAGCGAGCCGCGCGCCGTGTACGTGCTCACCTGCACCGCCGCGGGGCGCGCCCGACGCCGCCTCCACGTCGACCGCGCGCGCGGCGCCCTGTTGTGCGCCGAGGAGCTCGACCCCGAGGGGCGCGCCGTGCGGGCGCTGTGGGCCTGGGACCAGCGGGTGATCGGCGAGCGCTGGCGCCCGTTCGCGCTGCGCGTGGTGGAGCGCGAGGGCGAGCGCGAGACCGAGGTCCGGGTCGAGGAGCGCCGGGCCGAGGTCCCGCCCGACCACTTCGATCCGCACCGCTTCTGGCGGTGAGTCAACGCGCTGCCCGCCTGCGCGATCGAGCTCCCTGCCCCTTGCCCTTGCCCGCCCTCGCCAAGAGCGCTCCTGCCAACCAGCGGCAGCAGAGAGCCGCGCGAGGGCCAGGGCAGCGGCAAGGGGCAAGGAAAGAGGCGTTCACGTCGAGCGAGCGGCGCTGTCAGGCCGCCTCGTCGAGCTCCTCGAGCTGGCTCCACACGTCGCCGCCGTCGAACTCGGGGACCATGCCGATCCACTGGCTCCCGGTCCACAGCCAGTCGCGCCGCTCCCCCGGCCAGCGCATGACACGCCCCGGCCGCGGGACGTCCTCGACGTCCGCCGGCAGGAGCGGGAGCAGGGGCCACGGGCTCATACCTGCACCGTAGCGGCGATCCCCCGCGCCGGTTAGGGGTCCGTCCGGGCGTGCCGCCGCGGGCATGGCGCGGCCTGAGGTTGTGGCGAGGAGCGGGCGCGCGCGGCTCAGGCCGGCGGGCTCTCGGAGCCGGGCGCGGGTTTCGGGACCCCCGCTGCCCTCGATCCGCTCGGCGCCGGAGCGACACGTTAGGATCGGCCCATGCACCCCATCTTGATCGAGATCGGCGGCACGCCGATCGTCCACACCTTCGGCGCGCTGGTGCTGGCCGGCGTCCTCCTCGGCCTGTGGTGGGTGAAGCGCGACGCGTCCCGCCTGGGGCTCGACCCCGAGGACTGCGTGTCCCTCGCCGTCGAGGTGTTCATCGCCGGCCTGATCGGCTCGCGGATCTTCTTCGTCGTGCACAACTGGGAGGCGATGTACGCCGACGCCGCCTGGTACGCCCCGTTCAACCTCAGGAGCGGCGGCCTGGTGTGGTACGGCGGCCTGCTCGCCGCCACGCCGGTCGCGATCTGGCGGGCCAAGAGCTACGGCTTCCCGATCCCCAAGCTGTGCGACCTGCTCGCGCCGGCCACCGTGCTCGGGCTGGCGATCGGGCGGATCGGCTGCCTCATGGCGGGCGACGACCACGGCAAGATCTGGCACGAGGAGACCTGGTTCACGCTCACGTTCACCGACCCCAACGCGCTGATGGAGGACGAGTACAAGGGCAAGCCGCTCCTCCCCAGCCAGCCGCTCATGACCCTGGGGTGCCTGATCATCTTCGGGATCCTGGCCAGCCTGCGGCGCAAGCTGGCCTCGAAGCCCGGCGCGCTCACCGCGCTGTTGTTCGTCATCTACCCGATCCACCGGTTCTTCGTGGAGATGACCCGCGGCGACAAGGTCCGCAAGACCTGGCCCGAGGACGTGCCGATCGTGGGCGGTCTCTCCACCAGCCAGGGGATCAGCGTCCCCTTGGTGCTGATCGCGATCGGGGTGTTCGTGTACTTCGTGCTGCGCAACCCGGCGGGCGAGGCGAGCGAGGGCGCCGCGAGCGAGGCGGAGGCGGCCAAGGCCAGCGCGACGAGTGAGCCCCAGACCAGCGAGCCCGCGCCCGAGGCGGCGGGCGACGCCGGCCCGTGACCCCGCAGGCGCTGGCGCGCCTCGCGCTCGGCGCGGGCGCGGCGCTCGGCCTCCTCGGCGTGGCGACCGGCGCCTTCGGCGCGCACGGGCTGAAGACGCGCCTCGACCCGGCGGCGCTGGCCACCTGGGAGCTGGCCTCGCGCTACGCGCTCGCCCACGCCCCCGCGCTGCTGGCGGTGGGGCTGCTCGCCGAGCGGCGCCCCCGCTGCCGCGCCCTCACCGCCTCGGCCGTGGCGTTCCTGGGCGGCGCGGCGGTGTTCAGCGGGACGCTGTGGCTGCTCGCGCTCACCGGAGTCAAGTGGCTGGGCGCGATCACGCCCCTGGGCGGGACCGGCCTGATCGTGGGCTGGGCGACCCTCGCCTGGGCCGCCCTGCGCGGCGCCCGCGCGGACGAGCGTGCCTGATCCCGCGCCCGACGAGCTGCAGCCCGCGGGCGAGCCGCCCTCGACCGCCGACTCGCCGCCGGCCGCTCCGCCTCCGCCGCGCGTCCCCGAGGCCGTGCGCCGCCGCGTCGCGACCTGCTCGCTCGCGGGCGTGCTCGCGCTGACGGGGCTCGCCTTCGCCGCGGCGCTGCTCGGCCCCTGGGCGCCCGCTGTCGGGCTCGCGATCCTGATCGGCCACGCGGCCGCTCAGGCCGTGACGCTGAGCTGGCTGGTGGGCGCGGTCTCGAGCTTCGACGCCGATTCGGGCACGTTCCTCGGCAGCACGCTCGGCCTGGCGCCGTTCCGCCTGCTCGGGGTGGTGGTCGTGCTGACCCTCGCCGCCGCCCTCGGCGGGCTCGACCCGGTCCCGCTGTTCGCGAGCTTCCTCGTCACCCACCTCGCGGGGCAGGGGATCGAGGTGTGGGCCTTCTCGGCGCTCGGCGCCGCCGCGGCGCCCGATCGACCGGACGGTGGAGACCAGGCCCCCGAGCGCTGAGCGGGCGACGCGGCGGCCCACCCCGCCGGTTCCTGAAACCGGGTGGACGCGCGGGCGCTCCCGCCTTAGGTTCTGCGGCCTCCGGGGAAGGAGGCCTCCCGATGCGACCCGCACCCCAGCTCCTGCTCCCGCTCGCCCTCGCCTGCGCGCTCGCGCCCGCGGCGCGCGCCGACGACGAGCCCTCGCTCCCGAGCGCGGCCGAGGCCCGCGACTGGTTCGAGAAGCTCGAGTCGGCCAACCGCAAGACGATCGACATGGGCGAGCTGCAGGTCCACGTCAGCGTGGTGCCCGACTACCTGACCTACCTCGTGGCCAAGGAGCTGGTGTTCCTGACGGAGGCCGGCACGAGCGGCGACGAGCTGAAGGAGGGGCTGGAGCGCGTGGCGCGCAAGCACCGCTCCGACAAGCGGGGGCGGGTGGCCATGATCGTGCGCCTCGTCCACGAGCGGCAGAGCGAGAGCAACTTCTTCGCGCTCGAGGGGAACCTCGCCCGCAAGATCGAGCTCGAGGCGGTCGGGCGCGGCAAGCAGCGCCTCAAAGCCGGCGACCAGGAGGGCAAGGTGGCGGTGGAGCCGTTCACCCTGTTCAAGGCGGCCCTGGCCGGGATCTTCGGGAACAACGTGCTGCCGGTGATCAAGCGCACCTTCACCTGCCTGCCCAAGAGCCTGACGCTCGAGCTGCTCACCAAGAAGCCGCTCGACGAGGACAAGGTGAACAAGCTCAAGGTCGAAATGGGCGGGCTGGTCCTGTTCAGCGGGAACATCCGCAACAACCAAATGGACTTCACCAACGGCGCCCGGGCGACCGTCGTGAAGGGCGGCGAGGTGGAGTTCGAGTTCCCCCTCGAGACCCCCGACGCCCCCGCCGGCGTGGCCGAGATCCTGGAGGGCGCCAAGAAGAAGCGCTGAGCCGCCCCGGCGGGAACCGTTGACCGCGCGCGGCGCCCCGCTATCATTGCCGCTCTCGGCGGCATAGCTCAGTCGGTTAGAGCGGCGGCTTCATAAGCCGTAGGTCACTGGTTCAAGTCCAGTTGCCGCTATCAGCAGTCAGCTCGAGGAGGACCTCGCGGTCCTCCTCGTTCTTCGTACGGGGAGGAGGACCTGCTCGGCCCTCCTTCCCCGGCGCGGCTCGCGGCAGCTCAGGTGCGCGAGGCCTCGAAGATGCTCTGGATCGCCTCGTCGAGGGCGGCGTCGAACGCCTCGTCGCTCTGGTCGGCCGAGAGGCCCTCGGTCAGGGCGCGGCTGAAGCTGGCGATCATGCCCTCGTTGCGGGCCAGGCGGTTGTTCGACTTCTTGCGGCTGTAGCCGCCCGAGAGGGCCACCACGCGGACCACGTTGGGGTGGTCGATCAGGCGCGCGTAGAAGTCGTCCGCCTCGGGGAGGGTCAGCTTGAGCATCACGAGCTGCTCGGGCTCGAGCTCGTCGAGGTGCTCCACGATCGCGGTCTCGAGCAGGCGCTCGGCGGCCGGCTTGTCGGGGCAGGCGATGTCCACCTCGGGCTCGACGATCGGCACCAGGCCGGCCTCGATGATCCGCCGGGCGATCTCGAACTGCTGCGCCACCACCCGCTGGATCCCCGACGGGCTGGCCCGCTTGATCACTGAGCGCATCTTGGTGCCGAACACGCCGTTGGCCCGGGCGCGCTCGAGCAGGCCGTCGAGGGTGGGCATGTCCTTCATGACCTGCACGCCGTCCTCCTCGTCCGCCAGGCCCTTGTCGACCTTGAGGAACGGGACGACCCGCTTCTCCTCCCACAGGTACTGCGCCGAGCCCTTGCCGCGGACCTGCCGGTCCATGGTGTTCTCGAACAGGATCGCGCCCAGGATCCGGTCGCCGTTGAACGCGGGCGACGTGATGATCCGGGTGCGCATCTCGTGCACCTTGGCGAACATCTCCTCCTCGCCCGAGTAGGCCGACTCGGGCACGCCGTACAGGCGCAGCGCCTTGGGCGTGCTGCCGCCGCTCTGGTCGAGCGCGGCGATGAAGCCGTCCTGGGAGAGGACCTTGGTGAGCTGCTGGGTCGAGCGCATGACTTTCTTCCGTCGCTGAGGGCCGATCGTTTCGCGAGCGGCGGAGTCTGCGCTATCGGGTCGAGGTCTTCAACAGGGGGGCGCAGGCCG
>CAZMSZ010000297.1:2711-9435 GCA_964569055.1 uncultured Planctomycetota bacterium | reverse complement strand
CTGGTTTCCTGTTTTCCTGCTTTCCTGCCCTCTCTTCTGCTCTCGGGCTGGCTTCCCCCTCCGCCGCGCCAAGGAGAGTGGCCAAGCGGAGCCGATCACGAGCCGGAGGAAGTGACCCTGAGCAGCAATCCGATCCGAGTCCGAGTCCGAGACGCTGTCGCATGCGAGCCCGCCACCTCAGGCCACCTCGGCTAGCGAACGGGAGTACGAAGCGCAGAGAACGCTGGGACCGCAGAGAATCTCTGCGGCCTCGGCGCTCTCTGCGCTTCGTTCCTAACTGGAGCTCGTACGTGACGTGTGGAGTCGTCCGACGGGCGCGGCACGGAGGGTGCCGCCCAACGGCGACCTCCCGAGCCCTAGGTGGAGCCGGTCGAGGAGTCCGAGCGGCCGCGGACGTTCAGGCCGTAGCGCTTCACCAGGCGCGCGAGCACGTGGCGGCTGCTGAGGCCGAGCTCGCGCCAGGCGGGCTCCTGGGCGCCGTCGTGGCGGTCGAGGCAGGCCTGGATCTGTTCGGGGGTGAGGCGGCTGGGGTCGACGGGCTGCGCGGGCTCCTCGGCGCCGGCCTCGGGCGCGGCGGCGCTGCGCGCGGGGGGCGGCGCGGCGGGCGCGCTGGCGCCGAGGCGGGGGAAGCCCGGCCACACGTCGAGGCGATCGTCGCGACCGCGTGAGAGGGCCTCCCACAGCAGCGCCTCGAGCTCGCGCACGTGGGTCGTGTAGGCGTGGCGCACGAGGGCGGTCACCAGCGCGGGGGTGAGGCGGACCTCCCCCTGCTCCCCGGCGAGGGCCGGGTCCTCGGCGGTGATCCGCGCCAGGATCGCGCGGGCGATCAGCGGGACGTCCTCGCGCCGCGCCTCGAGGCCGGGCACCTCGATCCGCAGCTTGAGGCGCGCGAGCACGTCGGGCTTGAGGGCGCCGTCGGGGCGGTTGGTCGCGGCGACCAGGCGCAGGTCGGCGCGGCGCGGGCGCGACTCGCCGAGGCGGTGGTACTCCCCGCCGTCCAGCAGGCGGAGCAAGTGCGCCTGCAGCTCGGGGGGCAGCTCGGCGAACTCGTCGAGGAACAGGGTCGAGCCGTCCGCCTCGCCGATCAGCCCGGCTCGCTCGGGCGAGCCGGTGTTGGGGTAGTTCTTGGCCTGGCCGAACAGCTCGGCGTCCACCAGCGTGGGCGGGATCGTGGCGGCGTTGCGCGAGACCAGCGGCCGGCGGGCGCGCGGCGAGCCGCGGTGCAGCGCCTGCGCGACCAGCTCCTTGCCCGTCCCCGAGGGGCCGCGCACCAGCACGTGCTCGGCGCGGCCGGCCAGGAACGTCAGGCGCTCGCGCAGGGCCCACGCGGCCGGGCTCTCGCCCACCAGGCCGTGCGCGTCGGCCGCGCCGAACGGGTGGAGCGGCGCCTCGGACGCGAGCGCCGGGAGCGTGGCGGGCCGGAGCGCGACCAGGAACAGCGCGCGCTGCGAGATCTCGAGCAGGTCGCCCGAGACCAGCTCGGCGCTGTGGACCTGCCGCCCGCCCACGATCAGCTCGCCGCGCCCGAGGTTCTCGACCCGCAGCCCGTCCTCCTCGGCCACGAGCTGCAGCTGAGCCCGCGAGACGCTCGAGGTGTTGAGCGGCCCCGTGAGCTCGGTCCGGCCCGGCCGCTGGCGCGCGAGCCCGAGGCGGGGCACCGGGTCGTCGGGGCTGGCCGCGGCGCGCCCCAGCGTGACCGGGGTGCGGAGCTGCTCGGGCGGGACGAGCACGACCTCGCCCACCCGGCCCGGCTCGTCGAGCGACCAGAGCAGGATCAAGGCCGGAGCGAGCGCGGCCTCGCTCGGCGCGGAGGGCTCGAGCCCTTCGGGGAGCTGCGTGGTCTCGTCCGGGTCCACGCGCCGAATTCTACGGGAGCGGGCGCGCCGCTCGCAGGCCCCTCAGCGCGCGGCCCTGCGCGCTCATTGCCCCAGCGGGATCGTGACGGCGAGCGGGTCGAGCGAGCCGAGGTCCACCTCGACCTCGACGGCGAACGGGCCGAGGTCGCTCTCGCCCTCGATCAGGTACCGCCCGGGGAAGCGCACCTCGAACGCGAAGGTCGGGGCGCCGCGGCCGGCACGGAACCGACGCTGGGCCGCGCCGCGATACCGCTCGGCCAGGTCGGGCCGCGCCCGCGTGACGACGAGGGGCACCAGGGCGACCTCCCCGACCAGCCACTCCTGCGGCGCCAGCGCCGCGGGCAGTCGCCACGCGATCTCGAGCCGGCGCCGCTCGGGCCCGACCACCACCGGGGCGCGAGGCACCTCCACCACGTCGACCAGGGTGCCCGCGTCGAACAGCGCGTAGCGCCCGGCCTCGAGCGCGGCGCGGTGCTGGCCGGGGGTGTCGGTCGGCTCCACGTGGATCAGGCTCGACAGCGCCTCGAGCGAGACCAGGCCGAGGTTCGAGCTCGTGCGCGGCGCGTGCGCCGCGTCGCGCAGCTCGACCGTGAGGCTGTGCGCGGGCTCGGGCGCCTCGAGCGGGAGCTCGCCGGCGACCGGCACGTCCACCCAGCCGGGGAGGCGCCGTTCGCTGCGCCCCTCCAGCAAGAACGCCGCGTAGCGCCCCGCCGGGAGCT
The DNA here is from genome assembly GCA_964569055.1 of uncultured Planctomycetota bacterium. Lineage (GTDB taxonomy): Bacteria > Planctomycetota > J058 > J058 > J058 > JAWLGW01. The sequence goes on along the minus strand of CAZMSZ010000297.1, from coordinate 6,860 downwards.
CGAGCGCGAACCGCCCCGCCGGGTCCAAGGTCACGGCGTTCGACGCGGCGAGCGCGTCCGGGCCGCGCTCCTGCTGCGGGACCAGCCGGAGCCCGGCGCCCGCTCGGCGCGAGCCGCCCTGCACCGTCCCGCTCACCCGCACGCGCGGCGGGCACCTGAGCTCGAGCCGGGTCACCGCGCCGGCGTACAGCGTGCCGTCGGCCCCGACGCCCTCGCCGAGGAGCTCGACCCGGATCGGCCCCGGGGGCAGGTGGGTCACGCGCTGCTCGGGCAGCGGCGGGAGCAGCGGCGCGAGGCGCGCCAGCTCGCGAGTCCGCGCCGGGTCGCCGGGGGCGCTCAGGCGCACGCGCGGCGCGCCGGCGGCGTCGAACACCGCCAGCTCGAGGGTGGCCGCGGGCGCGAGCGCGATCGTGACCTCCTCGCCGAGGGGCGCCCGCGCGACCCCGTAGGCGTAGTCGCGCGCGACCGCCACCAGCTCGAACCCCGCGTACGCGTCGGGCTCGAGGCGCCCGAGCACGAACCGCCCCGCCTCGTCGCTGATCCCCTCCAGGCTGGGGTCGCACAGCTCGGGGTCGGCGAGCACCTCGTCCACGTCGTGGGGGGCGGCCAGGCGCCAGGCCACCCACGCCCGCGCGATCGGCGCGCCGCTCACGGCGTCGACCACGCGCCCCTGCACCCGCGGCAGCCGGTCGGCCGCGGGGGCCGGCTTGGGAGGCGCCGCCGCGGCCGGCGCGCGAGGGCCGGCCTCGGCGGCCGGGGCGACCGCCTCAGGCTCGGCGGCGCGCTCGGGCGGGTCCGAGCGCGGCGACCCGCTCGCCGCGCCGGGCGCGGGCGAAGCGGGAGACGACGCGTCCCCCGGCGCGTGCGCCTCCTCGTTCCTGGGCGACGGCCGCGGAGCAGGCTCGCGCGCCAGCCACGCGAGGCCCACCACGGCCAGCGCCGCCGCGATCACGGCCAAGGCGCGCTCGCGCGCGGGGCTCCTCATGGGCGCGCCACGCTCAGCGCGTGGGGACCAGGCGACCCGAGTACGGGTCCCGCCGGCCTGCGACCTCCTCGATCATGACCAGCCGGCCCGCGCCGACGGCCTGCTCGACCGCGTCGGCCAGGGCATCGTCACCAGGGAAGCGGGTGGTGCGCCACCACCAAGGGCCGCTGTCGGTGCGCGCGTCCCAGGCCAGCTCGCGGCCCGAGGCGTTGTTGTGGAGGTCCATGGCGCGGCGGACCGGCGGGTTGGCAGGGTCGCTCTCGTGGGCGTCGGCCCAGCGGCGGGCCGCCTCGCGGCTCTTCAGCCGGCGCACCATGGACGCGTTCCAGGTGGCGTGGCGGAACGCGTCGCGCGGGTCGTCTTGCCCGACCTGCGCCGGGTAGCGCCGGCCCGCCTCGTCGCGCGCGAAGCTGGCGGCGCCCCGCACCCGCAGCACCTGCCAGAAGTAGCGCAGCACGAGCTGCCGCTCGGCCCGGTTCAGAGCCTTGTAGTCGTCGTAGGGGTTGGCGGAGCTGCCCGGAGCGCCGGTCAGCAGGCCAAGCGCGAGCACGAAGGTCCCCAGGCCGATTCGCCTCATGCGCGCGCGTGCGCGCAACGCACGTGCCTCGGGCTCGCCTCGCCGGGCCGCGAGTTATGCGGCTCACGACCTCCGAGGGCGCGACGCCTTCCCGGAAACGGTGGAGCTCAGAAGCCGGCGACCTCGGCCAGCACGGGGAGGTGATCGGAGACCTCGACCGGGATCACCACCCGGCGCACGAAGCTCAGCCCGTTCGAGGCGAGCACGTAGTCGATCCGCCGCCGCGGCCGATGCGAAGGGAACGTGCCCGTCGCCCCACCGTTCGCGTCGGCGATCAGGAGCGTGTGGCGCGAGGTGAAGGCGGTCAGCACGCCGTCGGAGTCGGTCGAGGCGCAGTTGAAGTCGCCGGCCACCACGAGGTAGGGGGAGGGGTCGGGGCGGCGCTCGAGGTAGGCGCTCAGCATGGCGAGCTGCAGCTTGCGCTCGGCGTCGCGCTTGAAGTCGAGGTGGACCGAGACCACGTCCACCGCGCCCGCGGGGGTCTCGACCTGCGCGAGCACGTAGCCCTTGGTGTCGAGCGCGTTCAGCCCGAACGCCTGGCTGTGGGCCTGGCGGATCGGGTAGCGCGAGAGGATCCCCGTGCCGTAGGCCAGGCGCGGCGTGCGGCGATCGACGTGCAGGCCGTGGTAGCTGTGCTCGTAGCCCGTCTCCGCGGCGAGGTAGGCCAGGTGGTCGAAGCCGCCGCTCCAGGCGGACGGGGCGTCGAGCTCCTGCAGCGCCACCACGTCGGCGCCCGAGGCGCGGATCAGCTTGGCGACCGCGTCGAGGTTGCGCCGAATGTTCGTGGGGCGGGTCAGCAACTGATGGAACGACGTGCCTCGACCGTGGGCGACGTTGAGGGTCAGCACCCTGAGGCTCCCGGGCATTTGGGCCTCCTGCACCACCACGTCGGGGACCACCGGCGGGACGTAGAACGGGTCGGCGTACGCCCAACCCAGGCTGGCGAACCCGAGCAGCCCCACGCTCGAGGCTACCCGCCGGACGCGACGCCCGCGGCGGCGCACCGGCGCCGCCGTTCCCCCTTCGGCCGCTCCAGGGGTCTCGGGGGTCGTCGAATCCGGCGTCGCTTGCACGCGCGCTCCTCGTTGTCGCAAGGGGTGGCGGGCAGCAGCGCTGCCGGTTCGCGCGACACTATGTCAGCCACGTGACGGTTCGACCAGACTCCGGACGGGGTCCCGGGACCGCTCACCGCTCGCTATCGTAGTCAGCGGGAGGAATGGCATGGCGCTCCACACCTGCAGCCAGCACGGCGTCCCCGCCAGCACGCGCTGCCCGATCTGCCACAAGCCGCTCTGCGGGCGCTGCGAGACCCGCGACAGCTGCTGCTCGGAGCGCTGCTTCCAGTCGCGGCAGAAGTTCGGCGGCGGGATCAGCAGGGTCGAGCGACCCAGCCGGTCGATCCTGGGCCCGCTCCTGAAGCTCGCCATCCTCGGCGGCCTGGCCTACGCCGCCGCGCGGCACTTCGGCTACCTGTGACCGAGCGAGACCCGCACGCGGCGGAGTCGGACTCGGACTCGGAATCGGTAGCGGAGTCGGAGCCCGAGTCGGAGTCGGAATCGGAATTGGCCTCGGAATCGGAATCGGAATCGGAGTCGGAGGCTGGAGGCGTGGCCGCCCCAGCGACAGCACACACTCATTGCGCCGAGGAGGGCCTCCCACCGGAGCCCCACCCCAGTTCGGATCCTTCGGCGCCATCGCCGACGGCGGCCACCCACCCCAAACCAGCCGCAGGATCCGCCCGGTACGCGGTGACCGGTCTCCTCCCGCTGCTCGCCGCTGCGGCGTTGCTCCTCGGGGGAGTGCACCGCCCGCTGCTCGTTCGCCTCGGCGGGGCGGATCGGCTCGAGCCGAACGACTCGCTCGCGGCCGCGAGCGCGGTGAGGCTCGGGAGGCACGACGGGCTCAGCTCGCCGCCAGGGGACGTGGACTGGTTCCGCGTGACGATCCCGGCGGGGCGCGCGCTCGAGGTGGAGGCCAGCCCGCCGCCGGACCTCGGGGGCGAGGTGACCGCCCACGACGCGACCGGCGCCGTGCTGACGAAGGCCAGCTACGGGGCGCCGTTCGTGTATCTGCCGCCCGACCTCGGCGCGCGCGAGGTCCTGGTCCGGGTGTGGGGCGCCCGCCGCCAGCCGTATCAGCTCCGCCTGGACGCGGTCGATCCCGGGACCCGGTTCGAGCCCAACGACACGCAGGAGCTCGCGACCGCGCTGTCCCCGGGGCGCACCGCCGCGCTGAGGGGCAACGGCAACGACTGGTACAGCGTCGACGTCCCCGCGCGTCGCGCCCTGCGCGTGGCGCTCGTCGACGCGGACCCGTCGCTCGCGTTGCGCTGCACCACGACCCCGGCGGACGGCGCGCTCGCCGGCCAGGGGGCGCGCGCGCTCGCCCGGCCCGCCGGCGCGCTGCCGGCGCGGGTGTGGGTGCAGGTGACCGGCACCGGGTCCTACGAGCTCGACGTCGAGCTCGGGCCGCTCGAGCCGCGTCCCGAGGAGCGCCTGCCCGTGTTCCCGGGCGACCTCGAGCCGAACGACCGCCGCGAGAACGCCGCCGCGATCGTGCCGGGCGTCTATCCGGACCTCGCCGCCGA
>CAZMSZ010000297.1:0-2611 GCA_964569055.1 uncultured Planctomycetota bacterium | reverse complement strand
CGTACCGCCTCGTGCTGCGGACGAGCCCCGGCGGCCCCGGCCTGCCGCTCGCGCCCGGTCACTACCCAGGCTACGCAGGGACCGGCTTCGACGTGTTCAGCGTCGCGCTGAGGACCGGGGAGCGGCTGACCGCGCGGGTCGCGTTGCCCGCCGAGGCCGGCGGAGATCCCTACGCGTTCCTCGCGCTGAACCTGCGCGACGGGGACGTGAGCTCGTACGCGCGGCCCTCCGACGGGCAGCGCCTGGAGCTCTCGAGCGAGCCCGCGGCGAAGGACCACGAGGTCTACCTCGTCGTCGCGGGGGAGGCGCGCCCGTTCGACCTCACGCTGGAGCTCTCGGGGCGCCGCGCGCGCGACGAGGAGCCGTTCGTCCCGCCGCGCGCGCGCGCCACCGGACCGGGGATCTACCCCGACCGCGCCCTGCAGAAGGAGGTGTTCTATGCCCTTGCGCTCGGCGCCGACCAGGAGCTGACGGCTGCGGTCCGGTTCGACCCCAACGCGGGCGACCTCGACCTCGAGCTGCTCGACCCAAAGGGGAGCCGCCTCGCCGCGGCGACGGGGACCGATGCGCGGGAGCAGCTCACGTTCGTCAGCCCGACCGCCCAGCGGGTCTACCTGCGGGTGTTCACCTACTCGGCGGCCACGGTGCGCTACACCCTCGAGCTCGCGCTCGACGGCGACACCGCGCCCGTCGAGGCGTCCGTGCTGCCGCCTGGGAGCCACGCCGGGCTGCGCTGCGCCGGCGACGCTCGCCACGCGCTGCGGCTCGGCGCCGGCGACCTGGTGCGGCTCAAGCTCGCCGCCGCGACGCCCCCCGGCGCCGCGCCCCCCGACCTCGACCTCGCGCTGCACGACCCGAGCGGGCTCGAGCTGGCGCGGGCCACCGCCCTCGGCCCGCAGGAGGTGCTCGAGCACCGCGCCGGCACGGCCGGGCTCTACACGGTCCGAGTCCACGGCGCCGAGGCCGAGTACACGCTGAGCGTGGAGCTCGAGCCGCGGTGACGGCGCGGGACGCCCGCCCGTAGCTCAGTCGCCGAGGCCCGGGGAGCGGCGCCCCGCGGCCTCGTCGAGGTCGGCGGCCTCGACGGCGAGCGCGTCGTAGGCGGGGCCGCCGAGGAGCGCGCGCGCCCGCTCGCGGAAGCGCTCGACGCAGGGCAGGGCGTACGCGTCCTCGGCGAGGTGGCCCCCTTCGATCCGCGCGATCCAGCGACGGAGGGCCTTGCTCCCCGCGCCGCCCGCGAGCGCCTCCTCGAGCTCGCCGCGGAGCTCCGCGTAGCGACGATACTCGGCGAGCTTGGCCGTGACCTCGGCGTAGACCGGCGCCCCGCGCAGGCGCGGCGGGAACCCCTCGAGCAGCGTCACCGCCTCCTCGTAGCGCTCGCGCTCCCACACGAGGTCGGAGGCCCGGCTGAGCAGGTCCTCGGCCACGCGGTCCGCCTCCTTCTCGGGCTCGACCTGCGCCAGCGGCGGCGGGGTGGTCGCGGGCTCGGCCGGCCGCGCCGCGGGCTCGGGCTCGCTCGCCGGCGCGACGTCGTGGCTCGCGCTCGGGGCGCTCCCCGTGCGACCGCGCACCACCCACACCGCGACGGCCACGAACCCGATCACCGCCACGACCGCCGCGCCGGCCAGCGGGAGCACCGCGGGCGTGCGATGCGCCGCCAGCCGACCCGAGGCGCCCCGCCGCGCGGCGCGCCCGGAGACAGGGCGCGGCGCGAGAGCCGCCTCGGCCGGCGCGGTCGAGCTCCCCTCAGGGCTCGCCTCGCGGGGAGCCGGGGCCCGGGGCGGCGGGGACGGAGACGACGCCACGGCCGGCAGCCCGAGGGCCGTCGGCGCCTCGCTCGCAGGCGGCGGCACGAACGGGGCGGGAGGGGCGACGGGCGGCCCGAACCCGAGCACGTCGCCCGCGGGCGGCGCCGCGAGCGCCTCGAACACCCCGGTGGGGTCGAACTCGCCCGAGTCGGGCTCGAGCTGCGGAGGCGGCGGCGACGGCAGCGGAGGGAGCGCAGGCAGAGGAGGCGGCGGCGGCAGCACGGGGCGCCCGACGACCGGAGCGGGCGAGGCGACCGGGAGCGTGAGATCGGTGGGCGCCCCACCGCGGTGCACCCGCCACACGTCCGCCGCCGCCTCGCGGGACAGCGCCCCGAGCTCGACGAGCACGGGCAGCACCTCGGCCCTCTGCCCGGCGGCCCGGCGGCCGAGGACCACGTCGGCCGTCCGACGCAAGGCCTCGGGCGTGGTCAGCCCGCGCTGCAGGAGGAGCAGCGCGATCGCGCGATCCTCCTCGTTCATGGACCCGGCCCTCGCTCCAGGTCCAAGGATAGCCAGCCGCAACCCTCCGCGCCGCAGGCTCGCTCGGGGTGGCTGTCGGGGCACGGAGTCGGGGTGCCGTGGTCTCGGCGACAGCCTTCGTGCCCGTGCCCTTGCCCGTTCGTGCTCGTGCTCGTGCTCGTTCGTGCTCGTGCTCATGCTCGTGCGAGCACGAGCACGAGCACGGCTCACGGGCATGAGGCTCGATGAGACAGCCTCTCGGGGTCGAACACTCCCGTAACATGCGCCGATTCACCCCGCGGAGCGCTCCGCCTGACTGGTCCCGACCGCTGCCCGTACTGCTT
>CAZMSZ010000296.1:0-9450 GCA_964569055.1 uncultured Planctomycetota bacterium | reverse complement strand
CGAGGAGCTCGCCGGCTATAGTTCGTCTGCCATGAGCGACCCCGAACCCACCCCCAGCAGCGCTCCGCCCGACGCTCCCGCCGGCGGCGACGCGATCGTGGTCGAGGGGCTCGAGCAGCGCTACGGCGAGGTGCGCGCCCTGCAGGGGGTCTCGTTCCGGGTGCCGCGCGGGCAGATCTGCGGCTACCTCGGCCCGAACGGGGCGGGGAAGTCGACCACGATCAAGGCGATCGCCGGGATCTTGCGGCCGACCGCCGGGCGGGTCCTGCTGGCGGGGCACGACGTGGCGGAGGCGCCGCTCGACGCCAAGCGGGCGCTGGGCTACGTGCCCGAGAGCGGCGCGCTGTACTCGCTGCTCTCGGCGCGCGAGCACCTGGCGCTGGTGGCCGACCTGTACGAGCTCGAGCCGGAGCGCGCCGCCGAGCAGGTCGAGCGGCTGCTCGCCCTGTTCGAGCTCGAGCCCCACGCCGACCGGCGGATCGACACGCTGTCCAAGGGGCAGCGGCAGAAGGTGGCGATCGCCTGCGCGCTGCTGCACGACCCCGAGGTGGTGCTGCTCGACGAGCCGCTCGACGGGCTCGACGCCAACGCGGCGCGCACGCTCAAGGACATCGTGACCGGCCTCGCCGAGCGCGGGCGCGCCGTCCTGTACTGCTCGCACGTGCTCGACGTGGTGGAGCGGCTGTGCGACCGCGCGATCATCCTCGACGGCGGGCGGATCGTGGCCGACGCGCCCACGGCCGAGCTCCTCGCCGCGCAGCGCGACGGCGAGGCGGACGCCACGCTCGAGGGCGTGTTCCACCGCCTGACCCGGGTCGAGGCCGGCACCGACCTCGCCGCCGCCTTCCTGGCGAGCGTCGCCCCCCGCGGCGCCGCGGCCGCCGGCGGCGCGACGGGCGGCGGCAAGAAGGGGAAGAAGGGCAAGCGCCGGTGACCGCCGCGCCGGCCGCCACGCCGCCCGCCGCACCCGCCCCCGGGACGCTCGACCGGGCGCTGCGCGCGCTCGACATCCAGCCGCGCCCGTTCCGCGCGCTGCTCTCCTGCCTGATCCTGATGGACCTGCGCGGCTTCCACTACGGCAAGGCGACCGGCACCGGGCCCAACGCGGTGGTCTCGCCCCTGTACTGGGTGGTCGGCCAGTTCCTGACCGTGTCGCTGCTCCTGTCGGCCGCGCTGTACGCGCGGGTCGACGCCGCGTTCTTCGCGTTCGCCGGGCTCGCCACGGCCGCGGTCCTGATGCTCTCGGCGGTGGTGGTCGAGCTCAACGAGGCCGCGCTCGACGCGCGCGACGCGCTGGTCGTCGGGCACCGCCCCTTGCACCCGCGCACCTACGCCGCGGCGCGCATGGTGAACCTCCTGTTCTACGTGGCGCTCCTGGGCACCTCGCTCACGATCTTCCCGGCGGTGGTCGGCGCGGGGCTGCGCGACGCGGGGCCGTGGTACCTGCCCGCCTACGTGTTCGCCTCGGCGCTGGTCAACGTGGGCGTGGCCGCGGCGGTGCTCCTGCTCCTGACCTCGCTCGGCGCCGGCCCCGCGCTCGACTCGGCGCGCGCAATCCTGGCCTGGACGCAGATCGTGCTGATCCTGGTGGTGTTCTACGGGGCGCAGCTCATGCTCCGGCAGGCCACCGGCGGAGTGGAGCTGTTCGCGGCGCGCCCGCCGGCCTGGCTCACCGCGCTGCCCCTCCACGCGCTGGGCCGCTGGGTGGCCGAGGTCGCCGCCGCGCCGCGCCCCGAGCACCTCGGCCAGGCCGCGGCCGCGCTGGGGCTCGTGCTGGCGCTGGTCGGGGCCGCGGTCCTGCGGCTGTCGCGCGCCTACGCGGGGGCCCACGCCGGCGCGCGCGCCTGGCGGCGGGTCCACGCCCCGCGCCCGCCCGCGCCGGGCACCCTGCAGGGGACGCTCCTGCAGTGGATCTGCCCCGACCGCCAGCAGGGGGCCGCGTTCTGGCTGGTGCGCGCGCACCTGCGCCGCGACCCCGAGCTCGCCATGCGCACCTGGCCGACCCTGGCCACCGCGCTCGCGGCGCTGCTCCTGGGGGCGCTCACCGATCAGCTCGCCGACCCGCTCGCGGGGGGCGACCCGACCAAGGCGGTGCTGCCGCTCGCGGTCGCCGCGCTCCTGGCCTCGGCGGTCCCGGTCGCGGTCCAGAACCTCGCCTTCAGCCGCGACCCGCAGGCGAGCAGCCTGCTCGCGACCGCGCCGCTGCGCGACCCGGCCGCGTTCTTGGCCGGCGTCCGCAAGGCGCTGCTGGCGTCGGTGTTCGCGCCGGCCGTGCTCGCCCTGGCGGTCACGCTGGCGGTGCTGTGGCGCGACCCGCTCCACGCCCTGGTCCACGCCGCGCTGACCTGGGTCCTGATCGACGGCGCCGCGCGGGTGTCGGTCCCGGCGGTGCTCCGCGGGCTCCCGTTCGCCCAGCCCATGGTGCGCGGCGCGACCCTGGGCGGGATCGCGCTCGTCTCGGCGGCGGTGTTCGCGGCGGCGAGCACGGCCGGGGCCGCGTACCTGTTCGCCGCGCGCGCGGGCTCCCCGGGGCTCCTCGGGGCGGGCCTCCTGCTCGGGTTCGCGCTGGCGCTCACCGAGCGCTGGTCGGCCGCCCGCGCCCGCGAGCTGCTGGAGGGGCGTCGTGCGGCTCACTGAGGACCAGCGCCAGCGGCTGCGCAGCCCGCGCGGGCAGCTCGCGCTGCTGGCGGGCACCTTGGCCCTCGCGCTGGTGCTGGCCGTGGTCGTCGCCGCCAACCGCTGGTTCTTCGAGCGCTACGTGCGCGAGAGGTACCCCGAGCCGAGCCAGGCGGCGCGCCAGGCCGCCGACGCCCTGCAGGCCGGACAGGCGAGCGCCGCGGCGGTGCGCTCGCTGGCCGAGGCCGACCGGGTCGGGCTGTATCACGTGTGGATGCGCTCGGAGGCCACGCCCGCGCCCGCGCTGGCGCGGGCGCTGGTCGCGGCGGACGAGGCGCGCGCCCGGGCGCTGGTCGAGCGCACGCTGGCGGCCGGCTCGCCGGCGCAGCGTCGCCGCGCGGCCGAGCTGGCGGGGGCCGCCGGCGGGGAGGGCTGGCTCCCGCTGCTCGACTGGGCGCGCGAACGCGCCCACGCCCAGCAGGACGCCGCGCTGTTGGCCTCCCTCGACCGGGCGCGCGAGCAGGTGGCAGCCCGCGCGGCGGGAAAGTAGGCTGCCTTGACCGGGTCACCAACAGGGAGGGGCGGCGATGTCGGACGAAGAGGGCGGCGGGATGCAGGGATGGATCATCTTCCTGCTGATCTTCGGGGTGGGGAACGCGATCCTGTACGCGACGACCGGGATGCTGTTCATCCCGATCCCGCGCAAGTAGCTCCGCCGGGTCCGTCCCGGGCGACGCGCTGGCTGGGGCCGATCGAGGTCCCGGCGGGCGCCGCCCGGGCAGCCTGGCGCGCGGCCGGGGCGTTCGAGCCCGCCGTGCGCGGCTGGCGCTTCGCGCCGGCCGCCGTGGCCGCCGGCGCGCTCCCGCTGCTGCTCGCGTTCCTGCTGGCGAGCCACCTGCCGGCGAGCGTCGGCGCCGCCTGGCACCAGCTCGTCTCGGGGACGCTCCTGTTCTTGCTGCTGCTCCCCTCCCTGCGCGAGGACCGCCTCGCCCGCGGGGTCGCCACGATCGGGCTCACGTTCCTGGCCCACTGCGCGCTCGGGATCGCGCTCTCCGCCAGCGACCCGGTCCGCGCCGCGGCCTGCATGCCCGACGGGGCGGAGTACTGGGCCAAGCAGCAGACCTGGATCACGACCGGCGAGGACCCCGAGTATCAGGTCATGACCTGGCTCCCGGCGCACCTCCAGTTGTTCGGCGCCATGGTCGGCTTCTCGTACCTGTCGCTCGGCCTGAGCTGCTTCTGGCAGGGGTTCTACGAGGTCGACCTCATGAACTACTACGTGGGGCAGCTCCTGACCCAGAGCGCGAGCGCCCCGACGGCGGTCGGATTCGGCTGGCACATGTGGTCGCTGACCCGCGGCGTGTGCTACGCGGTGCTGGTGTTCGAGGTGGCCTCGTGGTCGCTCGCCCGCCTGAGCGGGCGCGAGCTGAGCACCCCTCGGCGGCGAGCAGCCCGCTGGGGCGTGGCGGTCGGCTTCTTCCTGCTCGACTGCGCGATCAAGCTGGCCATGCTCGAGTCGGTCCGCGCGCGGCTGGCGGACAACCTGGCGAGGTGAGCGATGGGTCCGCAATACACCATGGCCGACCTGTTCTATTACGGCGGGATGATCGCGGGCATGGGGCTGGGCTACAAGACGGCCGAGCGGCTCGGCTTCCAGCACCAGCTCGTGAAGCTCCTGGCCGGGGTCGCGCTGGGCGTGCTGATCGGGTTCTGCCTGGAGCGCATGTACACCGGCGGCCTGGCCGCCGAGGATCAGGACGACGACGACGACGACGAGCTGGAGCGCGACGAGCCGCCGCCGGGCGCGAGCGCCGGCGAGGCGGACCGAGGAGGTGAGCGGTGAACCCGAGCGACTACACGCCGCGCGACCTGGTGTTCTACGCGGGCATGTTCACGGGGATCGGGATCGGCGTGGTGAGCGCGCGCCAGGTCCACCTCCCCGTCTCGAGCTCGCTCTTGATCCAGCTGTTCCAGCTCGGCTGCGGGATCGCCTTGGGCGTGGTGCTCGGCAACGTCGCGCTCAAGCTCTACGACAAGCGAGGCGGCCGCTCGCTCGACTGATCCGAATCAGTGGATCCGCGGCGCGAGCGGGAGCCCGGCCACGATCTCGGCCTCGCGCGCGGTGAGCTCGCCCAGGCGCGCCGCCACGGCCGCGGGCTCCTCGTACTCCTCGGCCAGCCCCACGAACAGGCGGGCGTGGCCGGCCTCGGCCGTGGCGAGCGCCTCGTAGAACCGACGCAGCTCGGGCTCGGCCAGCCCGCCCGCCAGCAGCGCCAGGCGCTCGTGGGAGCGGGCCTCGATCAGGGCGCCCACCAGCAGCAGGTCGGTCAGGCGGGTGCGCTCGTGGCGATGGCGAACCTCCGCCCGCAGGGCGCGCGCGTAGGGGTCGCCGTGGTCGCGCCCGAGGGTCAGTCCGCGGGCGAGCAGGCGGTCGTAGACCTGCCGGAAGTGCTGCAGCTCCTCCTGGGCCAGGCGCGCCATGCGCTGGACCAACACGGCGTGTCCGGGCCAGGCGGCCAGCAGCGAGAGGGCCTGCGCGGCCGCCTTCTTCTCGCAGTGGGCGTGATCGCGCAGGACCTCGTCGAACCGCTCGAGGGCCAGGGGCAGCCAGCGCGGGTCGGTGCGCGCCGCGAGCTCGACCATGGCTGCCCCCGCCCCGCGAGGTTAGAGCTGGATCCCCTCGGCCGCGGCGGCCGCGCGGATCTCGTCGCGCTTGAGCGAGTAGGCGAGGTAGAACGCCGCGCACATGGCGGGATACGTGAACGCCAGGCCCACGCCGCAGAGGATCCCGCCCAGGCCCGCCACGACGCCGAGCACGATCGAGACCAGGAGCTGGGCGACGAGGTTCTTCTTCACCCAGGGGATCACGCCCTTGATCGCGTTGACCGGACCCACGCTCGGGTTGTCGATGACGATCGGGAGCGCGAACGAGAGGAAGATCGGCGGGATCCCGCAGCAGATCCCGGTGATCCCGACCAGGAACATGGTCAGGTAGCGCGGCACGATGTCCTGGAAGTTGAACAGCGCGCCGATCCCGAAGGTCTGTCCGGTCTCCTGATACTGCTTCACGCCCGCCATGTAGTTCGCCACCATGAGTGGCATCGCGAGCATCACGATGGGAAACAGGATCAGCATGACCAGGCCCAGGATCGCCGCGACGCTGCCGATCACCTGGGCGAGCACGTTCACCAGGATGTTCAGCACGATCATGAGCACGGGCAGGCTGAACGCGACCAGCGACGGCATCAGGTTCGCCCTGGCGATCGCGATCCCGCCCTTGATCAGGTCGCCGAACGGGTACGCGCCGGGCGTGTTGGGCGGGAGCGAGACGGGCCCGCTCGGCAGGCCGGCCATCGCCGCGCCCGCGCCGGCCGCCAGCGCGCCGCCGCCGAACGCGCCGGGCGCGCCGCCGCCGCCGTCGCCCGCCCCGGCCGGGGCGCCCATGGGAGCCATGCCGCCGGCCGGCGCCATGCCGCCGCCGGCGGGCGCGCCGAACGGCGCCGCGCCGGCCGCGACCTCCTCGAACATGAAGGTGGTCGCGCCCGCGGTGAACTGGGTGCCCGGGGCGATCGGCCGCTCGTCGCGGAACACCTCGCCCGCGAGCAGGGTGCCGTGCTGGGAGAGGTTGCGGAGCACCCACCGGCCGCCCTCGAACGCGATCTGCGCGTGCTGGCGCGAGAGGGTGTGATCGCTCGGGACGCCGAGCTGCGCGCTCGGGTCGCGCCCGATCACCGTCGGGAAGCTGGGATCGACCGGGACGGACCGGCCCGAGTCGGGGCCGGAGACGACCTTGAGCTGATAGGGCATGGCGCTCCTCGGGGGATGTGCAGCCCCCCTACTTACCAAACGACGCGCCGCGCCGCAGCAGGGGTGGGAGGCCGGGTTACGCTAAGTGTCAGGGCGTGGCGCTCCTGGGTCCCGCCTCCTGCCCGTGCCCGTGCCCATGCCTCGTGACCCGAGCGAGGGGTGGTCGTGTGCGACAGCGAACGGGCACGGGCACGGGCACGGGCACGGGCACGGGGCGGGCACGAACGCCAACGAGCACGAGCACGAGCACGAGCACGAGCACGAGCACGGGCACGGGCACGAAGCACGAAGCACGGGCACGGGCACGGGCATGGACTGGGTCGATTCGGAGGGACGGTGTACCGCAGGCGCCGCGATACGGAGACGGAAGAGGTTCCCGAGTCGGGCGAGCTGGTGCTCATGCACCGCGAGACCGGGCGGCTGCTGGCGCTCAACCCGACCGCCGCGGCGGTGTGGGACCTCCTCGACGGACGCCGCGACGCTGCGGCCATGGCGGCCGTGATCGCCGAGGCGACCAACGCCCCGCTCGCGCGGATCACCGCCGATATCGAGGCGCTGCTCGCGGAGCTGGAGCGCGAAGGGTTCCTCGAGCCCGCGGACCCCGGCGAGGTTGGCCAGGCATGATCCTTGGCCACCCCCGCGGACGCCCGTGAAGCGCGCTGCGCGCGAGCGCGCGCTGGAAGGGCTCCTGCGCGCGCTGCCCGAGGGCGGCGCGCCGCTAGCCGCGCGCTGGCGCAGCGCGCTCGCCGGAGGGGACGAGCGCGAGGCCGAGGCCCTCCTCGACGAGGCGGAGCGCCACGGTCTGGGGCCGCTCGTGCTCGACGCGCTGCGCGCCAGCGACCTCCTCCCCGCGCCGCTCGCGGCGCGCGCCGCGCGCGAGCTGGCGGTGGCGCGCCTGCGCACCGCGCGCCTGGAGGCCGACCTCGCGGCCGCGCTGCGCGCGCTCGCGGCGGCCGAGCTGCCGGCGGTCGCGCTCAAGGGGCCGCTGCTGGCGCGGCGGCTCTACCCCGAGCCCGCCTTGCGCCTCTCGAGCGACCTCGACCTGCTCGTGACCCCCGCCGCGCTCGAGCGCGCGGTCGCCGCCTTGGTCGCGGCGGGCTGGCACGAGCCGGCCGTCCCCGTGCAGCGGCATCTGCGCCGCCACTTCGCGCACCTCCACCTCGAGCGACCGGGCGGCCCGCTGCTCGAGCTCCACTTCCACATCGACGCCGCGGTCGGGCGCGAGCTCCCGGCGGACGTGCTGCTGGCCCGCGCCCGCCGCGCCGTGGGACCGCAGGGCGCGCCGGCCTGGGTGCTCGCACCCGAGGACGAGCTGGTGACCCTCGCGCTCCACGCGCTCAAGCACGGCTTCGCCCGCCTGGCCTGGCTGTACGACCTCGCGCTCTTCCTGCGGCGCGGCGCGTTCGACTGGCCCGCCCTGGCCGCGCGCGCCCGCGCCTGGGGCGTGGGCAGCGCGCTGGCGCTCGCCCTCGCGCGGGTCCGCGACCGCCTGGGCGCGCCGCTCCCCGATCTGCGCGCGCTGGGCCTGTTCGAGCCGGGACGCGCGCGCCGCGCGGCCTGCGAGGCGCTGCTCGCGCTGGGCGAGCGCCCCGACACGCCGCGGCGCGCGGCCGCCGCGGCGCGCCTGGCCGGGCGCCTCCTGGTGGCGGGCCGCCACGGGCCGGCGCTGGTGGCCCACACCGTGGGCGTGTTCGTCGGCCACCAGCGCGCGCGGCGCGACCCGGCCTGGCCCCGGGCGTGACGTCGCGCACCTCGGCGAGTACGCTCGGCTCGGTGCACGACGCGCGCGGCTGGGTCCTGGGCGGCGGCGAGCTGGCGCTCCTCGAGGAGGAGGGCGGGGCCCTGCGCCTGATCGACGCCGAGGGGGGCGAGCTCGGCCGCCTGAGCGGCGCGGCGGCCGGCGCGCTGCGCGCGCGGCTGGAGGGCGCGCCGCTCAGCCCCCTGCTGGCGCGCGTCCTGGGCGCGCTCCCCGGCCTGGCGCACGCGCTCGAGGCGCCCGCCCTCCCGCTCGAGCCGACCGCGCTCCTCGGCCGCCGCCGCTGGGGGCAGCTGTTCGTGGAGCTGTTGGCGCGCTGCAACGAGCGCTGCCTCCACTGCTACGCCGGCTCCGACCCGCACCGCCCCGAGGCGCTCGCGCGCGAGACCGTGCTCGCCGCCCTGCGCGACGCGGCCGCGCTCGGGTTCGAGGTGGTGCAGCTCACCGGAGGCGAGCCCCTCCTGTGCCCGTTCGTGGCCGAGGCGGCCGCGTTCGCCCGCGAGGCGGGGGTGCCCCTGGTCGAGGTCTACACCAACGGGGTGCTGCTCGACGAGCGGCGCTACGCGGCCCTACGCGCGAGCGACGTCGCCTTCGCCTTCTCGCTGTACGCGGCCGAGCCCGCGCGCCACGACGAGGTCACCCGCCTGAGCGGCTCGCACGCGCGCACCCTGGCCGCGATCCGGCGCGCCCTGGCGGGCGGCTCGCCGGTGCGCGTGGGCGTGGTCGCCGTCCGACCCGACATGGAGCCCGACGCGCTGGCCGCCGGCGAGCTGGCGGTCTCGCTCGGGGTCGCGCCCGCGCAGGTGCGCCTGCAGGTGGCCCACTCGGTGGGGCGCGGCGAGCACGGCGGCCGCCCCACGCCGCAGCCGAGCTGGTGGCCGCGCCCGGCCAGCGCGGGCGCGCCGAGCGCCGAGGCGGCGGCGGACGCGGAGGAGCTCGCCGGCGACCACGCCCGCGTCCGCGGCGGGCGGGCCGCGATCCTGCCCGACGGCACGGTCACCCCCTGCATCTTCTCGCGCACGCTGGTGCTCGGCCGGGTCGGCCCCGCCGGCGGCCTGCGCGAGGCGCTCGAGCGCCCCGCCGTCCGGATCGCCGCCGCGCACGAGGCCGTGCGCGACCTCACCGCGCTGCGCAGCGCCCTCTCCTGCACGGAGTGCCGCTGGGCCACCGCCCTGCTCCGCCCCGCCGCGCGCGTGCTGCCGAGGGCGTAGGGGAGTTTTCACGAGGCGTGAGCGTCCTGCGGCAGCGGAGGCTCAGGATCGAGCGCAGAG
>CAZMSZ010000295.1:0-9451 GCA_964569055.1 uncultured Planctomycetota bacterium | reverse complement strand
ACTAGCCCTGCTCGAGCTGCCGCTTCTTGGCGAGGTAGCGCCCGAGCAGCGCCCCGTCGGTCATCAGGAACCAGGGCACGGTGAAGAACATGCCGACGAAGCAGGCGATCGCGCCCAGGCTGCCGATCAGCTGCAGCAGGTAGTGGTAGACGAACATCACCAGGTACTCGACGGGGTCGCTGGCGATCCGCCGCCAGAGCGCGCCCAGGCGGATCCCGGACAGGACCGACTCCGTCTCGAGGTACTCCAGCTCGATCGCGGGCATCACGTACATCAGGAGCAGCGAGAGCACGATGATGAAGCCGTAGAACGCGAACACCCCCAGCATGAACGCCAGCTGCAGGCCGGGGGGCGGACCGCCGCCGCCTTGGCCGCCGCCCGAACTGGCCACGAGGAACACGACTCCGCCCACGGCGCTCAGGAGCACGCCCGCCGCGAGCCCGACCGCGAGCCCCGGGAGCACCGTCGCGACCCACAGCCGGAACCCGTCGGCGATCAGGGCGCCCCAGTCATCCCAGGCCGGCATGGGCGTGGCGCCCGGGTGCTCGCGCTGGTGGCGGGCGACGCGCAGCTTGTAGCCCAGCATGGCCAGCGTGGGCAGGACCAGGAAGCCGCCCAGCATGCAGGCGGCGCCGATCAGGACCTTGCTGAGCCACTCGGGGTCCCGGGTCGCCCAGCCCAGCACCCGGCCGAGCTCGTACTCCGCGACCGCGTCGCCCTGCGGGCCCGCCGCCGCCTTGGCGACCAGCCGCTCGCCGCACAGGGGGCACTTCTCGAGGTCGGCCGCCGGCAGGGGCTCGGCGCAATAGGGGCAGCTCGTCACGGGCGACTCCTTCCCCGGCGGGGTGGCGTTCAGGCTACCCGACCGGCCCGCCGGCCTCCCACTCGTCGAGCATTTGGTCGAGCTCGCTCGGCTCCTCGGGCTCCTCGGGCTCGGGCGGGACGAGCGCCTGCAGCTCCACGCCGGCGAGGTCCTCCACGAACGCCTCGAGGAACGAGAGCACGCGGTCCTCCGTGGGCGCGCCCTCCTCGGCGAGCACCCCCTGCGCGAGCACGCCGCGGCGCGGGTTCCAGGCCAGCGTGGGGAGGCGCTCGTGGTCGTG
This sequence comes from uncultured Planctomycetota bacterium, assembly GCA_964569055.1. Taxonomy (GTDB): domain Bacteria; phylum Planctomycetota; class J058; order J058; family J058; genus JAWLGW01. The sequence goes on along the minus strand of CAZMSZ010000295.1, from coordinate 8,348 downwards.
GGCATTGAGCTCGTCGAGCAGCGCCTCGATCGTGGGCGCGGGGTCGCCGCCGGTCGAGGCGGCGAGCTCCTGCATGGGCGGCTGCCACGCCGCGAGCTCGTGGGTCACGTGGACCTCGCCCGCGTCGGTGGACGAGACCACCAGGCGCGCGTTCCCGAGCGTGACGCCCAGCCGGTGACCGCGCAGGCGCTCGACCTGCAGACGCGCGCCCTCGAGCAGCTCCTCCAGGGTGAGGATCCCCTCGGCGTCGCTGGCGGGGGGCGGCGGCAGCCGCAGCTCCTCCTGCCAGGGGGCCCCGCGCTGCACCTGGCGGAGCGCGGGGAACAGCGCGGTCCAGGCGCGCACCAGGGCGTCGAGGTGCGCGGCGACCTCCTCGCGCTCGAGCGGGCCGCGGCCGGCCAGGAACACCACCCGCCGGAAGCGGAGCCGGTCGTCGGACACCACGCACCGCAGCCCGGGCGACTTGAGGTTGATCACGTTGGTGGCGTAGAGCAGGTTGGCGAGGCCGCTCGGCCGCCCCTTCAGCGCGGCGCGGTCGAGGGTCACCCGCTGCTCGAAGTGGCCCCAGCGCGCCTCGGGGTCGTCGATCCCGAACGCCATGGCGACCTGCGCCTGCTGGCCGCGGTAGATGAACTTGACCTCGGTGCCGCGCTGGCCCACCTTGTCGGCGAAGGCGGGGAGCACCTCGCACAGCTGGTGGAGGACCTCCTTGCGTGCGCTGGTGCGGCGCGGGGCGGGGCGCGCCTCGCTGCCGCCCGCCCCTGGCGCAGGGAGCGCTCGCGCGGTCACGCGCGGGCGCGCGGCCGGCGGGGGGGGCGGCGGCAGCAGCGCGCGCCCCGAGGGGCGGGTGAGCTGGTTGCGCTCGCGGTGCACGAACGAGCAGGCCACCCGCAGCCCCACCGGCTCCCCGGCGCCGTCGGGCGGCAGCGTGATCCGACGCGAGGTCTCGCACTCCTCGGCCGGGAGGTCGAACGCGCCGCCCCGCGCGGTGCGCAGCGGCTGCGCCGGCGGCGGGCGGCTCCCGGGCGGCGGGTCGGTCGGCTCCTGCGTCCACTCGAGCACGTTGCCCGCGAGGTCGTGGCAGCCGGTGCGCGAGGCGCCGAGCGGGAACGTGCCGACCGGGGTCGTGCGCCGCGCGCCGTGCTCGGGGTGGTCGGACCAGTTGCACAGGATCGGGCTGGGCGGCGCGTCGCCCCACGGGTAGCGCGCCGGCTGCTCGCCGCGCGCCGCGTACTCCCACTCGTCCTCGGTCGGCAGGCGGACGCCGGCCCAGGCGCAGTAGGCCCAGGCGTCGTCCCAGCCCAGCCCGTGCACCGGGTGATCGGCGGTCACGTCGAAGCGCGGCGTGGGGGCGGCGCGCCCGGTCTCCTCACAGAACTGCCGGAACTGGCCCCAGGTGACCGGGTGCTTGCCGAGGAAGAACGGCTGGATCCGCACCTCGCCGCCCTCGCGCCCCGGCGGGCGGAACGTGCCGCCCGGGATCCTCATCAGGACCGACCCGTCGCGGGCGTTCACGAACTCCTTGCTGCTCCCCTCGCGGTGCTGGATCCCGCGCGGGAGCGCCAGGGGGCCGGCTTCGGGCGGCCGCTGCAGCACGCCGCTCGCCTTGGGCGCGGGCTGCGGCTGGGCGAGACGCTCCTGGAGCGGCCCGCGGGCGAGACGGCCGCTCGAGCGCGGCGCGGGCGGGGCCAGGCGCTCCTGGAGCGGGCCGCGCGGGAGCGCGCCGCTGGCGCGCGGCGCTGGCGCCGGCGGTGGCGCGAGGCGTTCTTGGAGCGGGCCGCGCGCGTGCGCGCCGCGGGCGCGCTCGGCGCGGGGTTCGGCGGGCGGCGGGGAACGGCGGCGCGCGGCGGCGCTCACCCGCGCGGCCGGGCGCGGCCGCTCGGCGGCGGGCCGCACCTCGGGGGGCGACTCGAGCTGCGGGGCGCCCGGGACCGGCGCGGCGAGCGCCTTGGCGAGGTCGGACCCCATGCGGGTCGGCAGCTCCTCCGCGGTCGGCTCGCGCATGCCGGGGAACCGCCCGCTGGCGGGCTTGGGGAGCGCGACCCCGAGCCCCTCCAGGAGCGGCCCCACACTGTCGAGGCGCTGCTCCTGGTCGAGCTCCATGGCCTTCATGCAGATCCGCGCCAGGGCCTGCGGGATCGAGGGGTCGACGTCGCGCGGCGAGGGGGGCGCGAGCTCGCCCGAGAGCACGAGCTGCTGCGCGCTCATGACCTCGCCGATGCTCCCCTGGTAGGGCAGCTCGCGGGTGAGCGCCTGGAACAGCATCACGCCGAGCGCGTACACGTCGGCGCGCCGGTCCACGTTCTTGGCGTCGACCTGCTCGGGCGCCATGTAGTAAGGCGTGCCCATGGCGAGCCCGGTCTGGGTGATGTCGACCCCCACGAACGAGGGGACCTCCGCCTCGGACTTGAGCTTGGCGAGCCCGAAGTCGGCCAGGTGCATCCGCCCCTGCGGGCCGATCAGGAAGTTGGAGGGCTTGATGTCGCGGTGCACGATCTCGAGCTGGTGGACCTCGTAGACCAGCGCCGCGGCCTGGATCAGCCGGGCCAGCCGCTCGTCGGGGCGGCCGCTCACCAGCTCGAGCTCGCCCGCGTCCTCCACGAGGTCCATCACGAGGTACAGGCTGCCGTCGCCGTACTCGCCCCAGTCGACCGCGCGCACGAAGCGCGAGCTGCGCTGGCCGAGCAGCCGCCCGATCTTGGCCTCGCGCTCGAAGCGGGCCAAGAACTCCTCGTAGTTCTCGTCGGGCGGGTTGGCGATCTTGACCGCGACGGGGCAGTCGAACCGCGTGTCGAGGGCGTGGTAGACCCGGCTCATGCCCCCCTTCGCGAGCAGCCGCTCGAGCACGTAGCGGCCGCCCACGACCTCGCGCTTGTCGTTGCTCATTTGGCGCTCGGCCGGTCCCCCCGCGCCTCCGAGTATAGGGGACCGGGCGACGTCGCGTCTCCGGGGCCGGGCCCGAAGGACCCGCGCAAGCCGCGCGGCGTTGCCCTCGCGCGGGGCGCGTGGGCGGGGGCCGCTAGAATGCGCGCCCCCCGCGAGGCCACGCCATGCAAGAGACCCACGAGAAGATCCTGATCCTCGACCTCGGCTCGCAGTACACCCAGCTGATCGCGCGGCGGATCCGCGAGCAGGGGGTGTTCTCCGAGATCGTGCCGTTCTCGATCAGCGCCGAGGAGGTGCGCGCGCGCGCCCCCAAGGGCCTGGTCCTCTCGGGCGGGCCGGCCTCGGTCTACCAGGAGCGCGCGCCGCGGATCGACCCGGGCCTCCTCGACGTGGGCGCGCCGGTGCTCGGGATCTGCTACGGGCTGCAGCTCATGGTCGAGCTGCTCGGCGGGCGGGTCGCCTCGGCCCCCGGCCGCGAGTACGGCCGCGCCGAGTGCGACGTCGACCCGACCAGCCCGCTGTTCCACAACCTGCCGGCGCGCACCACGGTGTGGATGTCCCACGGCGACCGGGTCGAGGCGGTGGAGGGGACGCTGGTCTCGATCGCCCGCACCGGCTCCACCCCGTTCGCGGCCGCGGCCCACGTCAGCCGACCGCTCTACGGCGTGCAGTTCCACCCCGAGGTGGTCCACTCGGTCCACGGGCGGCAGGTCGTGCAGAACTTCGTGCGCGAGATCTGCGGCTGCACCGGCGACTGGCAGATGGCCTCGTTCGTCGACGAGGCGGTGGCGGCGATCCGCGCGCAGGTCGGCGAGCGCGGGCGCGTGGTGTGCGGGCTCTCGGGCGGGATCGACTCGGCGGTCACCGCCGCGATCGTGGATCGCGCCGTGGGCGAGCGGCTGCAGTGCCTGTTCGTCGACAACGGCCTGCTGCGCCGGAGCGAGGTGGAGGAGGTGGAGGCCGCCTTCCGCCCGATCTTCGGCGAGCGGCTGCACGTGATCCGCGCGGCGAGCCGGTTCCTCGGCAGCCTGCGCGGCGTCGTCGACCCCGAGACCAAGCGCAAGCGGATCGGCCACGACTTCATCGCCTGCTTCAAGGAGGCGGCGCTCGCCGTGGAGGACGCGCAGTTCCTGGCCCAGGGGACGCTCTACCCCGACGTGATCGAGAGCGTCTCGGCGTTCGGCGGCCCGTCGGCCACGATCAAGAGCCACCACAACGTCGGCGGCCTCCCGGCCGAGCTCGGGTTCGAGCTAATCGAGCCGCTGCGCCAGCTGTTCAAGGACGAGGTGCGCGCCCTGGCCCACGAGCTGGGCCTCCCCGAGCTCCTGATCGCCCGCCAGCCTTTCCCCGGCCCCGGCCTCGCGATCCGCGTCCTGGGCGAGGTCACCGCCGAGCGCCTGGAGGTGCTGCGCGCCGCCGACGCGATCGTGCGCGAGGAGGTGGAGCTGGCCGGGGTCGCGAGCCAGCTGTGGCAGTGGTTCGCGGTCCTGTTGCCGGTGCAGTCGGTCGGCGTGATGGGCGACCAGCGCACCTACGAGGACACCTGCGTGGTGCGCGCCTGCGAGTCGACCGACGGCATGACGGCCGACTGGGCGCGCCTCGACCCCGAGCTGTTGGCGCGGGTCTCCAACCGGATCATCAACGAGGTCCGCGGGATCAACCGGGTCTGCTACGACATCTCGTCCAAGCCGCCCGCGACCATCGAGTGGGAATGAAAGCAGAGAAGACAACACGGAATATCAACAGCGAATAACAATCCGAATATCAATGAAAGGCAGCTATCGCTCGGACCCCGCCTCCTGGGCGTGGTACAGCCGGGATCTCTCACGAGGGACCGTCCTCGACTCAGCCAAACGAGCGATTTTCAGCCAGAGATCGCCGAGGACGCAGAGCCGCGCTGAAGTCAGCCAGCGCAGGGCGAAGCGCTTCGATCCGCCAGTTTGCCTCGGCCTCGTCTCCGATCTCCGCGATCTTCGCGCTCTCTGCGCTCGATCCTGAGCCTCCGACACCGCAGGACGCTCGCGCCTCGTGCAACAGTGCCGCACTCCAGGGAGGGGTCGCCCCAAGGCGACTTGCCGCGAGCGACAGCCATTCTGGCATTCGGATTGTTATTCGCTGTTGATATTCCGTGTTGTCTTGGTTCTTAGTCTTCGGGCAGCCCCGCCGTCGCCAACACGAAATTCCTATACCGCGCGTCCTCGGTCACCTCGCGCACCACGTGCGGGGCGAGCCAGGGCGGGAGCGGGGCCTCGGTGTCGGCGCTCGGGAGCTCCACCTCGGCCATGACGAGGTCGAGCTCCTCGAAGGCGTCGACCTCCCACGTGCGCTCGCCGTGGGGCACCACCCAGCGGGTCTTGCGCAGGCGGCGGCCCGCGGTGCGCGCCCAGGCGCGCGCGAAGGTGGCCTCGTCGATCGCGCGCTCCACCTCCTCGCGCACCAGGCCGTGGCCGCGCTTGATCGTGTGGAAGCAGCGCGCCACCCCGTCGGGCCCGACCTTGCGGCGCACCCGCCCCTCGGCGAGCTCGCCGCTCACCTCGTCGTCGGGCAGGTACCCCTGCTCGATCAGGTAGGGCGTGGCGCCCTCGGGGAGCGCGGGGAGGCGGTCGAGCAGGAACACGCGCTCGATCTCCTGCGGGGCGGGGTCGCTCATGGGGCGCATGGTAGCTGCCCGTCGTCGTGTCGCGGCGGGCGCTCGCTGTGGCACAATCCCGCGCCGTGACCACCCTCGCCAGCTTCCGGCTCCCGCGCCCTTGCCGGCGCACCCTGGCGGCGCTCGCCCCGATCGTGCTCACGGGCGAGGTCGAGGAGCTCGGCCTGGTCGAGGCGGTCGTGGACGACGTCGAGCTGTTCATGCGCTCGATCCCGGGGGCGGTGCGCGCCGGCGTAGTGGCCGGGCTGGTCGCGTTCGAGCAGTCGGCGCGCGGGGTGCCGAGCTCGCTCGGGCGCGGCTTCTCGGCGCTCGACCCGGCGGGGCGCGCGGCGCACTTCGAGCGCTGGTGGCAGGGGGCGGGCCCGCTGCACCAGCTCGCGCGCGGGCTGAAGATGTTCTTGAGCTTCGCCTACTACGAGCGACCCGAGGTCAAGGCGCGCCTGGGCTACGACCCCGAGCGCTGGATCGCGCGCGTGAAGCGCGAGCGCGAGGCGCGGCACGCCGAGGCGATCGCGGCGGCCGAGGCGCTCGTGCTGGCGCCCGACCCGCTGGTCGCGCGCCCGGCGGCGCGGCGCGGCGCGCGGGAGCTCCCTCGTGCCACGGCCTGAGGGGCTCACCACGCGCGAGGACTGGCCGCACGTCCCGGGCGGGCGGCGGCGCGCGCGCCGGGTCGGGCCCGACCTCGTCGAGCTCGACTGCGACGTGCTCGTGATCGGCTCGGGCGCGGGCGGCGCGGTCATGGCGGCCGAGCTGGCGGAGGCCGGGCTCGACGTGCTGGTCCTCGAGGAGGGCGGCTACTTCCCGACCGAGTCGTTCAACGCCGACGCCGGCGCCATGATCCGCTCGCTGTATCGCGACGGCGGCGCCGCCATGGCGCTGGGCGAGCCGCCGGTCACCTACAGCGAGGGGCGCTGCGTCGGCGGCTCGACCGTGATCAACGGCGGCATGTCGTGGCGCACCCCCGAGCGGATCCTCGCCCGCTGGGCGCGCGAGGACTGGGTCGAGGGCGTCGAGCCCGCCCGCATGGAGCGGGTGTTCGAGCGGGTGGAGCGGTTCATTAACGCCGCCCCGCAGCCGCTCGAGACGGTGGGGCGCGACAACGCGCTCCTCAAGGAGGGCGCCGAGCGCAAGGGCTGGAAGACCGTGCGCAACGTGCGCAACCAGGTCCACTGCGCGGGCTCGAACAACTGCGCCTTCGGCTGCCCCACCGGCGCCAAGCGCTCGGCGCTGGTGACCTACGTGCCGCGCGCCCTGGCCTTCGGCGCGCGCCTCCTCGCCAACTGCCGGGTCGACCGGCTGCTGCGCGACCGCAAGCGGATCACCGGCGCCGAGGGGCGCGTGGTGGGCGGCGACGCGCGCGACGGCTTCGCGTTCACCGTGCGGGCGCGCCTGCAGACGGTGCTCGCGGCGGGGGCGGTGCACACGCCCGGGATCCTGCTCCGCTCGGGCGTCCGCTCGCCCTCGGGGCGGATCGGCCACAACCTGACGCTCCACCCCAACACCAAGGTCGTGGCCCTCATGGACGAGGCGGTGCGCGGCTGGGAGGGCGTCCACCAGGCGTTCCAGGTGCGCGAGTTCCAGGAGGAGGGCTTCCTGTTCGCCGCCGTGAACATTCCCCCGAGCATCGTGGCCATGACGCTCCCCTACTACGGCGAGCGGCTGCGCGAGGTGATGGCCGGCTACGAGCGCATGCTGATCGCGGGCATGCTGCTGGAGGACACGGTCACGGGGCGGGTGCGCCTGATGGGCGGGCGGCCGCAGGCCTTCTACCAGCTCTCGCCGTTCGACGCCGAGCGGCTGGTGCGCGGCACCTCCCTCCTGTGCGAGCTGCTGTTCGAGGTCGGGGCGCGGCGGATCGTGCTCCCGTTCGAGGGCGTGGCCGACCTGACCTCGCCCGACGACGTGCGCCGCCTCTACGCCTCGCCGATCGCGCGCGGCGCGATCGAGGTGGTGACCGTGCACATCATGGGGACCTGCGCCATGGGCGGCGACCGGGCCCGTCACGTGTGCGACTCGTGGGGGCGGGTCTACGACGCGGCCGGGCTCACGATCGCGGACGCGAGCCTGTTCCCCTCGCCGATCGGGGTCAATCCCATGGAGTCGATCATGGCGCTCGCCACGCGCAACGCCGAGCGGCTGCTCGAGGACGTGGCGGCGGTGGCGCCATGAGCGCGCCCACGGGAGCTGGCGTTCGGACGGACTCGCCGCGCGACGGCGGGCGCCCCACCGCCGAGGCGCGCGCGCTCGACGCGCTGCCGCGCCACGAGCTCGAGCGGATCATGATCCGCGGCGAGCGCCCCGACCCCGAGGCGCTGATCGGCTGGGAGTTCCGCGGCTTCAACGTGGCGTTCTGGGCCCCCTACTCGCCGATCCGCAAGTTCACCAAGGGGTTCTTCCGCGGGCGCGACGGCGCCACGCGCGGCTACAACCTCCCGATCGTGCAGGACGGGCTCGACCGCCCCTGGCGGGCCAAGCCGAGCGACGCCGCCCCCAAGCGGTTCGGGTTCTACCTCGTGACCGACCCCGCGCCCGAGGCGCGCGACAACGCCTACCTGCACGCGCTGCTCCTCGACTACGGCCGCGGCGACAACCCGCTCCTCGACCCCTCGCGAGTGCTGCGCGACTACCTCGTGCGCGTCCGGCCCGGCTCGGACGACCTGCTGCTCGGCAAGGCCACGGTGGCCCTCGGCACGGCGCGGATCCCAACCAACTATTTCGTGCTCCAGCGCCATCGCTTGGTTTCTGGGGGGGCTTCGCCCCCCCAGAGTCCCCCCCGCTGTCGCTGAAGTTGCGCGCCGCCGCGGCGGCGCGG
>CAZMSZ010000294.1:0-9489 GCA_964569055.1 uncultured Planctomycetota bacterium | reverse complement strand
CGTCCTCGCGTAGGGTGCGGAACGCCCCCAGCGCGGGGTCGAAGGCCCGGACCTCGATCTTCGCCAGCCGCCCGCCCTCGATCGTGTAGCGGTTGTAGGTGCCCCCCACCCCGACCTCCTTGACGGGGTAGGTGGTGGAGCCGCCGCAGATCACGTGGAGCGGCTTGGCCCCGCCGGGGACCACGTAGCGGAACGGCACGTGGGTATGGCCGCACAGGATCAGGTCCGCGCCGCTCTCCTGGCAGATCCGGACCAGGGCCGGCCCGTCGCGGTTGCGCCGCCAGCGCCCGTCGAGCTTGCCCGTGCCGAGGAGCGGCGGGTGGTGCACGAGCACCACCTTGAAGGCGGCCTCGCTCTCGCGCAGCAGCCGCTCCACCTCGGCGAGCTGCTCGGGGCCGAGCCGGCCGTGGGCCGTGAACCAGGGGGTCGGCTCGGAGCTGTTGGTCGAGACGAACAGCACCTCGCCCTCGGTCTGGGCGCGCGGCCACACCACGTCCTCGCCGCCCACGTAGGGCGCGAACGCGCGCTCGAAGCGTCGCTGGCGGTAGGCGCTGGCCACGTAGGCGTCGTGGTTGCCCGGGATCAGCGACACCCGCTCGGGCGGGACGTTCGTCGCGTCGAGGTGCTCGCGCGCGCGCGCGAACTCGCCGTCGAGCGCCAGGTTGCTGAGGTCGCCCGTCACGACCAGGTGGTCGGGCGGGTGGCGCGCGATGTCCGCCACCGCGGCCTCGAGCAGCTCCTCGGGGTGCTTGCGGTGCAGCAGCAGGTTCAGCCCGCCGATCCAGCGCTTGTTGAGGTACTCGTGCCAGCGCGCCCGCGCGTGGCGGGGGGCGGGCACGTGCACGTCCGAGAGGTGGGCGACCTCCACCGCGCTACTCCTGGGGCGCTTCGAGGGTCCAGCCCTCGCTCGGCCAGGCGCGCGTGACCGGGATCGCCGTGCCGTCGGGCGCGATCACGCGGTAGTCGTCGCAGCACCACGGGACCGACAGGCCGCGATACGCGATCAGGGTGAAGTGGAGGTGCGGCACGGCCGAGCCGCCGCTGTTGCCGACCTCGCCCAGCTTCTGGCCCGCCTCGACGAGGTCGCCCTCCTCGACCACGATCGAGCCGTTCTTGGCGTGGACGTACCACGAGTACTCGCCGTTGCCGTGGTCGATCGAGACGCCGTTGTGCTTCTCGAACCGGTCCCCGATCTTGCCGATCGCGTTGTCGGGGAAGCCGTCGCGGACCTCCACGACCTTCCCCGCCGCGACGGCGTAGAACGGGTCGCCGAAGGCGTAGTAGTCCTCCAGCTTCCGGCCCCGGCCCCGCGCGATCTCGCCCTCGGCGTCGACCTTGTTGAGGTCGAGGGCGTAGACCGCGTAGCCCTTCCGCTGGTGGTGGCGCGCCCGGTCGGTGCTGGCCCGCCAGCGCCCGCGCACCGGGAGGCGCAGCGGCGCGGTCTGCTGGCGGTAGGCGTCGGTCATGGGCTTGATCAACCGCAGCGCGCGCTCGTGGTAGGTGTCCGCGCGCAGCACCTCGCACAGCAGGTCGAGCGCCGCGCGGCGCTGCTCGTGCTCGAGGCAGAACCGGGCGAGGTCGACCAGGCCGTCGAGGTCGCCGGCGCGGACCTCGGCGCGCCGGTCGCGCAGGACCTGCGCCGCGGGGACCCAGGCCCCGCTCGCGTCCTTCAGCTCGCCCTGCGCCCAGCGCGCCTCCTCCCGCTCGGGGTCGAGCGCGAGCGCGCGCGCGAACGCGGCCTCCGCCTGCTCGCTCATGCCCTCGCGCCGGCACCACTCGGCCAGGCGGACCCAGGCCTCGGGGTCGCCCTCGTCCACCCGCTTGGAGCGCCGCTCGTAGCGCGCGAGCCGGACCTCGAGCGGCCTCTCGGGCACCAGGCCGATCGAGGCGATCTCGGCGTACTCGGCCTTCTTGGTCCGCGAGCCGCGCACGAACAGCTTGGTCGACCTCCACTCCAGCCGCCCCTCGAGGGTGGTGCCGTCCTTCAAGGTGACCTGCAGCTCGGCGCGCTCGTCGGTGTTGGTCGCCCAGGCGGGCGCGCCGGCGAGGAGCGCGGCGCCCAGGAGGCTCGCGGCCGAGAGGCGGAGGAGGGTCACACCTCCAGGTTAACCGCAACGACCCGAGTGATCGCCCGATCCCGCAGGTGGAGGCTGACGCGAGCTGATCCAACCTCGACGCAAGGCGCTGCCCCTGAAGCGACAGCCATTCTGGCATTCGGATTGTTGTTCTCTGTTGATATTCCGTGTTGTCTGCGAGTTCCTCCTGACGTCCCGGCGAACGGAACCTCGTGCCGCCCTTGTCCCAACCGCCGCGGCTCACCTACCATGCCTGCGTGAGCGACGAGCTCGGCACCAGCGCGCTGCGCGCGCGCCTCGAGGCGCGCGGACGACCCGAGGAGGACGCCTCGCGGGTCGTGTCGATCCTCGAGGTGATCCACCGGCTCAAGGCCCAGATCGAGGCCAAGGACCGGATCATCAGCGAGCGCACCGCCGAGCTCCTCGCGACGCGCGACTACCTGGGGCGGGTGTTCGCGGCGCTCGCCCTGCCGGTGCTGGTGATCGACGCCGAGGGCAGGGTGGAGTCGAGCAACGCCGCCGCGCAGGAGCTGCTCGAGCTGCGGGCCGACGAGCTGGACGGGCGCCCCGCGAGCGCGCTGTGGGCCCTCCCCGACCAGGCCGCGCAGTTCGAGGGCAAGCGCCTGGCCGAGCTGCTCGCGCGCGGGAGCGTCCAGGCGACCGACATGCTCCTGCGCGCGCGCGACGGGCGCGAGATCCCGGTCGCCTGGAGCGCCACCGCCCTGTGGACCGACGGCCGCCCGACCGCCCTGGTCGGCGTCGCGCGCGACGTGCGGGTCGAGCGCCGGCTCGAGGAGGAGAAGCTGCGCGCGGTGCAGGCCCTCGCCGCGAGCGTGGCCCACGAGATCCGCAACCCGCTCGGCGCGGTCGTCAACTCGGTCGGCCTGCTGCGGCGCGACTCGGGCCTCGAGGGCGAGGACCTGACCCTGCTCGAGATCGTGGCCGAGGAGACCGAGCGGATCGCGGGGATCGTGTCGCAGTTCCTCCGCTTCGCCAGCCCCGTCCCGCCCCAGCTCGAGCCGGGCGACGTGGGCGCGCTCCTGCGCGAGGTGCTCGCCCTCGCCGAGCAGCACGAGGCGGTGCAGCAGGGCGGCAAGCGGCTGTTGCTCTACGTCGACGCGGGGCTGCCGGTCACGGCGTTCGACGCCGACCAGCTCAAGCAGGTGCTCTGGAACCTGATCAACAACGGGCTCGAGGCGGCCGGCTCGATGGTCGCGCTGCGCGCCCGCGCGGCGCGGGCCGGCGGGGTGGAGGTGCGGGTGGCCGACGACGGCCCGGGCATGCCGCCCGAGGTGCTCGCGCGCGCCGCCGAGGCGTTCCGCACCACCAAGCCCAAGGGGTCGGGGCTCGGCCTCGCGATCTGCAAGCGGATCCTCGAGGCGCACGGCGCCGGCCTCCGCCTGGAGAGCGCGCTCGGGGCCGGCACCACGGCCAGCTTCACCCTCCCCCCCGCGCCCGCAGAGGAGCGCTGACCCATGGCCCAGGTGCTCGTCGTCGACGACCAGCGGCCCCTGCGCAAGTCGATCGCGATCACGCTGTCGCGCGCCGGCCACACCGTCGACGAGGCGGAGTCGGGCGGCGAGGCGGTGCGGCGGATCGACGAGACGCTGTACGACCTCGTGATCAGCGACCTGAAGATGGGCGAGGTCGACGGCATGGCCGTGCTCGAGGCGGTCAAGGCCCGCGACGCCGACACCGAGGTGCTGATCGTCACCGCCTACGGCACGATCGAGGGCGCGGTGCAGGCGATCCGCCGCGGCGCGCACGACTACATCACCAAGCCCTTCACGCCCGACCAGATCCTCCACTCGGTCGACCTCGCGCTCGAGCGGCGGCGGCTGCGCACCGAGGTGCGCTCGCTCAGCCGCATGATCGACGACCCGAACGACCCGGCCGAGCTGCTCGGCGAGAGCGATCAGCTCCGGCGCGTGCTCGAGATCGTGCGCGAGTGGGCCGCCTCGGACTCGACGATCCTGATCACCGGCGAGACCGGCTGCGGCAAGGACCTGCTCGCCCGCATGATCCGCCGGCTCAGCCCGCGCCGCGACCGCCCGTTCGTGGTGGTCAACTGCGCCACGATCCCCGACAGCCTGTTCGAGAGCGAGCTGTTCGGCCACATGCGCGGCGCCTTCTCGGGCGCGGTCCAGAACCGCAAGGGGCTGACGCAGGAGGCCGACGGCGGCACCCTGTTCCTCGACGAGGTGGGCGAGCTGCCGCTCGACGTGCAGCCCCAGCTGCTGCGCTTCCTCGAGACGGGCGAGGTGCGCCCGATCGGGCAGAACCGCAGCCTGCGGATCGACACGCGGGTGGTGGCCGCGACCAACCGCGACCTGCGCGCCATGATCCGCGAGGGCGCGTTCCGCGAGGACCTCTACTACCGGCTGAACGTGCTCCCGGTCGAGCTCCCGCCGCTGCGCGAGCGGCGCGAGGACGTGCCGCGCCTCGCCAGCCACTTCCTGACCCGCTTCGCCCGGCGCTACGGCAAGCCGGTGAGCGGGATCTCCAAGAAGGCCATGCTGGTGCTCAAGAGCTACGACTGGCCGGGCAACGTGCGCGAGCTCGAGAACGTGATCGAGCGCGGCCTGATGCTCGCGCGCGGCAGCGAGCTGCGCCCCGAGCACCTCGTGATGCCCGGCGCCTCGCACGACGAGGCCAAGGGGGTCGCGCCCGGCCAGGGCGTGGGCGACCCGATCACCCTGTCCGAGCTGGAGCGGCTGCACATCCTGGCCGTGCTCAAGCGGGTGGGCGGCAACCAGAAGAAGGCCACCCAGCTCCTCGACATCTCCAAGAGCACGCTGTGGCGCAAGCTCAAGGAGTACGGGATCGACGCGGCCAAGCTGGTCGAAGAGAAGTAGCCCGTGCCCGCGCTGGAGCCGCTGCTACGCGCGCTCGCCGCCGGCTGGCCTCCCCTCGAGCTCCCGTTCGCGTTCGGCGCGCCGGCCGCCCTGTGGCTCGCCCCGCCGCTGCTGACACTGCTGCTGCTGTGGGCGCGGCGCTCGCTCGCCGGGCTGGGCACCGCCCGCCGGCGGCTGGCGCTGGCGCTGCGCGCGGCGCTGGTGCTGCTCGTGGTGGGCGCGCTGGCCGAGCTGCTCGACGTGACGGTCCGCCGCGTCCAGCTCGACTGGGCGCTCCTGCGCGGCGCGCCGGTCGAAGTCCGCGGGGCGGGTGCGCCGGTCGCGCCGTCCTACGACCTGGCGGCCCTGCTCGAGGAGGCCGCGCAGGAGCGCGCGCCGACGCCGAGCGCGAGCGAGCCCGCCGGGCCCGAGGCACCCGAGGTCGAGGGCGGCACCACCGGGCGCCTGCTCGACGCCAAGCGGCGCCGGCGCGGCTGAGGGCTCGCCGCGCGCGAGGGGCTCAGCGCTCCTCGTGTTCCTCCTTCGGCGCGGCGCCCGTCCCGAGCGCGGGCGCGAGGCCGCAGTAGACGTCGGTGACGTCGTCGAGGAAGCGCTTCAGCTCGGGGTCCTTCTCGTCGCCATTGGCCAGCTCGATCCGTGCCCCGAGCTGCTCGGCGTGATTGAGCGCGAAGTCGTGCAGGAACTGCGGGCCGCTGGCGAGCGAGTCGAGCAGGCGTCGCGTCGCCGGGATGTCGCCGCAGGCGAGCGCCAGGTTGACCAGGCAGGTCGTCTGGAACGGGGTCGGCGCCTCGCCGAAGCGCTCCTCGAGCGCGGCGCGGGCGGCCTGGGCGGCGTGCTCGTCGTACAGCAGGGAGAACCGGGTCGGCCAGCCGCCCTGGTTGACCGGGTTGAGGAGGGCGCAGCGAATCCGGAACGTCCAGGCGTCGGCCGGCGAGCGCGCCTTCCGCTGGGCCTCCTGGATGTAGTGGTGGACGGGCTCGCTCTCGTACTGCGGCTCGGGCGGGCGGACGTCGGCGATCTCGGCGAAGGTCCGCTCGAAGTGCGCGTCGCCCGTCTCGAGCCGGACCTCTCCCCACACGATCTCCCGCCCCTGGCGCCACTCGCTCCAGCGGATCATGCGGAACCGCGGGGCGCGGTGCAGCGGCGCGAGCGTCTCGTCCGCCAGGATCTCCTGGCGCAGCGCGCCCTCCGGGACCGTACGCAAGGAGTGAAGGGTCCGGTCGAACAGCATGCGCCCCAGCGCGGGGTAGTCGACCGCGCCCGAGGCCGTGCGCACTCGGTCCTGCTGCTCGGCGCTGTACAGGCCGGCGTCCTCGCCCGCTGCGTACGCGACGGCCGCGTTGACCTGGCAGGCGAAGCGGGCCCGGAAGTAAGCGTCGCGGATCGGGACGGGCGCGCTCCGGAAGCGCTCGGTCACCGTGAGCAGGCGGTCGAAGGCGGGGCGGAACTTCTTGGCCTCGATCAGCCGGCGCCCCTCCTCGATCGCCGCGGTCACGTCGTCGAACGCGTCCTCGTCGGCTCGCGCCGCGGGCGCGAAGGTCGAAGCCGCGCAGGCGTGGAACGAGATCAGGACCACCAGAGCGCGCGCCGTGCTCATGAAACCCTCCACTCCGTCACGCGCGCCTTGGCGCGGGCGGCGCACCCTACCAGATCCCCCCGGGCGCGGGGCACGCCCCCGCGGACGCGGCGCGCTTGTGACCGGAGGCGACGAGTGGGACCATTCCGCCGCCCACCCAGGAGGCCGCGCCGTGACCGACCCACTCGAGCCGTCCCCTCCCGCCAAGAAGCCCCCCCTCATCCTGGTCGTCCTCGCGCTGTCGGCCGTCATGACCCTGGGCTGCTGCGTGGTCGGGGCGGTGGGCGTGCTGTTCTTCGGCACCCGCTCGGCTGAGCGCGTGCCCGCGCCGACCGAGGTCGCCGAGGCGGGCGACGGCGACGACGCGCTCTCGCCCATGAAGCTGTGGGTCGGCGGCTCGCTGGTCGGCGAGCTCGAGACCGACGGCAGTGTGTGGAAGGGCGGCAGCCGGATCGGCGAGCTCGAGCCCAACGGCCGGGTGTGGAAGGGCGGCAGCCAGATCGGCGAGATCGAGGCCGACGGCAAGATCTGGCGCGGGGGCTCGCAGATCGGCGAGGTCGAGGAGGACGGCAAGCTGTGGCTCGGCGGCAGCAAGGTGGGCGAGATCGAGCCCGACGGCAAGATCTGGCTGAAGGGCTCGCAGTGGGGCGAGGCCGAGGGCTACACCGGCTCCGCCGCCGACCGCCGCGCCGTGGTCGCCTGGGTGGTGTTCTACTCCGGCGCGTACTGAGCCCGCGCCCGCTGAAAGGCCCGAGCTTCGGGGCCGCGAGACGTATCCCCCGTACGGGCGCACTGCGACCTGGCGAACGCCACGCGAGGTCGCTATAGCCTGAAAATGCGCATATCGAGCCTTCTCGCCGCCGCGGGGCTGGTCGCCCTGCTGTCGTCCTCGATCGGCTGCGCCGTCCCGCCGGCGATTCCGCTGGAGCGAGACCCCTCGCTCGCCGCGCTGGCCCTGCCCTTCGAGCGGAGCCTGACGGCGCCGCTCGCCGTGGCGCCGCTGCACGACGCCACCGGCGGGGCGACGGCGCCGCCCTGGCCGACCTTCTCCGGGTGGCCGGCGCCGTGGCACCTCACGGGTGAGCTCGCCCTGGCCGGCGCGCTGCCTGCCCGGGACTACGAGTGGCGTCCGCCGCGCGCGCCGGTGGAGGGTTGGGACCGGGCCCTCGCCTCGACGCTCTCCTGGGGCCTGTGCGGCGGGCGCGCCGTGGCCACGCTCCCGCCGGCCCTCGCCGACGACGCGGCCGCGCGCCGGGTCGCCCTGGCCGGCGCGGCCGAGACCGCGGGCGCCCAGCTCCTGATCGACGTCACCGTGCTCGACTACCGCGCCGCCTGGTGCGGGCGCGACGGCGCGTGGTGGTGGGCCAACCTGTTCCTGTTCTACGGACCCGGGATCTACCCCGTCGTGCTGATCCCCGACGAGCTGTACGAGGTCGCGCTGCGGGTGCGGGTCGAGGTGGTCCACGCCCGCACCGGGGCCCCCCTCGTCGGGCGCGAGCTGCTGGTCCGCAGCGAGCACTCCCTCAACGACGCGCAGCGCGGCTGATCGCTCAGCGGCCTGCTGTTCCTCTATCCGTTCACCCTGGACGACGAGGACCTCGCCGAGGTCGAGCTCGCCCTCCGCCCCCACGCGCAGGTCGCGCTGGCGCGCGAGGTGCTGCAGTGGCTGCGCGAGGAGCTGCCGCCGCGGCTCGCCGAGCCCCGCGTACTCGACCTGCTCGAGCGCGGCGACCCGGCGCGGGCGCGCACCGCCGCCCTGGTGATCGGCGCGGACGGCCCGCCGCGGCTGGCGGCCGACCGCCCCGCGCCGCTCGCGGCGGCCGAGGCGGACGCGCGCGCGGTCGCCGCCGCGCTGCGCGAGCGCGGCCTGGGGCGTCACGTGCGGCTGCTCCTGGGCGAGGAGGCGACCCCGACCGCGATCCGCGCCGCCTTGCGCGAGCTCGGGCGCCCGCTCCTGGCGAGCGACCGCCTCCTCGTCTACTACGCCGGCTTCGGCCGCACCGACCTCGAGGGCGCCCCGGCCCTGGTGCTCGACGGCGAGCCGCTCCCGCTGAGCGAGCTGGCGCGGGCGGTCGCCGAGGCGGCCCCGGCCGAGGCCTCGGTCACGTTCGTGCTCGACGCCTCGTTCGGCGGGCGCGGCGGCCGGACCTACCCGGGCGGGATCCCCCCCGAGAAGGAGCTGCTGGCGCCCCTGTGGGAGGGTCACCCGAGCTGGGTGGTCCTGGCCGCGAGCGCCGCCCCGCAGCCGGCGCTGGAGCACGAGGAGCACGGGCTCCTCACGACGGCGCTCCTCGACTGGCCCGCGGCCGACCGCTCGCGCGACGGCGAGGTCACGGCCCTCGAGCTCGCCTGGCACCTGCGCGGCCGCGTGAAGGAGCTCGCGAAGGGAGTGCGGGCGCAGCAGACGGTCACCTTGCGGGGCAAGGCGTACGACGCGCCGCTGCTCCCGGTCACGGCCGCCGCCGCCGGCGCTCTCCCGCCCGCCGAGGGGCTCGTGGGACCCGAGCCACCTCGCGACCCCGAGCCGCTGGCACCCGTGCGATCGGGCCGGCCGAAGGAGCGCGTCCGATGAGATCGACGAGCAAGGCGGGGCTCCTCCTCGTGGCTGCGCTCGGCGCGGCGCTGGCGGGCTGCGGGCAGATCGCGACGGGCATCTGGCTCGCGGTGCAGAAGGACCACGACGGTCGCGACGCGCTCTCGCTCCCCACCGCCGCGGCCGCGCCCTTCTCGAGCGGCGAGCCGCTCGCGAGCGGCGTCGGGACGCCCGTCGCGATCCGGGCCGCTGGCCTCGACGGCGACGGGATCCGCGACCTCGTTCTCCTGTCCGCCGCGGGCTCGGTGCAGCCGCTGCTCGGGAGCGGCGGAGGGGCATTCTCTGCCGGCGTCAGCCTCTCGGCGGTCGGGGTGCGCGACGTCGCGCTCCGCGACGTCGACCGCGACGGGGCGATCGACCTCGTCCTCGGCTCGGCGCGCGGCCTCGAGG
>CAZMSZ010000293.1:0-9608 GCA_964569055.1 uncultured Planctomycetota bacterium | reverse complement strand
CGCGGCGGCAACCACAGCCAGTTCGAGCGACAGCGATGCGGGTCTCCGGCCACGGGGACCCGCTCGGCGCGTACGCGCAGCGCCCCGCGCGGGCCGCCCGCGGGCAGCTCCAGCCAGCGCGACAGGTCGACCACCAGCCCCAGGCGCTCGCCCGGGCCGAGCTCGACCCGGTGGAGCGGCGAGGCGGCGCTCTCGGGCGGGAGCGCGCGCCGCGCCACGGCCCGCTCCCCGCCGTCCGCCGTCCGCTCGATCGCCTCGAACCCCAGCTCGTCGCCCGCGCGCTCGGCGACGTGGGCGTAGGTCGCCTCCCCGCCCACGTTGTGGAGCTCGGCCACGACCCACGGGCCGGCCCCCTCACCCGCCGTCCCGGGCGGCGCCGGGCGCAGGCTCAGGATCACCCCCCCGGGCGAGGGCTCCGCCCCGTAGCGCAGCCGGCACCACAGGCCGTACGTCTCGGCCGGGTAGAGCGCCGGGGCGAGCGCCAGGGCGGTCACGGCGAGCCCGGCCAGGAAGGCGGCCGCGAGCGGCCAGCGACGAGGGCGCACCGGCCGCTCGGCGCCCTCAGCCGTGCTTGGCCTGCAGGGCGGCGAACCCGCGCTCGGCCACGTCGGTCTCGACCGGCAACCCGGCGTCGGCCCAGCCGCGCTCGATCACCGCGCCGTCGGGGGTGCGCGCCCCCGAGAACCCGCCCACCATGTTGACGAGCTGCGCGTAGCCGGCCGCCTCGAGCAGCTCGCAGGCGCGCTGCGAGCGGCCCCCCACCGCGCAGGAGCAGATCACCCGCGAGGCGCCGTCCGGCGCGACCTTCTTGACCAGCTCCACGAACCCCGGGTTGGGGCTCATGCCGAAGCCGCCCCGCAGGAACACCGGCACGTTGAGCGCCCCCTGCGGGTGGCCGGCCGCGAACTCCTCGGGGGTGCGCACGTCGATCAGCGGGATCGAGGGGTCCGCCTCGCGGAGCTCGTGGCAGGCGCGCGGGGGGAGCTGCTGGATCGTCATGGGTCCTCCGGAGCGATCATTGGAGCACGGGCCCGCGCGCCCGCGAGCGCCAGCGCTCGCCGTCGTGAGCCATCCAGCCAGCGCGAGCGGCTGGTAGGGTGGGCCGCCCCGTTCCAGCCAGGAGGCACTTCGTGAGCCGTACCGCGTTCCTCGCCCAGCTCGGGATCGAGCAGGTGAACCCGGGCGCCGCCGCCGGCGCGTTCTTCGCCACGCAGGGCGACGAGCTCGCCTCGTACGACCCGGCCACCGGCGCCCCGATCGCGCGCGTGCGCCAGGCTCAGCGCGCCGACTACGAGCGGGTGGTCACCGCCGCGAGCGAGGCCTTCGCGCAGTGGCGCCTGGTGCCCGCCCCCAAGCGCGGCGAGGTGGTCCGCCAGATCGGCCTCGCGCTGCGCGAGCACAAGGAGGCGCTCGGTCGCCTGGTCAGCCTGGAGGTCGGCAAGATCTACCAGGAGGGCCTGGGCGAGGTGCAGGAGATGATCGACATCGCCGACTTCGCGGTCGGCCTGTCGCGCCAGCTCTACGGCCTGACCATGCACTCCGAGCGGCCCGGCCACCGGATGTACGAGCAGTGGCACCCGCTCGGTCCGGTCGGCGTGATCACCGCCTTCAACTTCCCGGTGGCGGTGTGGGCCTGGAACGCCATGATCGCGCTGGTCTGCGGCGACAGCGTGATCTGGAAGCCCTCCGAGATGGCCCCGCTGTGCGCCCTCGCCACCCACCGGATCGTGCAGGACGTCCTCGAGAAGAACGACGCCCCCGCCGGCCTGCTGGGGCTCCTGATCGGGGACGTGAGCGAGGTCGGCGAGCCCATGCTCGACGACCGCCGGCTCCCGCTGGTCTCGGCCACCGGCTCCTGCCGAATGGGCAAGGTGGTGGGCCAGCGCGTGGCCGCCCGCCTGGGGCGGACGCTGCTCGAGCTGGGCGGGAACAACGCGATCGTCGTGCGCGACGACGCCGACCTCGACCTCGCCGTGCGCGGCGTCCTGTTCGGCGCGGTCGGCACCGCCGGCCAGCGCTGCACCACCACCCGGCGCGTGATCGTGCACCCCCAGGTCGCCGGCGCGTTCACCGAGCGCCTGGTGGCGGCCTACCGGCAGGTCCCGATCGGCGACCCGCTCGAGGCGGGCACCCTCATGGGGCCCCTGATCAACGAGCGGGCCGTCGAGCAGATGATGGCGGCGATCGCCGCGGCCAAGGCGCAGGGCGGCGAGGTCCTGACCGGCGGCGAGCGGCACCGCCCCGAGGGCGCCTGCGCGGGCGGCCACTTCGTCCAGCCCACGATCGTCAAGGCGCGCGCCGGGATGGCGATCGTGCAGGAGGAGACCTTCGCCCCGATCCTGTACGTGATCGAGGAGGCCGACCTCGAGCGCGCGATCGCGCTGCAGAACGACGTCCCCCAGGGGCTGTCCAGCGCGATCTTCACCCGCGACCTCCAGGGCGCCGAGGCCTTCTTGGGCCACGCCGGCAGCGACTGCGGGATCGCCAACGTGAACATCGGCACCAGCGGCGCCGAGATCGGCGGCGCGTTCGGCGGCGAGAAGGAGACCGGCGGCGGGCGCGAGGCGGGCAGCGACGCCTGGAAGGCCTACATGCGCCGCCAGACCTGCACGATCAACTACTCGAAGGAGCTCCCGCTCGCCCAGGGGATCCAGTTCGGGTAGGAAGACGGAAGACAACACGGAATATCAACAGAGAGCAACAATTTGAATGCCAGAATGGCTGTCGCCTTCGGCGCGGCCGCCTCGGCCCCTCGCGAGCGACTCCGCCGGGTTTGCCCACGCCGAGGAGCTCGCCGAGCGCGCGACAGCGATTCTGGCATTGCAATTGATATTCGCTGTTGATATTCCGTGTTGTCTGCCCTGGTGACCCCCCTCGCCCATGTCCACGACCCTCCCCTGGTACTCCTTCCTCTACCGCCTGCTCGGCGCGCACGGCACGTTCTGGCTGTGGCTGGTCGCGATCGGGGCGGCCTGGTGGACGGCCGAGGGGGCGCTGATCCGGGTCGCCAACCGCGAGCCGCGCGTGGTGAGCGTGCGCGCGGCGGCGGCGGCCGAGCCGCTCACGCGCTGGGTCCGGGTGCGCGGGCTGCTGCTGCGCGCCGACCGGCGGCTGCTCGGGCGCGAGGGGGCGCCGTCGCTCCCGCCGCTGCCGCTGTTGATCGACCCCTCCGACCCGGCGGCCGGGTGGTGGCGGCGGACCCACGCGCTGTGCGAGGCGCGGGAGGGGCTCCCGGGCGCCGCGGCGCTCGGGGGGATGAGCGGGTTGTGGGCGGCGCACGGCCAGACGGAGGCCGTGCGGCGGCTGGCCGAGCTGAACGGCGCCCCCGACCGGTTCTTGCCCGCGCCCGAGCAGGCGATGCTCGTGATCGACCCGCGCCGCGGGATCGAGCCGCCCGAGCCTGCCGCGCCGGTCACGGCGAGCGCGCCGGGCGCGCCGGCCTTCTCGGGCTTCTTGGCGCGCCTCGAGGAGCACGCCGCGCTGGCGCGCTCGCGGGTCACGCCCTACGTCGAGCTGCAGGGCGTGCTCGACCGGGTCCCGACCTCGCGCCTGCCGCGGATCCGCGACGAGACCGGGATCGTCCCCTCCGATCGGCTCCTGCTCGTGGGGCGCCGGCCGGCCGAGGTCGAGCGGATCGTGTTCATGGTCGCGGTGCTGCTCCTGGTGCTGCTGACCGCCGGCCTGTTCGGGGCCCGCCGCGGCGGCGCCGCCGCGCCGGCCGAGGCCGACGAGGAGCCCGCCCCGCCCCCGCCGGGCCCGGTGGCCGACCCGCCCGCCCGCGCCGAGGAGTAGACTCACCGCCCCCTGGGTTCGCCACCCGAGCGTGACCCGAGCCCGGGGAGGAGGTGGAGCGGTGGCGCAGCGCAAGCGAGGATCGGGCAAGGGCACCGGGAAGGCGCGCTCGAGCGGCGGCGGCGGCGCGGCGCGGTCGACGACGAGCGGCGCGCCGCACCCGGCGGTGATCGGCGGAGTTTTGGCCGCGCTCGTGGGCCTCCTGATCGCGGCGATCGTGATCGCCAGCGGCGGCGGCTCCTCGCCGCCCGCCGAGCCCGCGCCCGAGGCCCCTCCGGTCGCGACCGCGCCCGCCGAGCCGCTCGCGCCGGCGACGCCCGCCGCCCCCGCGCGCCCCGAGCCGCCCGCCCCCGAGCCCGCGGCGAGCGAGGCGCCGACCGCCGCGCCCGCGGCGCCCGAACGGCGCGGCTCCGCGTTCGGCCAGGCGACCACCCAGATCACCGGACCCAGCGAGCAGGTCCACGTGGCGCGCGTCGTCGACGGTGACACGCTCGAGCTCTCCGACGGGCGCAAGATCCGCCTGCTCGGGATCAACACCCCCGAGCGCGACCGCCCGCTCTACCGTGAGGCCTCGCAGACCCTGCGCGAGCTGGTCGACGGCAAGGACGTGACCCTCGAGCTCGACGAGGAGGAGCGTGATCGGTACGGCCGCGTGCTGGGGTACATTCACCTCGGCGAGCTGTTCGTGAACGCCGAGATCGTGCGCCAGGGCATGGCCTACGCGTTCGTGTGGCCCACCAACAACGCGCACACCCCCGACTTCCTCGCCTATCAGCAGGAGGCGCGCATGAAGCGGGTCGGGCTGTGGTCGCTCCCCGCGCCCGACCCGGCGCCGCTGTACATCGGCAACCGGGCCGCGCCCTACTTCCACCGCGAGGGCTGCGACCGGATCAAGCGCCTGAAGGGGCGCAACCGGGTCGAGTTCAAGACGCGCGAGGAGGCGTTCGACGCGGGCATGAACCCCTGTTTCGACTGCAAGTCGTAGGCGCGCTTCCGGAAACCCGGCGAAGGTCAGGCCCGAACCTGTAGCCCACAGCCGACAGGGGGTCGTGCCAGAGCGGCTCGTTTCCGTCTCAACCTGGCTGCGGTGAAGGGAGATGGAGCGATAACCGCCGCGTAATCAGTATTTTGAGTAGGGGCTCGGAACGCGGCCTCGACGTTGCTAGCCTGGGCTGCTCGGACGTAAGTCCGAGGGAGGTCGCAATGTCCGCTCGCACCACCCGGGTCCTGTGCGCCGTGCTGGCCGCGTCGTTCGTGTGCCCGCCGCCGGCGCTGTTGTTCGCACAGGACCTGCCGCCGCCGCCTGGGCGTGAGGAGCCGCTGCTCGATCGCTCGGTGCTCGACCGGGTGGGGATCGACCCGACCACGGGGCGGCTCGAGCTGGCGGTGACCGACCTCGTGGTGGGCGAGGGCGAGTACGCGTTCGAGGTCACGCGCCACTACCGGCGCTGGGCGGGCGACCGGCTCGACTTCGGCTTCCACTGGGCTTCGTCGCTCGACGTCCACTTCGACGTCCACCCTTCGGGCCGCGCCGGCGCCTTCGTCGACGAGCAGGGCGACAAGGTCTACTTCCGCCGCGACGCGGACGGCCAGCTGGTCGCGATCAGCGGCTCGCCGGCCCGCGCCGAGCCCGCTGGCGAGGGCTGGGTGATCTCGGGCCTGGGGGACGAGCGGGTCTACACGTTCGACGCCGAGGGCTACCTGCGCAGCCGCACCGGCCCGGCCGGGTTCCGCCTGGCGTTCTTCTACGACGGTGAGCAGCGGCTGCGCGCGGTGCAGGGCCCGTGGGGCGAGCTGCGCGTCGAGCGCGACGCCGAGGGCATGCTGACCGCGCTCGAGGCGCCGGGGCGGCTGGTGCGCTACGAGCGCGACGAGGAGGGCGGCCTGCGCCGCGTGGTGCGCGACGACCGCTACCAGGACTATCGCTACGACGCGGCCGGGCGGCTGTGCTCGCTCGCCGACGGCAACGCGCTGGTCAGCTACGACTCGGTGGGCCGCGTGATCCGCCTGGGCGGGCCCGGGCTGCACGAGACGACCGCCCGCTACCTGCAGGGCGAGGGCGGCGACTGGGCGCAGCGCACCGAGCTGACGCAGGGCGAGCGCACGCAGCGCTGGTCGGTCTCGCTCGACGGGCGGCGGATCGAGCACGAGGACGCCGACGGCCTGCGCACCGTGGCCCACTTCGACGAGCGCGAGCGCCTGGTGCGGCTCGAGGCGCCCGACGGCCGCGTGCTCGAGAACCAGTTCGACGCGCAGGGTCGCCTGCGCGAGCGCAGCGGGCCCGACGGCACGGTCCGCTTCGAGTACGGCTCGAAGGTCACCGAGCGCCCCACCAAGATCACGCTGGCCGACGGGCGCGAGGTGCGCTTCGAGTTCGACCTGCGCGGCAACGTGACCGAGGTCGTGGCGCCCGGCGGCGCGACCACCCGCTACCGCTACGACGCCCGCGGGCGCCTGGCCGAGATCGTGGACGCGCGCGGCGCCAAGACGACCTTCGTCCGCGACGAGCGGGGCGCGGTGCTCGAGGTCAGCGAGGACGGGGTCGGCGTGACCCGCTTCCTGCGCGACGCGGACGGGCTGATCCTCAAGGTGAAGCGGCCCGACGGCCGGGTGGTCACGGTGAGCCGCGACCGCCTCGGGCGCGCCATGCAGGTCTCCGACGCGCTGGGCAGCGTCCACGAGGTCGCCTACGACGAGCGCGGCCGGGTGATCCGGTTCCAGGACGAGCACGGCAAGGAGTACCACTACACCTGGAGCGCGCGCGGCGACCTCGAGCAGGTCCGCACGGCCGCCGGCGAGCTGCTCTCGTTCCGCTACGACGCCGCGGGCGAGGTGGTCGCGATCACCGACGCCGCCGGCAACGCCACCGCCTTCGAGCGGCCCGCCCCGCGCACCACCCGGATCGTGGACGCCACCAGCGGCGAGCGGCTGCTGAAGCACGACGAGCGCGGCCTGCTGGTCGAGGAGGTCCGCGGGGGCGAGACGATCCGCTACGGCTACGACGCGCAGGCGCGGCTGGTCCGGCGCGAGACCGCGCGCGGCGTGGAGACGTTCGAGTACGACGCCCACGGCAAGCTGCTCGCCATGGCGGGCCCCGACGGCGGCTTCCGCTTCGCCTACGGCGAGGACGGCCGCCTGAGCGAGCTGACCGACACCGAGCTCGGCAAGAGCGTGGGCTACCGCTACGACGCGGCCGGCGACCGCACGGGGCTGCTGCTCCCGTGGGGCGAGGTCGGCTACCGCTACGACGCGCAGGGGCGCCTGGTCGGCGTCGACCTGCCCGAGGGCGGCAAGATCGAGATCGAGGTCCACCCCGACGGCCGGCGCAAGGAGGTGCGCTACCCCAACGGCGTGGTCACGCGCTTCGCCTACAGCCGCTCGCGGCTGAACGAGGTCGTCACGACCAAGGGCGACGTCGTGCTCGAGCGGCGGGCCTACGGCTACGACGAGCAGGGGCGGGTCGCCTGGAGCGAGGACGCGGCCAAGCGGCGCACGACCTACGGCTACGACGGCGCGGGCCGGCTGGTCTCGGCCGAGGGGCCCGAGGGGAAGGTGACCTGGGGCTACGACGCGACCGGGAACCGGACCTCCGAGACGCGCAGCGGGGGGACGGTCACCAGCGAGGTCGGCGCGGGCAACCGGGTGGTCCGCCGCGAGGCGGGCGACGTGACCGAGACGCTGAGCTACTCGGCGACGGGCGCGCTGACCGCGCGGACCAAGGGTGAGGAGACCACGCGCTTCCGCTACGACGCCGACGGCCGCCTGCTCGAGGTGCAGGGCCCCGAGGGCGCGGTCCGCTACGGCTACGCGCCCAACGGCACCCGCCTGTGGCGCGAGGACGGCGCCGGGCGCGTCCACTTCCTGAACGACCTCGCCGACGTGGTCGGCGAGTTCGGCCCCGACGGCGCGCTGCGCACGAGCTACGTGCACGGCCCCCGGGACGACGACGTGCTCGCGGCGCGTCACGGCGAGGAGTCGTTCTTCTACCACTACGACCTGGTGCGCAGCGTGACCGCCCTGACCGGCAAGGACGGGCGGGTGGCGGCGCGCTACGCCTACGACCCGTTCGGCGCGGCGCGCGCCGTGGAGGGGGACGCGGCGGCCTGGAACCCGTACCGCTACACCTCGCGCGAGCACGACGCGGCGAGCGGCCTGTACCACTACCGGGCGCGGGCCTACGCCCCCGACCTCGGCCGGTTCACCAGCCCCGACCCGATCGGCCTGTTCGGCGGGACCAACCTCTACGCCTACGTCGGCAACGACCCGCTCCGGTTCAACGACCCCTACGGCCTGTGGCCGAGCTGGCTCGACCGCGCCTGGGAGGGGACCAAGGACGCGGTCAGCTCGGCCGCGACCTGGGTGGTCGACACGGCGGCCCCCGCGGTGTGGGAGGGCGTCAAGAAGACCGCGACCAACTCGTGGGCCTTCACCCGCGGCTTCGGCAAGGGGCTGTGGAACGCGGGCAAGGGGATCGTCAACATGGTGGTCCACCCGATCGACACCGTGAAGGGGATCTACCACGCGATCGAGAACTGGGACGAGACCAAGGAGGCGCTCCTCGCCAAGTGGGAGGAGTACAAGGAGGCCTGGCACAGCGACCCCGAGAAGTTCTGGGAGATGACCGGCACGCTCACCGCGGAGATCGCGGTCTCGGTGGTCGGCACCAAGGGGCTCGACAAGCTGGCCAAGGCGGCCACCCTGGGGCGGGTGGGCAGCACCACGGCGCGCCTGGCGCGCGTGGCGACCAACCCGGTCACACGCACCACGGCCCGCGTCGGTGAGCGGCTGGCCACGACCTTCCCGCGCACGGCCGCGGTGGTGCGCCGCTCGCGCGTCCTCAGCCGGGCGCGCGACGTGGAGCTGGCGCGCCGCGCGGCGGCGGGCGGGAACATCCTCACCCGCTCCGGACGGCGGGTGGTCGACTTCGGCCGCGACCTCGGCCGCGCCGGCCGGCTGGCGGTGCGCGAGCCCGGCGCGTTCGTGCTCTACGGCGGGCGGCGCCTGACCGGCGCGGCGGCGAGCATGGTCGCCGGCACCGGGCGCGGGATCTGGACCGCGACCAAGGTGGGCGGGATCCCGACCCTGATCGCGTTCGAGGACGACATCACCGACGCGATCAACCGCGCCGCGACGCGGGAGGAGGCGGCGGGCGAGGTGGCCCGCGTGGGCCAGGCGTTCCTCGACGACGCGGCCGACCTCTCGCCCGAGGAGATGACCGTCCGGATCGCCGAGGTGGGCGACGCCTACACGACGTTCCGCAACCGCCTGCTGGCCCCGGTCCACGCCGAGGACATGGCGCTCGACGCCGCGCTCAACGAGCTCGACCGCCAGGTGGAGGCCGGCGAGATCCCCGACGACACGATCGACGCCCGCCTCGACGCGCTGCTCGGGGAGTACGGCCGCCGCCGCCACAACCACATGGTGGAGCTCTACGACCGCAACCGCGAGGAGCCCCACGACATGCTCAACCCGAGCATGAACCGGACGATCTCCTTCCAGGACGAGATCGACCTGTTGATGGCGGCCCGCGAGCGGGCGAGCGACCCCGCCGCGCGCGCCCTGCTCGACGCCCGCGCCCGCGACCTCGAGGCCCTCATGGCCCACGAGTACGAGCTGTTCCGCGCCGGCGACCACGACGTCCTGATCGCCGGGATCGCCGGCCCGCCGCGCCTCCCCGACGAGGACCCCGCGGCCGCGGGCGCCTACGACATGGGCGGCTACGACCCCGGGATCGGCCTCGAGGAGGACCACGCGCCCGCCCGCGGGCTGACGGACACGCTCGAGGACGTGCTCGAGGTGCCCGAGGGGCACTGAGC
>CAZMSZ010000292.1:0-9652 GCA_964569055.1 uncultured Planctomycetota bacterium | reverse complement strand
ACCGCGCGCCCGAACTGCGCGCGGCGCCCCCCCCGCCCTCCTCCTGACCCGGGGATCGAGGAGCTCGATCGAACCCCGTCGAGCGGGCCCTTGCGGCCCGTGCGGCGCAGGGCGTACCGTGCTCCTCGCGCCGAGCGCGCGCCCGCGGCGACGGGCAGGGAGCGGTCATGGACGAGGCGAAGCCCAAGAGCAACCTCAAGTGGATCGTGGCGGGCTGCGGCGGCTGCGTGGTGGTCGGCGGCGGCCTGTTGGCCCTGCTGATCTCGAGCGTGCTCGTCATGACCAAGGCTCCCTTCGAAGCGGCCCACGCCCACGTCCGCGCGGTGAAGGAGGGGCGGGTCGACGAGGCCTACCAGGCCACCTCGGCCGGCTTCCGCGCGGCGGCGGACCGCGAGGCGTTCGGCGCGTTCGTCGAGCAGTGGCAGGTCCTCTACGCTCCGACGGCCGAGTTCACGGTCAAGCAGCGGCAGGTGCTGAACGACGGCGCCACGATCAGCGGGACGGCGCGCAACGGACAGGCCGAGGCGACCGTGGTGATTCAGCTGGTCCGGGACGGCGACGTGTGGCGGGTTCACGGCGTGAACCTCGAGCTGACCCAGGGGAGCGCGAGCCCAGCCGCGGAGGGCGGCGGCGGGGAGTAGGCGCGCCATTGCGCGCGCGCAGGCGCTCGCCGACCGTGAGGCCATGAGCGACGACGACGTCCTCCGGCTCGAGCGACGCTTCCGCGCGAGCGGTCTGGTCGAGGACGAAGCCGCCTGGCTGCGGGCCCGCGCCCGGGCGAGCCGGGCGCAGCAGCGGTTCCGGCCGGCGCTGCGCTACGACCGCGCGTCTGGCCGTGCGGACCTCAAGATCACCTACGTCTCACCCGGCGATTGCGACCCTTGTTCGGCGACGACCGCCCTGTTGCTGCTGGAAGACCGCCTCCGCGAGCAGGTGCTCGAGCCGCTCACGTCGATCGCGACCGACGGCGATCGCACGTTGTTCCTGACGCTCGCCCTCCCGACGTTCGACCTCGGACCCGCGAGGATGCGCGTGGGGGTGTACTGCGTGAGAGGGTCGGCCTACTTCCGCGCGACCCGTCAGCTTGCGCTCGAGGCCGCCGCAGGGGTCGTGTACGTGCCGAGCCTGGTCGCCGGAATGAAGGAGCTCTCCGTCGAGAGCGCCGAGGACCTGGTCGAGGATCTGGAATCCCATGGGCTGCAGCCGCAGGAGCTGCCGATCGCGCTTCAGTGGCTGCCAGGCGACGAGCGGCCCGAGGTCGCCCCCGAGGAGATCCGCGAGGAGCTCGACCTTCCGTTCCTGGGGACCTTCACGACCGATCGGCGCACCGGGGAGGGGATCGAGGCCGCGCTGTTCGCCGTGGTCGCCCGCGCGCGGGAGGCGTTCCTGGAGTCGGGTGGGCTCTCCGCCTGAAGCAGGCGGACGACCTCGGCTCCGAACCCGATTACCGCACCTTGCGCAGCGTGATCCGGTTGCCGACGCCCTGCTCGTAGCGGTGATCGACGGCGTCGAACAGCGAGACCAGCATCGGCAGCCCCAGGCCGCTTCCCTGCAGGGCCTCGAGCGGGTCGTTCGCCTCCGCCTGCGCGAGCGCCGCGGCGAGGTCGAACGGCTGGCCGTGGCTGACCACGGCCAGGCACAGCTCGCGGGGGCCGCCCTCCAGGCGGAGGGTCACCTCGCCGGTGCCGCCCTCGCCGTACTCGTGCTCGCACACGTTCGCGACCAGCTCGGCCACGCCGAGGGCCAGGTCGTGGCGGAGGGCCTCCTCCACGCCGAGGGCCCGCAGGGCGACCTCGAGCAGGTCGTTGAGCACGCGGATCGACTGGAGGGTCGCCCCGGTGCGCAGCTCGAGGAACGTCTCGGGCTCGGCCGCGTTCACGCTCAGGCCAGCTCCCCCAGCACGGCCTCGGGGAGCGCGATCCCCATCTGGCGGAAGCGCGCCTCGTGGCGCGAGGGGCCGACCCAGCGGAACGTGCCGAGCGGGCGGCCGTCCTCGTAGCCGGTGTGGTCGAAGCGGAACACCTCGTTGAACGCGGGCTGGCGGCGCTCGTCGAGGTAGGGCTCGACCACGTGCACCGCGCGGCGGCTGCCGTCGGCGTAGCGCGCCAGGATCACCACCACGTCGAGCGCGTCCACCACCATCCGGCGCAGGCTGTCCTCGGCGAGGCCCACGTTCCCGAACAGCGAGATCGTGACCGCGCGCTCGATCAGGTCGTCGGGCGAGCTGGCGTGGATCGTGGTCATGGAGCCGTCGTGGCCGCAGCGCATGGCCTGGATCACGTCGATCATCTCGGCGCCGCGCGCCTCGCCCACCACGATCCGGTCGGCGCGCATGCGCAGCGCCTCGCGCACGAGCTGGCGCACCGTGAACGCGCCCACCCCCTCGGTGTTGGGGGTGCGCGCCTGCAGGCGCACGACGTGGTTGTGCGAGCGGGAGAAGTCGAGCTCGGCCAGCTCCTCGATCGTGACCAGCCGCTCGTGGCTGGGGATCTGGCTGGCCAGCAGGTTGAGCGTGGTCGTCTTGCCCGAGGCCGAGGGGCCGCCGATCGCGATGTTCAGCCGCGCCTTCACGCACGCGCCGAGGTAGTAGGCGATCTCGGGGCGGAGCGTCCCCTGCGCCACGAGGTCCTCGAGCTGCCGGTAGCGCGCCCCGTACTTGCGCACGGTCAGGACCGGCCCGTTGAGCGAGAGCGGGGGGAGGACCGCGTGCACCCGCGAGCCGTCGCGCAGGCGGCCGTCGAGGGTGGGTTGGTTGAAGTCGATCCGCCGGTCCATGTTCTCGGCGATCTTGCGGATCACGTGGGTGAGGTGGGCCTCGTCGCGGAACCGCACGTTGGTCCGCTCGACCCGTCCGTCGCGCTCGACGAACAGCTCCTCGGGGCCGTTGACCATGACCTCCGACACGGCGGGGTCGTCCAGGAACTGCTGCAGCGGCCCGGTCCCGACCACGTCCAGCACGATCCGCTGCGCGACCCACTCCACGTCCTCGGGGGTCGGCCGCGGGCTCCAGGCGCGCCCGACCTCCTCCACCAGCACGCGGGCGTCGTCCTCGAGCGCGCGGCGGGCGCCGGGGCCGGTCGGCACGCCGCGCGGGCCGAGCCAGGCCACGAACTTGGGGAACGCGGCCCGCTCGAGGTGCGCGCGGGTGGCGTCGTACTCGGCGTGCGCGCTCGGCATGGAGCGCTCGAGCACCTTGAGGTGCCGCTCGATCTCGTCGAGGTCGACGTCCTGCTCGTCCACCCTCAGCCCTCGAGCGCCGCGAGCGCGCCCTCGCGGGTCTCCTCGACGCTCATGACGCGCGCGAGCTTGGTGATGTCGAACACGCGGGCCACGTTCGGGTTGAGCCCGAAGAACGCGATCCTGCCCCCCTGCGGGCGGACCTGCTTGAGGAGCTGCACGAACACGTTCAGCCCCGAGGAGTCGATCTGCTCGAGCTCGCGGGCGTCGACCAGCAGCCGGCTCAGCCCGTCCGCCCGGTCGAGCTCCGCCTTGAGCCGGGGCGCCACGTCGGCGTAGATCCGGCCGCGGAGGCGCAGCTCGTGGGCCTTGCCGGCGCCGCGCGCGCTCAGCTCGAAGCCGCTCCCGTCCTGCTCCTGGGCCACGCTCCCCCTCTGTTCGCGGGTCTGCGCGATCTTACCCGCCCAGGATCCGGCAGGCGACGACGGTGATGTCGTCCTCGGGCCGCCCCTCGGCGTCGAGCACGATCGTGGCGCCGAGCGCGCCCGCGAGCTGGTCCTCGAGGTCGAGGTCGGCGTGCAGGCGGAGCTGCTCGCGGAAGCGGCGCGCGTCGTAGTCGGGGTCGACCCCGTCGGTGAACAGGACCAGCGCCTCGCCCGGCGCGAGCACGAGCTCGACGGTCTCGTACGGCTCGGGGTCGATCCCGAGCAGCAGGCCCGAGCCGCCCACCCGCTCGCTCGAGCCGTCGGCGCGCAGCACCAGCGGCAGCGGGTGGCCCGCGTTGGCCAGGCGCGCCCGCCCGCTCGCCACGTCGACCACCGCGTACAGCATGGCCGCGGTCGGCGCGTCCTCGAGGTTGGCGTCGAGGAGCGCGCGGTTGACCCGCCCGACCACCTCGTGGGGCTCGAGCAGCCGCTCGCCCTCGCGCGGGCGCAGCGCCGCGCGCAGGAGCACCGTCACCAGGGCGGCCCGCACGTCGTGCCCGACCGAGTCGAGCGTGCACAGCGCGACCTCGCTCGGCCCCACGGTGCGCACGTCGTAGGAGTCGCCCGACACGAACTCGCGCGGCAGGTAGGCCGTCGCGAACCGGGCCCCGCTCAGGTCGGGCAGGGCGCGCGGGAGGAACGAGCGCTGCATCTGCGCGGCGAGGCGCAGGTTGCGCTCCATGGCGATCGCCACCTGCTGCAGCTCCTCGCGCGAGCGCTCCAGGCGCAGGCGCGAGCGGAAGCGGGCCACCGCGGTCTGCACGCGCGCGCGCGCCTCGGCCTCGGGCAGGGTGGGGTCGACCGCCTCGAGCGCCCCCGCCTCGAGCGCGGCCAGCCGGGCGCCCGGCTCGGCCACCACCGCGATCACCCCCACCCGCTCGTCGAGCGCGTAGGCCTCGAGCAGCTCGGGCGTGGGCCCGAACACCACCGCGATCTCGGGCAGCGCGTCGGCCTCGGACAGCTCGAGCCGGAGCGCGGGCGACAGGCGGGCGGCGATCGTCTCCTCGGGCGGCGCGCTCACGCGCTCAGGGTAGTCACTCCGCCCCGGGCCCCGCCAGCGGCAGCAGGGGCAGGGCGGCGAGCAGCCGCTGCAGGCGGTCGGCCTGCGCCGGGTCGAGGTCGCCCACGAGCTGGGCCAGCTCCTGCCGCCAGCGCGGCATGGAGAACGCGCCGGCGTCGGCCCCGGGCTCCCCCTCCTGGGTGAGCGGGCGCATGAGCGGGAACCACACCACGTCGCGCAGGTTGGGCACGTCGGTCAAGAGCGCGCAGAACCGGTCGATCCCCATGCCCCAGCCCGAGATCGGCGGCATGCCGAACTCCATGGCGAGCAGGTAGTCCTCGTCGAGCTCCATGGCCTCGTCGTCGCCGGCGCCCTTGAGGCGCGCCTGCTCCTCGAGGCGCGCGCGCTGGTCGAGCGGGTCGACCAGCTCGGAGTAGGCGTTGACCACCTCCCAGGTGTCGATCACGAGCTGGAACCGGTCGACCACCTTGGGGTCGTGGTCGTTGCTGCGCGCGAGCGGCGAGAGGTCGGTCGGGTGCTTGATGATGAACGTCGGCTGGATCAGCTGCTGGCGCGCCGTCTTCTTGTAGAGCTGGTCGATCAGGCTGCCGCGCCCCGCCTCGGGCCGCTCGAGCTCGACCCCCCGCGCGGCGATCGCGGCCCGCAGCGCCTCGGCGGTCGGGTGCTCGTCGATGTCGACCCCCGAGTGCTCCAGGATCACCTCGCGCAGCGAGCGGCGCGGCCAGGGGCCGGCGAGGTCGATCGTGCGCTCGCCGCGCTTGATCTCGAGCGTCCCGAGCGCCTCCCACACCACGTGGCGGATCATGGCCTCGGTGAAGGTCATGTTGTCTTCGTAGTTCCAGTAGGCCGCGTAGAACTCCAGCATGGTGAAGTCCTGCAGGTGCGAGGGGTCCATGCCCTCGTTGCGGAAGCAGCGCGCGAACTCGTAGACCCGGTCGTAGCCGCCCACGATCAGCCGCTTGAGGTAGGTCTCGGGGGCGATCCGCAGCACGACCGGCATGTCGAGCGCGTTGTGGTGCGAGACGAACGGGCGGGCCAGCGCGCCCGAGGCCTTGTTGCACAGGACCGGCGTCTCGACCTCCTCGAACCCGTGCTCGTCGAGGTAGCGGCGCATGGAGCGCACCAGCCGCGTGCGGAGCTGGAAGCGGGCCCGGGCGTCCTCGTTGGCGACGAGGTCGAGGTAGCGCCGCCGCCAGGCGAGCTCGGTGTCGGCCAGGCCGTGGAACTTCTCGGGCGGGGGCTGGAGCGTCTTGCCCAGGAACGTCCAGCGGGCCGTCTTGACGGTCAGCTCGCCGGTCTTGGTGCGGTACAGCTCGCCCTCGACCCCCACGAAGTCCCACAGGTCGACCTGCTTCTCGAACCGCTTGTAGAGCCGCTTGCTCTGCTCGGGGTCGCTGGCGAGCTCGTCGCGCCCGAGCGAGATCTGCAGCGCCCCGCCGAGGTCCTGCAGCTTGGCGAAGGTCAGCTTGCCCATGGTCCGCTTGGCCACCAGCCGGCCCGCCACGCGGACCCGCTCCCCCAGCTCGAGGCGCGCGGCCTCGGCCAGGGTGTGGCTGCGCTCGAAGCGCTCGGGCCATACGGGCACGCCCTCGGCGCGCAGGCTCTCGAGCTTCTCGAGGCGGACCTGACGGTATTCGTTCGACACGACGGCCTCCGGAGGCGCGCTCGCCGAGGTCCGGGCGCGCGGGGCGCCTAGAATACCGCTCGACCTCGGGAGGGCGAAGGCGCATGACCCAGGCCGCCTGGCGGCTGCTCGAGCATGGCCCCGGCCCGGCCGCCTGGAACATGGCGGTCGACGAGGCGCTGCTCGAGGCGCAGGAAGAGACCGGCGAGCAGGCGGCGCCGATCCTGCGGCTCTACCGCTGGCGGCCGGCCGCCGTCTCGCTGGGGCGGTTCCAGGCCGCGGACGACGTGGCGCTCCCGGCGGGCGCCGAGCGGGTCCGGCGCCTGAGCGGGGGGGCGGCGATCTACCACCGCGAGGACGAGGTGACCTACGCGGTGGTGGCCCCGTACCGGCTGTTCGGCGACCGCAAGCCGCGCACGGCCTACGGCGCGATCCACCGGGCCGTGGCCCGCGCGCTGGCCGAGCTGGGCGTGCGCGCCGGCGGCGGCGGGCGCGCGACCGCGCCGCGCGCCGGGCTGTGCTTCGACCACGCCACCGACTACGACCTCGTGGCGGCGGGGCGCAAGCTGGTGGGGAGCGCCCAGCGCCGGCGCGGGCGCTGGTTCCTCCAGCACGGCTCGCTCCCCCTCTCGCCCGACCCGCTGGCCGCCGGCGCGACCTCGCTGGCCGAGTTGCTCGGGGCCGCCCCGCCGCCCGCCGCGGTGGAGCGGGCCTTGGTGGCGGCGTTTGCCGCCGAGCTCGCGCTCGAGCTGTCGCCCAGCGAGCTCACCCCGAGGGAGACCGAGCGCGCGCGGGCGCTGCTCGAGGGCCGCTACGCGCGCGAG
The DNA here is from genome assembly GCA_964569055.1 of uncultured Planctomycetota bacterium. Classification (GTDB taxonomy): domain Bacteria; phylum Planctomycetota; class J058; order J058; family J058; genus JAWLGW01. The sequence continues at coordinate 2,521 of CAZMSZ010000292.1, read as the reverse complement.
GCCTGGACGCTAAGCGGCGTCACAGGAGTGTGTTAACGCTGTTCGCTCCTCCCGCCATCGGCCTTCCCAGAACCGGAAAATGGGGCGGGCGCCGCCCGCTCGCCCCTCGGACTGAAAAGGACTTGAGGCTTCGAGGGGGCGGCACCGGGGTTGCAAATCGCCCCCCCTCGAGAGAGGAGGGGTCCGCCTTGAGCGACCCGCGCGTGGCCAGCCCCGAATGCGCCTCCGATTCGTCCGCGCTCGCCGTGGCCGAGCCCCGGCGCGCGCGGGCCCTCGACCCGATCGCGGAGCGGATCGCCGATCGCATGGGCGAGCCGCTGGTCGACCCCTCGGTCGAGGAGCGGCTCCCGTTCGGCGAGCTGGCGGTCCTCGAGGGCATGCTCACGCGCGAACAGCTCGCCGCGCTCCTCTACGAGCAGCAGGACCGCCGCGACCGCGACCGCGCGATCAAGCTCGGCACGCTGCTGGTGCGCGAGGGCTACCTGACCCGCCGCCAGGCCAAGGCGATCCTGAGGATCCAGCGCGAGCACGGCCCGATCGAGGGCTACCAGCTCCTGGAGCACCTCGGCAGCGGCGGCATGGGCGCGGTGTTCCGCGCGCTCGAGGAGGCGAGCGGGCGCGAGCTGGCGATCAAGATCCTCCCGCCGCGCGCCAGCGGCGACCCGCGCTACCGCGCCCGCTTCCTGCGCGAGGCCGCGCTGCTGCAGCAGCTCCGGCACGAGCACCTCGTGACGTGCTACGGGCAGGGCGAGTCGGGCGGGCACCTCTACTTCACCATGGAGCACGTGCCCGGCGAGACGGGGCGCGCGCGGCTGAAGCGGACCGGCCCCTTCTCCGAGGAGCGCACCCGCGCCGCGCTGCGGCAGGTGCTCGGCGCCATGGAGCACTACTGGCGCGACCGGATCGTGCACCGCGACATCAAGCCCGAGAACATCATGTTCACGCCCGAGGGCCAGGCGAAGCTGATGGACCTCGGCCTCTCGCGCCGGCTCGACGACGACGTGCACATCACGCGCGTGGGCAAGACGCTCGGCACGCCGCTCTACATCTCACCCGAGCTGGCGCGCGGCCGCTCCGAGATCGACATCCGCTCCGACCTGTACTCGCTCGGCGCGACCTTCTATCACCTGGCCTGCGGCGTCCCGCCCTTCAGCGCCACCTCGCAGGCGGAGCTGCTGCGCGCGCACGTGGAGGACCCCCCGCCGGCCCCGCGCCTCAAGAACCCGCGCCTCTCACCCGAGCTCGAGGCGATCCTGCTCCGCCTGCTCGAGAAGTCGCCCGACGACCGCTTCGCCGACCCGAGCGAGGTGCTCGCCGCGCTAGACCGCCTGGAGGGCGGCGAACCGGTGGTGACCTGGCGCCGCCGCCGCGCCACGCCGCCCGCCCCCGTCGCGGCCGTGCGCCGCCGCGCCAAGGGCAGCGGCTCGGGCTCTGGGGTCCGCGGCGCCGGCGGCTCGGGCACGATCCGCGGCGCCGGCGGCTCGGGCACGATCCGCGGCGCCGGCGGCTCGGGCACCCGCGCCGCCCTGACGGAGCCCGCGCACCCGCTCCGCTCCTGGAGCGGCCGCTGGGGCGGCCGCCCGGCGCGCGCCACCCTGGCGCCCATCGCGGCCTGCCTCTCGTTCGCGCTCCTGTTCGCCCTCGGCGTCCAGCTCGGGGCCCGCAACCATGCCTCGGCCAGCGCCGCGCCCACCCCGCGCCTGGAGGGCCCCGCCTTCGAGAGCCTCCTGGCCCGCGACCCCCAGGCCGCCGCCCGCCAAGCGCTCGCCTCAAGCGACGCCACCCTCGAGCAGCTCGAGGCCGTCGTCCGCGAGCTCTCCCTCGACTCCCCCCTCGGCCGCGACCTCGAGGCCCGCCTGCTCGAGCTGCGCCTCCGCCGCGAGCAAGAGGCGCTCACCGCCCTCGACGCCCTCCGCAGCGAGCTGATCGAGCTGGTCGACGCCGGCCGCACCAGCGACGCGCACGCGCGCCTCACCGCCTTTCCCCGCGTCTATCGGGCGGTGCCGGCGATCGCGGAGGCCTACGCCGAGCTCGAGCGGGCCATGGCGGGCGTGGACTGACAGAGGCTCACCGCGTTGACGCGCGCGGCGTCGCCGAGCCGATCCCGATTCGTCCCGTCGACTGAGTCGCTGGGCAACTTCTGCCCACGGGCCGCGTCCGTGATCGGCTCGAGCCGACACCGGTCTCGCAGGGTGGACGCCCTCGGGCGAGTTGCGCCCGGCCCGCGGCTTGCCCGAGGGTGCGCCATGACCTTCGCGCGCCGTCTCCTCGCAGGCCAGCTCCACTTCGTCTCGCGGCGCTGCACGCAGCGACTCCTGCTGCTCACTCCCACCGAGCCCGTGAACCAGGTCGTCCGCTACGCTCTGGCCGCCGTGGCGCCGCGCTATCAGGTCCGGATCTGCGCCGCGTTCGCGTCGAGCAATCACGTCCACTTCGTGCTCGAGGACTTCAACAGCGAGCTGTCGAAGTTCATGCAGGACTTCGACCAGCTGATCGCCAGAGCCCTCAATTCCCACTACAA
>CAZMSZ010000291.1:8360-9685 GCA_964569055.1 uncultured Planctomycetota bacterium | reverse complement strand
ACCTCGAGCAGCTCGACGGTCGGCACCTCGTGGGCCCGCAGCCGCCAGCTGTTCACCTCGCGCAGGTCGACCTGCTGGAGGTCGGCGTCGAGCCGGCCCGCGGGGAACAGCGCGCCGCCGCGCAGGTGATCGTCCGCGAGCAGCGGGACCTGCGTCATCTCGGGGGCGGTCAGCCCGTCGAGGCGGCCGGCCGCCGCGCTCGACGCGCGCAGGGCGCGAGTGCTCGCGAGGAGGCCGGCCGCGCCGTCGCCGAGGGCCGCGGGCTCGACCTCCTCGCCCGCGAGCAGGTGGTCGTAGAACCCGGCGGGGCGCCGCACCGTCTGGCAGGCGTTGTTGAGGATGAAGTCGAGCCGGTCGAGGTCGCGCAGCAGCCGCGCGCACAGCGCCTCGACGCTCGGCGTATGGCGCAGGTCCACCCCGTGGATCACGAGCCGCTCGCCCCACTCCGCGAAGTCCTCCTCGGCCGCGTAGCGGCGCGCGGCGTCCTTGGGGAACCGGGTGGTGGCCACGACCGTGCACCCGGCGCGCAGGAGCATCAGGGCGGCCTGGTAGCCGATCTTGACCCGCGCCCCCGTGACCAGCGCCAGACGGCCGCGCAGATCGGCCGTCTGGTGGCGCTTGGCGTAGTTGAGCTCGCCGCAGGGCGGGCACATGCGGTCGTAGAAGAAGTGGACCTCGCGGTACTCGGCGCGACACACGTAGCAGGCGCGCGCCTCGTAAAGCGTGCCCACGACCGCGGCCTCCCCCTCCCGCCGAGCCCGCTGCCGCGGGGTGCGGAAGATCGGGTTGCTGCGCAGCTCGCGGATCCCGGTCCGCTCGAGCAGCGCCCGGTCGGCCTCGCGCTGCGCCACGAACGCGCGCCGCCGCCGGGTGCGCGCCAGCTTGCGCTGCGCCTGCTTGTCGGGCCGGGCCACCATGCCGGCCGCCATCAGGAGGCGCCGCTGCGTCGGCTCGTCCACCGCCGCGAGCAGCCCCCGATCTGCCAGGATCGCCTCGAGCAGCTCGGTCGCCGCCCGGATCCGCTCCGCCGTGACCCGCGGGTCCTCGCTCATGCCGCTCGTTCTACCCGCTCCCGCGCGCTCTTCCTCGCCGCAGGTCCGGGTCAGTCGAGGATCCACGCGATCAGCGGGCACAGCGCGAGCACCACGACCACGATCAGCGCGACCAGGAGGCCTCGCCCGAGCAACACCCAGCCGGACAGGCGCGGGCGGGCGCGCACCGCGACACCGTCGAGCCCTCCGCTCGGGGCGGGCGCTCCCGCAGCGAGCGGGCGACCGCAGCCCATGGCCACGCAGCGCCCGCGGCCGAGCTCCCGCACGCACTCC
>CAZMSZ010000291.1:0-8260 GCA_964569055.1 uncultured Planctomycetota bacterium | reverse complement strand
GCGTCAAAGCGCCTCGCCCAACACACACTCTTCGCCCGGTACGAGCGTCCAAGCGCCCCCCCTCCCATCGAATCTCTTCGTCGAGGACCTCCCAATCACCTATCTCCCCCCAGGTTGGTCTTCTCGGCGCCACACACCACCCCTGGCGCCTCACACACCAAACCAGCCGAGAAGACCAAGAGGCGAGGACCACGCTGGTCCTCGCCTCTTGGGGGGATCGAAACAGTGATTGTTCAGAGGGATCTCGCGGCTCCCTGGCGTCCAGGGGCCGCGACTGCCTCCCGGTCCGAGCGAGATCCCTACGGCAGGCGGAAGACCTCGCAGGTCCCGACCGCGGCGCCGTCGAGGCCCGACACGTAGGTCTGGCCGCCGGTGTAGCCGCCGATCACGAGCGCCGAGCCGTCGGGCATCGCGACCACCTGGTGGGTGTTGCGCGAGGTCCCGAGCTGGTAGCTCTCGCTCACCCCATGGGTGAGGTCGAACAGCTCGCCCGAGGGCACGTCGGAGATCGTGTTCGTGGTCCAGTCGAAGGTGATCCCGCCCACGACCAGCGCCTTGCCGCCGAGCAGGACGGCCTTGGCGCGGGCGCGGGCCGTCTGGAGGGAGCCGATCGTGGCGAAGGCGTTGCCCGTCACGCTGTAGCGCTCGACCGTCTTGGTCATGGCGCCGCCGAGGTCGCCCGAGAGGATCACGACGTCGCCGTTCGCCTCCTGGACCGCGGCGTGGAAGCGGCGGCTCTCGATCGGAGCCGGGCCGGCGCTGGCGCCGGTGGCCGGGTCGAAGACCTCGGTGTCGGGCGCCATGTAGAGTGCGACCTGGGGGTTCGCCTGGGTCGCGGCATACATGTGGCCGCCGATGTGGAGGACCGAGCCGTTGGGCAGGAGGTGGGCCGAGCCCTGCTCACGCGGCCAGACCATGTCCATTCCGGTCATGGCGGTGAACGTCCCCTGCGCCGGGTCGAACAGCTCGGCGAACGGGAGGCTGCCGCCGCTGCCCGCGTTGACCGCGCCGTTGTAGCCGCCCGAGATCAGCACCTGCCCGTTGGGGAGGAGCGTCGCGTAGTGGCCGCGGCGGGGGAAGTTGAGGAACCCGTTCGCCGGCGTGAACTCGTTGAAGGTCGGGTCGAACACGAAGGCCGAGTAGAGCTCCTGGAAGACCGGGTCGCCGTTGGCGTCGAACAGGGCCTCGAAGCCGCGCCCGCCCGCGATCAGGACCTGACCGTTCGCCAGCTTGGTGGCGGTGTGGTCGTAGCGGCCGACGTAGTAGACGTTGCCGGTGGCCTGGTCCTGGGCGACCATGGCCGCCGCCGCGCCGCCCACGCTCGGGTCGGTCGCGTCGGTGAACACGCCCGCGTCGAGGATCTCGGTCTCGTAGGCGAAGTCAGCGCCCTGGCCGACCATGCCGCCCACCACCAGCACGCGGCCGTCGTCGAGCAGCGTGGCGGTGTGGTAGCCGCGGGCGGTGATCAGGGTCGGGCCTGCCACGAACCCGGCGGTCAGCGACGAGTCGAGGTCGACCGCGCCCGCCACCGCGGCGTTGCCCGTGGCCACGCTCGAGATCGTGTTGGTCGGCGAGACGTCGATGCCCGACGCGGCGCCCTGCGCCACGTTGGCCGAGTCGAAGGCGCCCGACAGCCGCAGGACCGGGTCCCGGCCAAGGGTGATCGTGACCTCGGTCGAGGCCGGACCCATGACCATGGTCGCGCCCGCGCCGAAGCTGTCGCCCGCGACGGGGAGCACGAACTCGAGGCTCGGGTCGATCACCGGCAGCGGCGAGGGCTGGATCGTGATCATGGTCACGTCGCCGCTGAAGGTCAGCACGATCTGGTCACCCTGCGAGGCGTGGTTCGAGCCGTCGACGTCGACGAAGCTCGACCCGGCCAGGACCGCGTCGGCCGCGGGCGGCGCGGTGTCGATCGCCTGCACGCTGTAGCCGGGCGTGCCGTTGTTCGCGCCGCCGACCGCGAGGTAGTGCGTGCCGGTGGTCGTGGCCGCGAACACGAGCTTGGAGCTCAGCGTGGCCACGGGGGCGGTCTGATCGTCGTCGTTGTAGTCGAGGACGGTGGTCCCGTCGCTGGCGTAGAGCGTCAGCTCGGGGTCGTCGTTCGCGCCGTTGCCGGCGACGGTCAGCTCGTAGGTGTGACCGGCCGCGAGGTCGACCGCGAACCAGTCCTGATCACCAGCGACCTCGATGCTGCCGGCGGTGGGGCTGGCCAGCGCGATCGCCGTGGCCGAGGCCGCGTCGTCGCCGTGGTCGTCGGTCGGGGTCGGGGTGCCGCCGCCGCCGCTGCTGGTCTGGGTGGCGGTGATCGTGTAGCTGGGCAGGGTCACCAGCCCGAAGCCGTTGAAGCCCTCGACGTGGATGTAGTAGGTCCCGTCGGCCGGGGCGGTGAAGCCCGCGACCAGCGAGTTGTAGAGCCCGGCCATCACGTCCTCGTCGTCGTTCTCCGCCTGGAGCGCGCCGGCGTCGTCGTAGATCGCCATCACCGTGTCGTCGAGGGTGTCGGTGCGGAAGTCGTAGGTCTCGCCGCCGGTCAGCTGGACCGAGAACACGTCCACGTCACCAGCCGTCTCGATCTCACCCGCGGTCGGGGTGCCGAGGGTCACGGCCGTGGCGGACGCCGCGTCGTTGCCGTGGTCGTCGGTCGTCGAGCCGCCGCCGCCCGGGGTGCCGCTGCCGGCGGCCACGACCGACACGTCGTAGTCGGCCGTCCTGGTGCTGTAGCAGCTCACGATCACGAAGTAGTCGCCGTCGTTCGCGATCGCGAGGTTGCTCACCAGCGCGTCGAGGCCGGGGCCGCTGTCGTCGTCCGCGGCCAGCAGGTTGAGGTTGGCGTCGAGCACCTCGATCATGGTGTCGCCGAACGAGGCAGCGGCGAAGTCGTAGGACGTGCCGCCGACCAGCGTCACCTTGAAGTGGTCGAGGTCACCGGCGATCTCGATCCGCCCCGAGACCGGCGTCCCGACCGTGAGCGCCGTCGCGGTGCTCGTGTCGTTGCCGTGGTCGTCGGGCGGGAGCGTGCCGCCGCCGCCGGCCGAGAGGATGTAGGCCACCTCGTAGCTGCCCGCGGTCGCGGCCGGGTCGGCGTGCACGACCTGCAGGTAGTACTCGCCGGTGGTCTGGATCGAGAACGTGGCCCGCGAGGAGGGGTCGTTGGTCCCCGCGTTGTCGTTCTCGGCCAGGACCGAGGTGCCGTTGGTGTCGATCAGGCGCAGGATCGTGTCCATGCCGCCCGCGAGGTTGCGGGTCAGGAAGTCGTAGTCGACCCCGCCGCTGAGCTGGACCTTGAACCAGTCGGCGTCGCCGGCGTAGTTGATCGCGCCCGCCACGCCGCCCATCAGGCTGAGGCTGCTGGCGCTGGCCGCGTCGTTGCCGTGGTCGTCGCCCGCGGGGACGCCGCCGCCGCCGCCAGGAGTGCCGCCGCCGCCGGGGAGGCCGCCGCCGCCCGGAAGCCCGCCGCCGCCCGGAAGCCCGCCGCCGCCGGGGAGGCCGCCGCCGCCGGGGAGGCCGCCGCCGCCGGGAATGCTGCCGCCGCCAGGGATCCCGCCGCTACCGGGCAGGCCGCCAGGCATGGAGGGCAGGCCGCCCGTGCCGGGGATGGACGTGCTGCCGCTCGTCGTGGGGGAAGTCCCGGCCGACGTCGACGGGGCGACCGTCGACGCGCCCTTGTTGCTGCTCGAATGGCCTCCACAGCCGATGAGACCGACCGACAGGATGGCCGCGCCCGCTCCGATCCAGAGCGTCCGACCGCTGCGCGTGCTCTTCAACATCCGTGACTCCCGGGTTGCTGCCCGATGGCCCCCCTGAAGGCCGACCGGTTCGACGCGCTGCGTAGCAGATCCAGGTCCAGCACCGGGCGACCGCGGAACGCCTCCTGTAAGCAGGTCTCGAGCAACGACCTGTACGCGGCGATGACGCCCGCACCTGACGCTTTCCGGGAGCGCGGAAGCCAGAGGGCGCTGCCGGTTCCCGAAGTTGGAAAATTCGGCCGGGCAAACACCACGCTGGCGGTCTCGGCGAGCGCGCGGACGCAGCAAGGGTTACGCTGACGTGCGGGGGCCGAACCCAACCCCGGTCGAGGGGTGGCGCCAGCCGGCGACGGGCTCGGAGAGCAGCGACTCCCGGGAGGACCTCGGGCGATGGGCCAAGCCGCAGCGGAGCGCTGGCCGGGCGGCGCGGGCGCGCTGCTCGCGGTGTTCGTGCTGGCCGTGGCCGCGCGCCTCGCGCCGCTCGCGCTGCCGTTCGCGTTCGACGCCGGCGACACGCCGAGCTACTGGGAGCCGGGCGTGTCGCTCGCGAGCGGGCGCGGCTACCTCGACGCCGCCGGCGCGCCCTCGGCGGAGCGGCCGCCCGGTTACCCCGCGTTCCTGGCCGCGGTGTTCGTGGTCGCGGGCGGCCCCTCGGTGCTGGCGGTCCAGGTCGCGCAGGCCCTGCTGGGCGGGCTGGCCGCGGTCGCGGCCGCGCTCCTGCTCGCGCCCCTCGTGGAGCGGCGCCTCGCGCTCGCCGGCGCCCTGCTGACCGCGCTCGATCCGGTCGCGATCGGGCAGGCGCCCTGGGTCCTGCGCGAGGCGCTGCTGCAGGCGCTCGTGACCGCGCTCTTGCTCGCGCTCGCGCTGCTGCGCGGGCGCGCCCGCCTCGCCGCCGCGGCGGCGCTCACGGTCGCGCTGACCTCGACCCATCAGCTCTATCTCCTCCTGGTGGGCTTCCTCGCCGCCGGGGAGGGGCTCGCGCTGTGGCGCGCGCGCCGGCTGCGCCTCGCGCCCCTCGCCCCGTGGGCCGCGATCGCGCTCGCGGCCGGGCTCGCCCTGTTCTTGTGGGCGCGCCGAAACGAGCGCGTGCTCGGGCGGTTCTCCGTGGTCGCCACCGAGAACGCGGTCCCTGCGCGCGAGCTGTGGCTGACCAGCGCCTGCCCCAATCCCTGGTTGAGCGGTGACACCGCCACGGGTTTCCAGGCCGCCGCGTTCGCCGAGGAGCGCGAGCTGGTCGCTCGCCACGGCGTGGCCCAGACCAAGCGGATCTTCTACGCGCGGGCCTGGGCCAACTGGCGCGACCACCCGCTCCGCTCGCTCGGGCGGCTCGCGCGCCAGAACCTGTGGTACTGGGTCGAGCTCCCCGGCGCGATCCGCCTCGCCTACCACCCGCGTCTCTACCCGCTGCGCTGGGCGGCGCTGCCGGCGCACTGGGCGCGCCTGGCCGCGGCGCTGCTCGGGGCGGTGTGGCTGGCGCGCAGCGGCCGCTGGCGCGCGGCGCCGCAGCTCTTGGCCGCGCTCGCCTTCTTCGCGCTCGCGCCCGCGCTGCTCTATCCGATCCCGCGTTACCTCGCCCCGGCGGCGTCGCTCCTCGACGCGCTGGCCGTGCTGGGCGCCGCCGCGCTGCTGGCGCGCGTCCGGGCACGCCGGGAGGCGCCGGCATGAGCGGCCGCGCGCAGCTGCTGCTCCTCCTCCGGGCGCTGCTCCTGGCGCTGCTCGCGGCGGTGGCGCTGTGGGCCGCGGCCACCGCCGGGCTCCCGGCCGGGCGCCGCCTGGTCGCGTTCTTGCCCGCGGCCGTGGCGCTCGTCCTGGCCGGCCTGCTCGAGCTGCGCGGCGCGGCGCGGCCGCTGTTGGCCTGGCTGTGGTCGGGGCCGGTGTTCGGGCTGTTCGCGCTGGGCGTCGTCGCGACCACCCTGCACGAAGGGATCGAGCCGCAGCTGCTGGCCCTGCTGCTCCTGGGCGCGGTGATCGCGACCGCGCGCTCGGTGGTGGGCGGCACGTTCGCGAGCGCGCTCGCGGCGGGCGGGCTGATCTACCTCGTGGGCCAGCAGCCCGCCGCCAGCGTCAACGCGCTGCACACCACCCACACCCTGGCGCTGCTGCTCCTGGCCGCCGGGCTGTTCACCGGGTTCCTCTCGCAGATCGGCGACCAAGAGCGCGAGGAGCACGAGGTGCGGACGGCGGCGCTGCGCCAGGAGCTGGCGGACCTGGGCGAGCACCTGCGCAACGTGCTCTCGTGCGTGGCGAGCGGGGTGCTCGTGGTCGACGCGCGCGGGCGGGTCACGACCTACAACCGCGCCGCCGAGCGGATCCTGGGCGTGCCCGAGCACCTGGTCCTCGGGCGCGAGCTGGGCGCGATCGAGGCGCTCGCCCCGGTGGCGCCGCTGCTCGAGCGCGGCGGCCGGGCGCTCGAGCCGCTCGACGAGCCGGGCCGCGCCGACCTCGCGTTCGCGCATCCCACCCAGGGCGAGCGCCGGATCGGCTACGCGCGCACCCCCCTCGAGGACCTCGCGGGGCAGCGCCTGGGCGCGATCCTGGTGTTCCAGGACGTGACGCTGCTGCGCGACTACGAGGCGCGCCTGCTGCGCCAGGAGCAGCTCGCGGCGCTCGGGCGCATGGTCTCGGGGATCGCGCACGAGTTCGGGAACATCCTCGGCGGCGCCAAGGGGCTGGTCGACCTGCTCGTGGCCGAGCCGGGCGAGACGCCGCGCGAGACCCTCGGCCTGGTGGGCGAGACGCTCGAGCGGGCGCTCGGGACGGTGGACCACCTGCTCCGGTTCGCGCGCGGGACGCCGCTCGCCCCCCAGCCCGGGGTCGACCCCGCGGCGGTCCTCGACCGCGCCGTCAGCCTCGCGCGCCCCCGCCTCGAGGAGCACGGGGTCGAGCTCGAGCGCCGGGTCGGGCCGGCCCCCACCCTGCGCGCCGACCCCGCCCAGCTCGAGCAGGTCGTGATCAACCTCATCATCAACGCGGCCCACGCGGTGGCCGACGGCCCCCGCCGGGTGATCCGGGCCTCCGTCACGGCGAGCGCGGGCGAGGTGGTGCTGACCATCGAGGACAGCGGCCGCGGGGTGCCCGCCGAGATCCGCGATCGGATCTTCGAGCCGTTCTTCACCACCAAGGGGTCCCTGGGCGGCAGCCGGACCCCGGGGACCGGCCTGGGCCTCTCGGTCGCGCACGGGGTGGTCGAGGGCCACGGGGGCACCCTCGAGGTCGGCAACAGCCCCGACCTCGGCGGCGCCTGCTTCACCATCCGCCTGCCGTCAACGACAGGTGACGGGGCGACCGAGTCGTAAGCCCAACGGTTCCGAGCGGTCTCGCCGCCTCGATCGCCGGTGTCAACCACGGTTGAGGTCTCACCCCCTCAACCAGGGTTGAAGGTCGAGGGGATCTCGAGCACGAGGGCCTTGATAACGAAGGGGTTGAGGACGAAACGACCGCGGCACCACGCGTGCTCTGGAGCTCCCGCGCAGAGGGAGAGAGAGGAGCCGAGCATGAACGCGACGCGGATCTCGACGACGGGGGTGGTGGCGAGCACGGGCGGGTCGATCATCACGGCGGCCGTGGTGCTCCTGACCTCGAGCCTGGCCCTGGCGAACCCGCCCGAGCTCAAGCCCGAGGCTCCCTACAAGAAGCCGGCCCCGCAGATCGACCTCCCGACCGGCCTCGACCTCCCCATGGGCCCCGCGCCCTTCGGCCCGGGCATCGCCCTGCGCAACGACGACGAGCAGGGCACCGACCAGGGCGAGCAGGAGCAGGGTGGCGAGGCGGGCGACGATCCGCGCGACGTGCCCCCGCCCGTGTTCTTCGGCGAGGAGATCGACACCGAGAGCCCGAGCCTGGTGTTCGTGGTCGACCTCTCGGGCAGCATGACGATCATGTCCGCCGGCCCGTTCGAGGACGAGAACGGGGTGATCCGCAACGGCAACCGCCTCGATCGCGCCAAGGCCGAGCTCAAGAAGTCGATCCAGGGCCTGCCCGAGAACTTCTCGTTCAACATCCTCGCCTACGACGAGTGCGTCGATCAGCTCTGGGGCGAGAAGCAGGAGGCCTCGGCCCCCAACAAGATCGCGGCCTTCGCCTGGATCGACGCCCTGCAGCCCGACGGCTGGACCAACACCGGCCTCGCGATCCAGAGCGCCCTGCTCGACAAGGACAACACCACCGTGGTGCTGCTCTCCGACGGGGCGCCCAACTTCCTCGACTGCGCCATGAACTACGTGGGCAGCTTCGACGACCACGCCAACCTCGTGAAGATGGCCAACACCCAGGGCGCCAAGATCGACACCTTCGGGATCGGCGTCTCGAGCGACCCCGCGGCCCGCAGCTTCATGCAGCGGATCGCGGCGGAGAACGGCGGGACCTACATCGAGGTCGAGTAGATCACCGGTTTCTTCTTTCGAACCTCTGCACGGAACCGGGCGGCGCGATCGCGCCGCCCGGTTTTCTTGGTTTCTGGGGGGCTGCTTGGTTTCTGGGGGGCTCCGCCCCCCAGAGTCCCCCCGGCTGTC
>CAZMSZ010000290.1:0-9769 GCA_964569055.1 uncultured Planctomycetota bacterium | reverse complement strand
GCGGTCAGGCCGCGCGCCCGGGCGAGCGCGAGCAGGCGCCTCACCACCACGGCCTCGTCCCGGTGGAGCCGCTCGGTCCCGGCGAGGTCGATCAGGAGCGCGCCCTGCTCGAGCGCCACCCGCGGGCTCAGCTCCGCGTAGGCCCAGGCGGCCAGCCCCTCGAGCGCCTCGCGCTCGAGCGCGGGGTCGCGCGCCCGCGCCTCGAGCTCACCCGCGCGCCCGCGCGCCTCGTCGAGGGCCATGCCGGGGAGGGCGCCCGCCGCGAGCGCCTCGCGCGAGCAGCTCACCACCCACTGGCGCGCGCCGCGCGCCTCGACCAGCGCCCGCGCCCGCGAGGCGGGCTCCTCGCGGCCCCACAGGTCGAGGCCGAGCGTGGGGAGGTGGAGGGCGAGGGCGCGCATGGGAATAGGCGAGGGTTGACGCAAGGATTAAGACAACACGGAATATCAACAGCGAACAACAATATGAATATCAACAAAAAGAAGAGCTTCGCCAAAGAGCGTTTCGTCCGCCGGCAGGGCGGGCCGACCGGGTGCGAATCTCATGGGTCTGCTGTTGGCGGAGCGTCCCTCCCCACCTCCACGACGACGGGCTCGCCGCCCGCCGGGGCGCCGCGGGCGCGCTCGACCTGCACGCGCAGGCGCTCGGGGCCCGCGCCGGGGCAGGCCTCGCGCGCGACCCGCAGCCGGACGGGGGCGCCGGCGGCGCCGCTGGCGCGGGGGGAGGCCTGCGTGATCAGGAGCCCCAGCGTGCCGCCGGCGCGGCAGGCCTGGCGCAGCCGCGCGCCCTGCGCGAGGTCGAGCTCCCGCGCCCGCCCGAGCCAGCCGACCGCCGCCGCCACCCCGCCGCAGCGGAGCGCGCGCTCGAGCACCTCGAGCGCCTCGCGGGCGCTGCGCGGGCGCACCCGCAAGGCGCCCGCGGGCCAGCCCCGGCCGGGGAGCAGCCGGTCGGCCACCGCGTCCACCAGCACGACCCCGCCCTCGCCCTCGGCCCGGGCGGCCAGCGCGAGCGCGAGGGTCAGCGCGCCTTGCCCGCCGCGCTCGCTCACCACCTCGACCAGCCCGGCCCGCGGCACCCCACCCCCGAGCGCCGCGTCCAGCGCGGGCCACCCGGTGGAGCGCGGCGCGCCCCCCCAGGGGTCGAGCAGCTTCCACGGGACCAGGGGTAACACCGACGCGAACACGCGGGCGGCCTCCGAACACCACCCTAACAGGCCGCGCGGCCGTGTTGAAGCCCTGGACGGAAGTCAGTCGGTCGCGCGGAGCGTGAGCCGGATCCCGTCGCGCTCTCCTCGAGCTCCTCGCAGGGGCCCCAGCTTCGAAAACCTCCGGCGCGGACCGAACCGACGCCGCGCTCGCGGGTCTGAAGGGAGTCGTCGGGCCTGCCGAAGGGCTCGGGAGCGCGCATGGCGGACTCGGCGAGCTGCACCGATCTCGATGTCCCGGCGGCCACGGCCCGCCCCCGGCGCCCGAGCCCGCTCCGTCGCGCGCTGCGGCTGCTCGAGCGCACCCTGGCGGTGAGCGGGGCGCTGCTGCTGGTGTTCCACGCCGGGTTCGACCTGTCCGAGGTGGTGTCGGGCTCCATGGCGCCGACGCTGCGCGGCGAGCCCGACCGCACCGACAACGACTGGGTGCTGACCGAGCGCCTCTCGCCGCGGCTCGCCCCGCCGCCGCGGTTCCGAATGGTCGTGTTCCGCTCCTCGGAGGGGCAGACGATCGTCAAGCGGGTGGTCGCGTATCCGGGCGAGCGCCTGCGGGTGGTGGACGGCGCGCTCGAGGTCGACGGGCGGGTGCTCGGCGCGGTCGACGGGGCGCCGCCGGTGCGCTACCTGCGCGCAGGCCGGCTGCGCCCCAAGCCCGAGGAGCACGCCGCGTACGAGGTCGCGGGCGGGCTGTTCGTGCTCGGCGACCACCAGACGGACTCGTGGGACAGCAGGTTCGTGGGCGAGCTGCCGCAGGACCGCGTGCGCGGGCGCGTGGTCGCGATCGTGTGGCCGCCCTCGCGCTGGGAGTGGCTGTGGTGAGGAGAGGAGGCGTCGTGGACGAGGTCGAGCACGTGGTCGGGGAGGTGACGCCGGTGCGCGCCGCGCTGCGCGAGCTGGCCGGGTTGTTCGTGGTGGGGCTCGGGGGCGGGCTCCTGACCCTGGTCGGGACGGGCATGCTGATGGTGCCGCGCACCTGCTGCGGAGCGACGACGGCGCAGCAGGAGGTGCGCGAGCTGCGGCGCGAGTGCCTCGCGCGTGGGATCACGCCCGAGCAGCTGCTGGCGGAGCGCGCGGCCGCGGCGAGCGCCCCCGCGGAGGCGCGGCCGTGAGGTCGGCCGTCCGCGGCGCGGTGCTGGTGCTGCTCCTCGCCGGCGCGGCCGGGTTCCTGAACGAGCTCGGCGGCCAGCTCCGCGCGGCGCGGAGCGAGCTCCTGTGGGAGAAGGCGATGTTCGTGGCCGTGGTCGGGGCGCTGTGCGCCCTCGGGCCGGCGGTGATGCTCGGCGGGCTGCTGCGCGTCTTGCGCGCTCGCCCGGACGGGCGGTGCGCCGCGGCGGGAGCGCTGGTGGGCGCCCTGCTCATCGGCGCGCTCGTCGCGGCCGCGCCGCGCTTCAGCCTCGCCGGGCTCCTCCAGACCGTCCCGATCGGCGCCGTCCTGGGCGTCATCGCGGGGCTGGTGATCGGGATCCTGCGCGCCGCGCGCAGCGCGGCGCCAGAGGAGCCCGCCACGCGGTCCGAGGCCCCGGCCTGGGAGGGGGGCCTCCCCGCGCACGAGCTGGCCCTGGCGAGCGCGCGCGCCCTCGCCCTGGCGCCGCTCCTTCTGCTGCTCCTGATGGCGGTGACGGGCGGCCCGCGAGCGCTGGTGAACCTCGTGCAGGAGGTCGCGCCCTGGACGCTGGGCGACCTGCACGCCCGCTTCATGATCGGCGGGAGCGTGGTCGCCGGCTGCCTGGCCATGAGCTGCGCCTACTCGGCGCGGCGCCCGTCGTCGGGCGAGCTCGGCCGCGCCCAGCGCGCGACGGGCCTGCTGAGCGGGTTCGTGGTCGGTGTGCTGGGCCTCCCCGTCGTCTCGATCCTGCTGCTCGGTCGGTAGCGTGCGGGCTCGCTGGCTGTTCGCCCTGCTCGTGGCCCTGGGCGCGCTGGCGGGTGGCCAGCGGGCGCTCTACGCCGTCGCGGTGGGGCGGACGTGGGAGCGCCCCGGGAGCCTGCACCTGCACCTGCACGAGGGAGGGTTCTCGGCGCTCGAGGTCCTGTGGGGCTGCGGGGGCGGGGCTCTCCTGACCGCCGTGCCGGGAGCGCTCCTCGTGCTCGCGCTGTACGAGCGCCGCCTCCGCGTCGAGCCGCTGGCACCGTGCGCGACCTGGGCGCTCGCCGGCGCCCTCTGCGCGCTCCTCGCCCTGCTCACGCCCCGTGGCTGGGGGCCCAAGGACGCGGGCTTGCCCCTCCTCTTCGGCGCGACCCTCGGCGCCATGATCGGCGCCGTGTTCGCCGGGGTCGTGCCCCTGGTGCGAGGCAGGCCTCGGGACGTCGATCCGATCTCGTCCAGCCCGCCGGACTGGGGGTGGGCGCGGCCGATCGCCCTCGCGATCCCGCTCCTGGTCGGAGCCGCGGGGCTGGCTCAGTACCTCGCCCGCCCGCCTCGTTGGCCGCTGGACTCCACCGGCGTGGCGCTGATCAAGCTGCTGGGCGCCGCGGCCTGCGCCGGCGGGCTGGCCCTGCTCCTGCTCGTGGCGCACCGAGCCGCGCGCGCCCGCGTGTCCCGGGTCACGATCGGCGCCGGTCTGATGGCGGGTGCGGTGATCAAGCTCGCCGGGCTGCTGGGCGGGCCCGTGTTCGTGTTCGAGGCGTCCGCCGCCGTCATGCTGCGCTCGCTCGCGGCCCTGGGGTACGCGCTGGCGCTCGGGCTCGGCCTCGGGCTGGCGATCGAGGTCCTGCGCGCGCTGCTCGCGAACACCCGGGCGGTCGGGCCCGCCCGCCCGCCCGCGCTCCCCGACTTCGTCCCGGCCTTCGCCACCGCGCCGGTGATCACGTTGCTCGCGGGCTATCTGGTGCTCTCGAATTGGGAGCTGAGGCCGCGGGTGATCGCGCTGATCGAGGCGATCCGCGAGCTCCACCCGCTGGCGCGCACCGACACGGCGGCCTGGCTGGTGCTGATCGGGAGCGCCGTCGCGGCGGTGTCGCTCGTCACCGTCGGCGTGGCCGTGTGGAGCGGCGGAGCGGTCCGACCGACGCCCCGCCAGCGGTTCGCGGTGCTGGTGGGCGGCTTCGGCCTGGCGGTCCTCGGGCCCCCGGCCCTGAGCGACCTGGTGCGTTGATCAGCGCGCGGTGATCGTGGAGCGCCAGCGGGCGCGGCCGCCGCGTTGGCGCGGCTGGGGGAACCGGCACCACAGCGCGTCGCCCAGGCCGATGATGACCCCATACAGCAGCGCCAGGGCCAGGGTGATCGCCGCGTAGCGCGGCCCCGGGTCGAGGTGGAGCGCGTGGTCCACGGGCAGCTCCCGCGCGCCGCCGTAGCCGAACGCGCCCCAGCCGATCACGGGCGACATCACGAGCATCGCGAACAGCCACAGGCCCGCGCCCACGATCACGCCGGTGAGGACGTCGGTCTCCTGGTGGAACAGCCCCACCAGCGCCAGCGACCCGCCGATCGCCAGGGCGAAGTGCATCAGGACCCCCGCGGGCCGCCACTCCACCCCGAGCGCCATCAGGAACGCCGTGCTGGGCGGTGTGTCGAACGGGAACAGCTCGGTCGCCTGGCCCCCGATCATGAGCAGCGCCCAGACCACCAACCCGGCCAGGGCGCCGACCATGGCGGCCTTGAGCCCGTTCTCCAGCGTCACGTCCTCACCTCCGGCGTCTGGAGGAGCGAAGCGCGTGCCCCAGGCCCGAGCGCCGGCGGGCGAGTCGACGCCGCCCCGCGCTGGGCGAGGCTGCCCCGTCCGCGCCGTCCCCCGTCTCGTCCCAGCGGCGCTATGCTCGCGTCTGAGTGGGAGGTGCGCGTGCACGTGTTCCTGGCGGGCGCTACCGGCGTGATCGGCCGCGCCCTCGTCCCTCGTCTGCTCGCCGCGGGGCACCGCGTGACGGGGTTGACCCGCTGGCCATCGCGCCGCGAGGAGCTCGAGCGGCTCGGCGTGACCCCGGCGGTCGGCGACGTGTTCGACCGGCCGGCCGTGGTCGAGATGGTCTCGGCCGCCAAGCCCGACGCGATCGTGCACCAGCTCACCGCGATCCCGCCGCGGATCAACCCGCGCCGGGTCCGGCACGAGCTCGCGCTCACCAACCGGCTGCGCACCGAGGGCACGGCCAACCTGCTGGCGGCGGCGCGGGTGGCCGGCGTGGAGCGGTTCGTGGCCCAGAGCATCGCCTTCGCCCACCGGCCGGCGGGCGAGGGGCTGCTCGACGAGGACGCCCCGCTGTACCTCGACGCGCCGCGCGCCTTCGCCGAGCTGATCGAGGCGGTGGCCGAGCTCGAGCGGCGCGTGACCACGCCGCCCGACCTCGTGGGGTGCGCGCTGCGCTACGGCTTCTTCTACGGGCCCGGCACGGTCTACGCGCCCGACGGCACGTTCGTGGAGGACGTGCGGCGGCGGCGGGTGCCGCTGGTCGGGCGCGGGGCGGGGGTGTTCTCGTTCATCCACGTGGACGACGCGGCCGAGGCCACGGTCCTCGCGCTCGAGCGCGGCGCGCGCGGGGTGTACCACGTCGTGGACGACGACCCCGCGCCGCTGCGCGAGTGGTTGCCCGAGCTGGCGACCCGGCTCGGCGCGCCGCCGCCGAGGCACGTGCCCGCCTGGCTCGCCCGCCTGGGCGCCGGTCCCTACGCGATCTACCTCATGGAGCAGCTCCGCGGCGTGAGCAACGCGCGGGCGAAGCAGGCGCTGGGCTGGAGCCCGGCGCACCCGAGCTGGCGGGAGGGCTTCGCGGCGCTGCACGCGGCGGCGACCTGACCGGGCGCGAACCCACGCGCGCCCTGGTGTCGAGCGCTTAGAATCGGTAAACAATGTCCTCGCCGCGGGTGCGGCCGGAGTACCTGCGCGATGACCCGCGACGGCTTCGAGGGACCGGAGAAGAAGGTGGAGCTGGTCGTCGCGACCGGCCACCCCTCGCTTCGCCTGCTCGGGCACGCGTTCTGGGAGCGGGTGGTGCGCGCGGCGGGGGCGCAGGTCCTCTCCCGCCGCTCGAGCGCGCGATTCGACGCCTACCTGCTCTCCGAGTCGAGCCTGTTCGTCTACGACGAGCACATCACGCTGATCACCTGCGGGCGCACCCGGATCGTGGACGCCGTCGACGCGGTCCTCGAGCGCGTGTCGCCCGACGCGGTGGCGTTCCTCTCGCTCGAGCGCAAGGACGAGCTGTTCCCCCGCGAGCAGCCCACCACGTTCCAGGACGACGCGCGCCAGCTCGCGCGCCGGCTGCCCGGGCGCGCGCTCCGGTTCGGCCGCGAGCACAGCCACTGCATCCAGCTGTTCCACACCACGCGCCCCTACGCGCCCGACGCGAGCGACACCACGCTCGAGGTGCTGATGCACGGGATCGTGGAGCGGGCGGAGGCGTTCAGCGGCGGGTGCGAGCAGACCCGCGCCCGGATCCGCGGCATGGGGGTGTGCGAGGTCCTCCCCGGGTTCGAGGTGGACGACCACGTGTTCTCGCCGGCGGGCTACTCGCTGAACGCGCTCCGCGACGGGCTGTACTACACCGTCCACGTCACGCCCGAGGACGTCGGCAGCTACGTCAGCTTCGAGACGAACTACGACTTCCGCGCCGACCCGGCCGGCCTGGTGCGCCGCGTCCTCGAGATCTTCCGCCCCGAGTCGTTCGACGTGGTCGGCTTCGTGCCGGGCACCGGCGCGCCCCTGACCTTCGAGGTGCCCGGCTACGTCCGCACCCAGCACGTCCACGAGGAGCTGTGCGGCTACGGGCTGACGTTCCTCCAGTTCGACCGCCCGCCCGCGCGCCCCAGCGCGCCGACCACGATCCGGCTCTGAGGGAGAGGCCGGAAATAAGAAATATCAACAGGAAATTAGAAATTAGAAATGCCAGAATCGCTGTCGCGCAAGCACGCGAGCGATCGGCAAGCATTTCTTATTTATAATTTTCAATTCCCTGTTGATATTTCTTATCTCCTGCGTCTCCTACCGGCGGAGCTCCCAGTGCCAGGCCTCGCTGGGCACGGTGCGGACGAAGCCGAACTCGCCGGCGCGGCGCTGCAGCCAGCGGTAGACGTCGGGGTCGGAGGTGTTGAGGTCGAGGGCGGCCCCGCTCTGGTGGTTGGAGTAGCCGGGGCGCGCGGCGAGGTTGCCGGTGCCGGCGCGGTAGCGGCGGTAGAGGTCGGTCTGCTCGGCGTGGCTCCGGAACCCGCTCACGACCCGGATCGCGACCCCGTCCTGGAGGGCGGCGGCGCGCATGCGCAGGAAGGCGCGGGCGGTCCCGACCTCGACCGGCTTGCCGTCGACCCGGGCCACCGAGACCGGACCGAGGTTGCGGCCGGCGCGGTAGGCGTCGTAGCGCGAGGAGGACACGTCGAGGTCGGGCGCGACCTCGTCGAGCTTGGCGAGGGTGGTCCGCCCGACCTCGCGGGTGGGCGCCACGCCGTGGTCGCGCTGCCAGCGCTCGAGGGCGTCGGCGGTGGTGGGGCCAAACAGCCCGGTCGGCTGCACGCCGATCCGGCGCTGCAGCTCCTCGACCGCGGGGCCCCGGTCGCCGAACTCGAGCGGCCCGCGGCGCGAGACGCGGCGGGTGAGGGGGCCGAGGTCGGGGAGCATCCTGCGGGCGGGCGCCACCTCGTCGAGCTTGGCGAGGGTGGTCGGGCCGACCTCGCCGGTGGGCTCGACCCCGTGGGCGCGCTGCCAGTCCATGAGCGCCAGCTCGGTGGCGGAGTTGAACACGCCGGTCGGCGGCGCGCCGATCCGACGCTGCAGCTCCTCGACCGCCTCGCCGCTGTCGCCGAAGCGCAGGTTCTTGCCGGACGCCACGTGGGCGGCCAGCGACTCGGCCGCGTGGGCGTGCTCCGCGGAGCCGTGGTGGGGCTCGATCGCGCGCGCCTCGCTCGTGCCGCTGCCCGCGCTCCCGGCGCCGGCCCCGGTCGACACGGCCGCGACGGGCTCACCGCTCAGGGCCGCCTCGAGCAGCCCAGCGGCGCCGCGGCTCGGGCCACCCGGAGCGGCGCCCGACCCGGGGCGGCTCGCGCCGGAGGGACCGAACTGCTCCTCGAACAGCCCCGGGACGTCCTCGCGGGCGCTGAACCGGTCGCCGTTGAACACGTGCCCGCCGAAGCGCTGCCGGCCGTAGCTCTGGCTCGAGTCGCGGTAGGCGCTCGGGGTGCGGAACCCGGTCGCGCCGAGCAGGCGATCGATCGCGGCCCGGCTCAGCCCCTCGTCGGCCAGCCGCGCCCGCAGGGCGGCCGTGTCGAGCGCGAGGTCGATCGCGCGATCGGCGCCCGCCATGGCCTCGGCCGAGCGCCGGCGGTCGAGACTCCCGTTCGAGACCGGCTCGTACTGGTTGGGGGCGTAGATCAGCTGGCGGAGCGTGCGCCCGCGGGCCATGTAGGTGCCGGGGGTCACCTCGCGGCTCTGGACCAGGGCCAGGCGATTGAGCGTGGCCCGCGCCACCAGCGCCATGCCCAGCTCGCCCTCGCCGCCGGCCTCCGCCAGGACCAGGCGCTGGAGCAGCGTGCGATCCGCGGCGGAGAGCGCGGTCGACTGGGCGAATGCGACCGTCGGGAGGACCAGGAGGGCGAGCACGGGTGCGACGAGCTTCATGCGCCGCGTCTGAACAAGTCTCGCACCGACCCGGCGGAACGAAGCAAGCCCAATAGAGACAGTAGCTTGACGTGGTCGGTTGGGCCCCGGCCCCAGGGGGGTGGCGCCGGACGGCGCCAGTGAGCGCGCGGGACCGTTTCAGGACGGTCCCGCGCGCAATGGGGTTGAAAGGGGGCCGATCACCGGGTGAGGGCGGCCACGATGGTGGCGGCGAGCAGCCCGTAGTGGACCAGGCAGGACAGGCCGCCCACCGCCAGGGCGAAGAACCCGTGCAGCCAGCCGTGCGCCCCGGGGTTGCGCCAGGCGTGGGCGAGGCCCACGAAGCCCATGATCAGCGCCGGCGGGCCGAGCACGAAGCCCGCGACGGGGATCATCGAGAACACCGCGGCGTAGTAGCCGATCAGGGCGGAGGTGTTGCGGTAGGGGACCACGGCCGCGAGCAGCTCGCCCGCGGGGTCGGTCGTCTCGACCTGCTCGATCAGGGTCGGGGTGGTGTCCTGCGAAAGGACCGAGGCGCGGACGGGGGACAGGGTGGCGATCGTGTTCATGGCTCTCTCCTCCTGCGAGCGTGAGTGGAGCCGCGTAGAACACGCGCCGCGCCGCGCTGTAAACCGCACCCCCTCCGCCGGCGCCCCCCCGCGCCGAGACGCAGTGAGCAGGACTTGCTCACGGGCGTGAGCAAGAGCTGCTCACCGACTGGCGCGACGAGACGATCGAAGAGGCGCCCGACCTGGTCGTGCTCGCAAGAATGCGACAAGAGCGAGCACGAGCACGAGCGAGCACGAGCACGAGCACCAGGCGTCGGGGGGACTCTGGGGGGAGGCCGTCGCAATGCGCAGCAAAGCAGCGACAGCGAAACCGGGCACTGGGCCCGAAGTCCCTCGCGCACTACGAAGCGCCTTCTCGCCAAACAGCCGCGCCGCTTCGGGCGGCGCGGCGCTCTCGCCAAGATCTGGAAGCTCACTCCATTACAGCCGCGCCGCCGCGGCGGCGCGCAATCTCAGCGAGAGCGGGGGGGACTCTGGGGGGG
>CAZMSZ010000289.1:1215-9883 GCA_964569055.1 uncultured Planctomycetota bacterium | reverse complement strand
TTCGGCTCGGCCCCGCGCCGGCGCTGGTGGCCTTGCCTGAAGGGGAGGGGCCCTTTCCCGCGATCCTGTGGCTGCACGGGCGGTCGGTCTCCAAGGAGATCGACAGCGCGCGCTACCTGCGGCTGATCCGGGCGGGGATCGCGGTGGCGGCGATCGACCTGCCGGGGCACGGGGAGCGGGTCGAGCCGGAGCTGCAGGCGCCCGGCGGGCTGCCGCGGCTGCTGCAGGCCACGCTGGACGAGGTGGACGAGGTGGTGGCGGCGCTGCTCGACGGCGAGGAGGTGGGCGGGCGGATCGATCGCGCGCGGCTCGCCATGGGGGGCATGTCGGCGGGGGGCATGGTCACGCTGCGGCGGCTGTGCGACCCGCACCCGTTCCGCTGCGCGGTGGTCGAGTCGACGAGCGGGGACTTCGCGGCCTCGGCGCGCTCGGTGGAGGACCGCTTCCTCACGGCCAAGCTGGCCGGGCTCGACCCGGCGCAGCACTTGGGAGGGTGGCGACCGCTGCCGCTGTTGGCCCTCCACTCCGAGCAGGACGAGGTCGCGCCGCTGGTGGGGATCACCCGGTTCGTGGAGGCGCTGCGCGCGAGGTATGCGGCGCTCGGGGCGGACGCGCCGGTCGTGCTCCAGACCTGGCCCGAGACGGGCGCGCCGAGCGAGCACGCCGGGTTCGGGCGCAAGGCCGGGGAGGCGCGGCGGATCCTGGTCGAGTTCCTCGAGCGGCACCTCGTCGAGCGCGGACCGCGCGGGTAGCGCGCGCCCTGTCCGCACCGTTCGGGCGCGGACCGCTCCGTGATAACGTGGAAACCGTATGAGCGGCGCGCCGGTCGAGACGAATCGGGTCGAGGTCGAGAGCTACTACGTGCGCGAGCGGCACGCCATGTTCGTCCGCGGCGACCTCGGCGGGATCTTCGAGGACCACTACCTGCACCTCATGCAGCTCGAGCTGCGGCTCGAGCCCGAGCAGGACGAGATGCTCAAGGACGCGCTCGCCGCGCTGACCTTGCACCTCATGGCGCGGCCGCGCGCCGAGATGACCGCCTGGACCCTCAACTTCCGCGAGCCGCCGCTCAACCTGTTCGTGACCGGCGACAGCGAGGTCGGCAACGTGATCGGGCGGGTGTTCACCGAGGACGTGAAGGTCTCCGAGGCGAACCTGTTCTTCGCGCAGGTGAGCCACCCGCGCACGCCGAGCCGGCAGAGCACGGTCGAGGTCACCGGGCGCGACGTGCTGGCCGTCGTGGAGCAGTACTACCGCCAGAGCGAGCAGCTCCCGGCGCGCTACTTCCGCCTGGGCGGCGACGCCTACGCCATGCTGGTGGCGCAGCCCGACGTCGACATGCCCTGGTTCAAGGGGCTGGACGTAGAGCGCGCGCTGCGCCTGGAGCAGAACGAGGAGCTGCAGCTCCTCGAGCGGCGTCCCTACCACTTCGCCTGCGGCTGCAACCTCGGCACCGTGCTGCGCGTGCTGGTGCGCGCGCTCGGGCCCGACCCCGAGGCGGTGTTCGCGGGCGACCCCGAGCTGCGGGTGAAGTGCCCGCGCTGCGCGGGCGTGTTCGTGGTCGACCCGCCGACCTTCGCCACGTTCGTGGAGCAGGAGCGCGCGCCGCGGCGAGAGCCGCCCGCGGCCTGAGCGGCGCCGCGCGAGGAGGCGGGCGTGGACGAGCGGACCGAGGAGCTGCGCCGGCGCCACGAGGCCTCACCCGCCGACGTCGAGGCCGCGCGGGCCTACGAGGCCGCGCTGCTGCGCGCCGGGCGTCACGACGCGGTGCGCGCGCTGTATCGGCTCAAGTTCGCCTGCCCGGTGAGCTGGTCGACCATGGAGCCGACCTTCGACCCCAAGGTGCGCCGCTGCGACCAGTGCGCGCGCTCGGTCCACGCGGTCGCCACGCCCGGCGAGTTCCTGAGCATGGCCGCCCGCGGCGAGTGCGTGGCGTTCCACCCCGGCCAGCTCGAGGCCGCGGTCGAGGCCATGATCGCCGACCCCACCCGCCACCCGGCGCAGGAGCCGGGCCGCCCCTGCCTGCTGGAGCTGAGCCCAGGCGAGGCCGCCGCGCTCGGGCCCGAGCCCGCGCCCCACATGGTGATGCTCGCGGGGGCCCCGCTCCCGTTCACGCCGCCCGGGGTCCAGCCGCCCGTGTCGGATCGGCCACCGGGCCCGGTGAGCCGCCTGTTCCGCCGCTTGCGCGGGGAGTGAGCGGTAGGCTCTTATCAGTCCGCCGGCTTGAGCGCCGAGAGCTTGATGTCCCGGAACTGCGCGCGACCGGCGAGCGTCGCCAGCTCGAACGTGGCCGGGGGCTCGCGCCAGCCCGGCGCGAACGAGCCGAGCACGAGGTCGCCCGCGCGGGCCACCACCAGGGTCCCGTCCCAGTCGAGGTGGAGGTGCAGCGGGTGGCCCGGCGCGGGCGCGTCGGCGAGGCGCTCGAGGGCGCTCGAGCCGGAGGGATCGGGGCGCCGCAGCCCGAAGTACACGCGTCCCTCGGCCACCCCCACCACGATCGCCAGGGCCGGCTCGCTGAACAGTCGCCCCTCCGCCGTCAGCCCCTCCACGCCCGGAGCGCCGTCAGGGCGGACCAGCTCCCAGTCGAACGTCCAGCCGGGGACGCCCTTCAGGTAGCGGCGCAGCGCGACCAGCGAGCGCTGCGCGCTGGCCGGGGACGGACCTGCCTCACCCGTCATGCCCGACACGGCCAGGACCGCCTCCCAGGTGCCGATCCGCGCCCAGTCCTCCACGAACCGGCGCGGGTTCCACAGCGGCGCGCCGCGGTCGGGGTCGGGGACGAGCGCGCGCTCGGGGCGCGGTCCGAGCGCGAGCGTGCGCTCGAGCGGCCCGTCCACCGTCAGGCGGAGCGCGAGCGGGAGGTAGCCCTCGGCGCTGGCGCGCAGCTCGTACACGCCGCGGCGTAGCCGGCCCGCGAAGGGCCCGGTGATCTCGGGCTCGCTCCCCTCCAGCGACCAGGCCGCGCCGATCGGCTCGAACTGGAGGCTGACCCGCGGCGCCTCCTGCTCCGCCTCGGCCACGCGCCGCGCGACCTCGGCCGCGACCGGGCTGAACGGGAAGCGCTCCGCGAAGCGCTCGCCCAGCTCGACCACTCGCACGGGCTTGCCTGCGGCGGCCTCGATCGCGCGCCAGGCCTCGCGCTCGCGCTCGCCCGCGCCGTCCTGCGCCGCCGCGCGCGCGAGCTCGGCCAGCTCGCTCAGCCGGCTGGGCGGCTCGAGCTCGAAGGTGACGTACGGCGCGAGCGCGCGCTCCGCGCCGGCCGCCAGGCGCGCGTACTCGCCCGCGGCGTACAGCTCCTCGAGGCGCGCGAGCGTGGCCTCCTCGGTCGCCTGGAGCGCGCGCCGGGTGAGCGCGACCAGGCGCAGCTCGAGCGCGGGGCGGTCGGCCGCGGGGAGCGCGGCGAGCTGCTCGCGCAGGCCGGCCAGGGTCTGGGGCTGCGCGAGCAGGTCGGCGGGCGGCAGGCCCTCGAGCGCCGCCACCGTCTTCTCGGCGGCGGCGGCGGGCGAGACGGGCGGCCGATCAGGGACCGGTTCGACCTTGCCCGTGTCGCCCGTGCCGCTCGCGCCGCCCGTGCCGCCCGCGCCGCCCTCCCCGCTCGCGCCCGCGAACAGCGCGGCCCAGCCCAAGGCGGCCGCGACCAGGCCGACCGCGGCCACGCCCAGCAGCCGGGGCAGCAGGCCCCCCGGCGCGGGCGGCGGCGCGGCGCCCAGCCGCCCGCTCTCGCGCCGCGCGGGCTCGCTGGCGAGCGAGGCCTTCAGCTCGCGGGCGCTGAGCTTGCGCGTGACCGGGTCGTCGGGCGCGAGGTCCAGGCTGGAGGCCGCACGCGGGACGGGGTCGCGCACGATCGGCTGGCCGGCGAGGACGCGCTCGAGGTCCTCGAGCAGCGCGGCGTAGTCGTCGTAGCGCTCGGCGAGGTCGCGGGCCAGCATGCGGTCGAGCAGGCGCACCGTGGCGTCGCTCAGCCCCGGCGCGTGGCGGCGCGGGTCGTCGAGCGGCTCGGTCCGCTTCTTGATCAGCATGTTGAGGACCGAGCTGTCCTGATACGGGAGCTGGCCGGTCACGGCGTGGTAGAGCGTGGCCCCGAGCGCGTAGATGTCCGCGCGGTAGTCGGCGGGCTTGCCCTCGGTCTGCTCGGGCGCCATGTAGGCGGGCGTGCCGAGGATCGTGCCGGCCTGGGTCGCCTCCCCGCTCCCCTGCTGCGTCTCGCGGGCCAGGCCGAGGTCGGTGACCTTGGCGATCAACCCCTCGCCGCGCGCGTCCTGCGCGCCCTCGACGACCAGCAGGTTGCCGGGCTTGACGTCGCGGTGCACGATCCCGGCCTGGTGGGCGTGGCTGAGCCCGAGCGCGGCGTCGCGCACGATCACCAGCGCCGTCCGCTCGGCGAGCCGCCCCTGCTTCTTGATCAGCTCGCCGCAGTCGGTCCCCGACACCAGCTCCAGGGCGAGGTACACCATGCCCTCGGCCTCGCCGTAGTCGTAGACCTGCACGATGTTCGGGTGGTTGAGCTTGGCGAGCGCCAGCGCCTCGCGCTTGAACCGGCGCACGTAGCTGGGGTCGCCGGTCAGCTTGGGGTTGACCACCTTGAGCGCGACGACCCGCTTGAGCCGGGTCTGCTCGGCGCGGTAGACCACGCCCATGGCGCCGCGCCCGAGCTCGCCCCGCAGCACGTAGCCGGGGACGAAGTCCTGCTGCAGGCGCCCCCACAGGTCCTCGGCGGCCGACTCGGTGATCAGGCCGCGCGCCACCATGAAGGTCATGGTGGCCTCGGGCCCGTCGACGCTGGCCTCGATCAGCGACTCGATCAGCCGGTCCGCCTGCGCGCGCGTGATCAGGCCGCTGCGCAAGGCCTCGTCCACGAGCTGCCGCTCGAGGGGCGGCAGCGACGGCGAGGAGCCCTCGATCACCGTGGCGTCGTGCGCGCTGACCTCGGGCGGCAGCGTGTCGTCGCCGCCGCCCTCGAGCTCGAGGAAGGTGTCGCCGCCGCCCACTGGCTCAGCTCCCGAGCGCCCGGACCTCCTCGAGGATCCGCTCGACGCTCGGCCGGTCCGCCGAGTCCTTGCCGACGTAGACGTAGCGGATCACACCCTCGGCGTCGAGCACGAAGGTCGAGGGGCGGCTGAGGTCGCCCTGAATGTTGTATTGCTGGACCACCTTCAGGCCCGGGTCGAGCAGCACGGGGAAGGCCAGCCCCTCCTCGCCTTCCTCGGTCAGGATCTCGTTGCACGCCTTCACGAACTCGGCCACCTTGTCGGTGTCCTTCTCCTCGGTGGGATAGACCACGAGGACCTCGGCGCCGGCCGCCTTGATCTCGTCGTAGCGCGTCGCGATCTGGGCCGTGTAGGTCGTGCAGTACGGGCAAATGAACCCGGGGAAGCCGCGCATGAACACCAGCACCACGGGCTTGCCGCGCCAGGCCGTGAGCGAGGCCGGCTTGCCCTCGCGGTCGACCAGGGTGGCCTGGTCCTCGGGCGGGAGCTTGACCCCGGTCTTCTGGTTGGCGTCCTTGTCGGGGAACGTGAAGCGGCGCAGCTTGCTCTTGCCGCTCCCCTGACCCGCGTAGGGGTCGGTGCTCCCGCTCGCGGCGCCTCCACCCACCTTGCAGCCGCTGAGCGCGGCCGCCGCCACCAGGGCGAAGATCACGGGCCGCATGGTCATGGTTCCTCCTCGGTCCGCCCCGCCTGAGGGCGGGACGACGAGCATAAGCGCTCGAAGCCGCGACGGCGACGGCTCGTTGGACCGCCCGCGCGGACGAGCGCTTCACTCGCTCGACCTCGAGGCGAGGCGGGCCCTCGCGGGCGGAGCCCCGTCGGGAGCGTGTTACCCTCCGGCATGGAGCCGCCCCTCCTGGTCGAGAACGTGCGCCTGGCGGTGGACGAGGCGGGCGCAGACGAGGCGCTGCTCGCGAGCCGGGTGGCGGGCGAGCTCGGGGTCGCGCCGGCTGCGATCCAGGAGCTGGCGGTGGTCCGGCGCGCGCTCGACGCCCGCCGGCGGCGGGACATCCACTGGACGGTGCACGTCTCGCTGCGGCTCGCCGACCCCGAGGCGCGCGCGGCCGCGCTCCGCAGCGGGCGGGCGCGCCTCCCCGCGCCGCGCGCCCGCGACGTGGGCGACCTCGCGATCCTGGACGGGGTGCCCCACGGGGCCGCGCCGCTGCGCGCCCCGCCCGTGGTGATCGGGAGCGGCCCCGGCGGGCTGTTCGCCGCCTGGCTCCTGGCCCGCGAGGGGTATGCCCCGCTGGTCCTCGACCGGGGGCCGGCGGTGGGGCCGCGGGTGCGCGCGGTCAACGCCTTCGACCAGGGCGGCCCGCACCTGCCCGAGGCGAACATCCTGTTCGGCGAGGGCGGCGCGGGCACGTTCTCGGACGGGAAGCTCACCTGCCGCACCCGCAGCCCGCTGGTCGACTTGATCCACGACCTGTTGGTCGAGGCCAAGGCGCCGCCCGAGATCAAGGTGGACGGCAAGCCCCACGTCGGCACCGACCGCCTGCGCGCGGTGCTGGTCTACCTGCGCCGCGAGCTCGAGCGCCTCGGCGCGCGCTTCCGCTTCGAGGCCCGCGTGGACGACCTCGAGCTCGACGCCGCGGGCGCGGTCTCGGCCGTGGTGCTCGAGGGGGGCGAGCGGATCGCGGCGGGCGGGGCGGTGCTCGCGATCGGCCACTCGGCGCGCGACACCTACGCCATGCTGCGCGCGCGCGGGGTGCGGCTCGAGTTCAAGCCGTTCCAAATGGGCCTGCGGATCGAGCACCCGCAGGAGCTGGTCGACCGGGCGCGCTACGGCGGTCTGGCGGGGCGGCTCCCCGTGGCGGAGTACGTGCTCAACGACCGCCGCCAGGGCGTGTTCTCGTTCTGCATGTGCCCGGGCGGGACGCTGATGGCGAGCGTGAGCGAGGCCGAGCACCTCTCGACCAACGGCATGAGCCGCCGGCAGCGCGACTCGGGCTGGGCCAACTCCGGCCTGGTGTTCACGGTCGGGCCCGACGAGGTCCCAGGCGGCGGGGCGGACCCGCTGGGCGGGGTCGAGCTCCAGCGCCGCCTCGAGCGGCGCGCGTTCGAGCTGGGGGGCGGCGACTACTCGCTGCCCACCCAGCGCGTGCCCGACTTCCTCGCCGGGCGCCGCTCCCGCGGCCCGTTCGCCTCGAGCTACCCGCGCGGCCACCGCGCCGCCGACCTGCGCGAGGTGCTTCCGCCCGCCGGCGCGCGGGCCATGGCGCGCGCGCTCCCGGTGTTCGGCAAGCACATGCCCGGCTACGCCTCGGCGGCCGGGATCCTGGTCGGCCCCGAGACGCGCGGCTCGTCCCCCGTGCGGATCCCCCGCGACGAGCGGACCCGCGTCTCCCCGAGCACGCCCGGGCTGTACCCCGTGGGCGAGGGCGCCGGCTACGCGGGCGGGATCATGTCGGCCGCCGTCGACGGCCTCCGCTCGGCGGCCGCGCTGGTCCAGGCGTTCGCGCCTGCCGGGTAGGAGGCGGCGCGCGCCTGGCGCGCGCGACCGCGCTACACGGCCTTGTGCGTGGCGCCGCTCACGAGCTTGGTCGCGAGGCGGTGCAGCTCGGCGGCCTCGAGGAGCACCGCGCGGTAGCGCCCGAACCAGACCGGGTCGCGCACGGCGGCGAAGCCCGGGTCGCCGGCGGCGACCCGCTCGCCGCGCACGAAGGTGCCGTTCTCCGAGTCGCGGTCGCCGACGCTCCAGCGGTCGCCGAGGTCGTACACCTCGGCGTGGATCGAGGAGACCGAGGGGTCGGTCAGGACCACGTCGCAGCGCGTCGGGTCGCGCCCCAGCACGATCGCGCGGCGCTCGGGGTCGCGCGGCGCGAGCAGGTGGACGCGGGCCCGGCCGGTCTGTTTGCTGCGTCGCGCGGCGGCCAGCTCGCGCTGGCTGAAGCGGCGGGTGCGCCCGCGCAGCTCGGTGGGCTCGTCCTGGCCGGCGAGCGGCACTTCGAGCAGGAGGCCGAACGGGCAGGCGGCGAGGAGGTCGTCGCGGGAGAGCGCGGCCACCGCGGGCACGAGGTCGCGCAGCGCGATCCCCTCGGCCGGGACCGGCACGCCCGCGAGCTGCGCCAGGGGCGCCGCGGGGTCCCAGTCGGCGTCGCGGAGCACGGACCACACCGCCTTCGCGCCCAGGAGCAGCGCCTCCCAGGTGCCGATCGTGAGGCGCATGCCCGCCCGCAGCGGGATCGCGCCCACGGCGCTCACCCGGCGCCCTTCGACCGACGTGCCGTTGCGCGAGCCGAGCTCGACCAGCTCGAGGCCGTCGTCGTGCCGCTGCAGGCGACAGTGGCGGCGCGAGGCGGAGGGCACGGGGAGCTGGACGTGGGCCTCGCCGCCCACGCGCCCCAGCACCGCCTCGCCGATCCCGTCGGGCCGCAGGCCGATCAGCGCGTGGACCGCCTGGGCGTCCCGCTCGCGGTGCCGGCGCAGCGCGGCGAGCCGACGCAGCGGCTCGGGCACCGCCCCCGCGTCGGCCGGGCGCATGAACACCTCGGGCGGCGCGCCGACGAGCAGCGGGCAGCTCGCGAGCGCCGCGCTCAGCGCCTCGAGCGAGGCGTCCCCGAGCGAGTCGGAGAGGTCCTTCAGGGTCGCGCCGCCAGGTGCCGCGGCGCGGGTGAGGAAGGCGGCGAGGACATCCACGCTGCGAACGTAGCGCGCGCGGCGCTGCCGCGCGAGGGGGC
>CAZMSZ010000289.1:0-1115 GCA_964569055.1 uncultured Planctomycetota bacterium | reverse complement strand
GTGCGCTCGTCGAGGACCCGGGGCAGGAGCTTCACCTGCACCCCGCCCTCGGGCACGCTCAGGTCGAGCGGCCGGGGGCCCGCCGGGGCGGGCGCGGGCGCCTGATCGGCGCGGGTGCCGGCCGCGGTCCGCCCGCCGAGCTGGAACAGGTCGTCCAGGCGGCGGTCGTACGGCGGCTTGAGCGCGTAGCGCCCGAGCGCGCTGCCGAACACCTCGCGGCGCACGACGTGGTCCACGTAGGGCCGGTGGTGCGGCGGGACCGACACCGCCAGGCGGTCGCCCGCGGTCTTGAGCGCGTTGATCCGCGCCAGCAACAGGTGGTGGAGCGCCGGGTTGACGTGCTTCACGCTCGCCGCGAGCAGGTCCTGCCACCAATCCCACATGGGGCGGCCGAGCGGGTCGCCGTCGATCCGCCGGGTCTGGAGCGTCGAGGCCGGCTGACGGTTCTGCAGCCGATCGGGCCGCGTCGGCGCGCCGTAGCCGCGGTTGCGCTCGACCTGCGGACCCGCCTCGCCGTGCAGCAGCTCCTCCACCTCGCTGCGCATGCTGCTGACCTGCGCCTCGAGCGCGGCCAGACGACGGGCGGCCTCGGCCTTGCCGGCGCCCGGGTCACGGTCGACCAGCACCCGCAGCTCCTCGTAGAGCTCCTCGCCCGCGGCGTCGGCGTTCGCGCCGAGCTCGACCGCCGTGCGGTCGATCCGCTCGCGATCGTTGGGCAGCGCGATCCCGGGCGGGAGCGGCGCGTCCTCGAACGAGCCCGAGAGCAGCGGGTCGTTGAGCAGGTCGGGGTCGAGGTTGGGGTCGAGCAGGCTCGGATCGAGGTCGCTCTCGCCCACCCCGCCGCCGAGCGGGACCCGGTCCTCGAGCTCGTCCAGCCGCTCCTCGGCGGCGTCCGCCGGCGCGCCCTCCTGCGCGAGCGCGCCCGCGGGCGCGAGCAAGGGAAGGGCGAGGAACCAGGCCGCGGCGCTCCGCCTCATGCTCCACCTCCGACCGCGCGCCCGGGAGGGCGCGCACAAGGCCACGGCTCACCTTACGCCGCGAGGGCGGTCAGGTAAAGCTCGGATTCTGGGCTGGAGCCGGAGTCGGGGGCTGGTCGATTCCGATTCGGACTCCGA
>CAZMSZ010000288.1:0-10018 GCA_964569055.1 uncultured Planctomycetota bacterium | reverse complement strand
AGATCAGGCGGCGCAACGATTCGGCGACCACGATCCCTGATCTCACGCGGCATACCCGGTTCAGTAGCCGGTGAACTCCTCGACTCGAATGTCGTCGTCGTCGACCCCCGCCTCGTTCAGCATGGTACGCAGCCCCGCGACCATCGGCGCCGGGCCCGCGATGTAGTAGAGCGGCCCGGCCAGCGGCGCCTCCGAGGAGCCCGCGACGCTCAGGTACTTCGTGAGGAGCGCGCGGTCGATGCGGCCCGTCTCTCCGCTCCACGGCCTCTGCGACGCGTTCACCTGGGTCATTGTCGGGATGAACGTGAACCGGGGATGGTCCTGTGAGAGGCCGCGGAGCTCGTCGAGGAAGGCTGCATCCTCCGGCCGCCTGTTGGCGTAGAAGAGGAAGATCCGGTGCGGCAGGTCCTCATGCGCGGCCCGTCGTACGATGCTGCGGAAGGGCGTCACCCCGATGCCTCCCGCGAGGAGCACCGCCGGGCGCTTCGCGTCGTTGTGGAGGGTGAGGTTGCCGAACGGACCCTCGACCCTGACCTTGGTCCCGAGCGGCAGGGTCTTCAGCATCCGCTTGAACGCCGTGTCCCGCATGCGGGTGGTGAAGATGAGCTCAGGATCGTCGGGCGCGCCGTTGATGGAGAAGCCCCGGGTGTTGCCCTCGGCGTCCGTCTCTGGCGGGTCGATGAGGGTCAGGTCCATGAACTGACCTGCCTTGAACGTCATGCCTGCGGGCTTGTCGAATCGGACCTCCAGGGTTCGTTCGGCCACCTCGGCGCGGGCCTTGAGCGCCAGCAGGTAGACGGGCCACTTCGCCTCGGAGCTCATGCGTTCCTGGCCCTTTCACGTGAGGCCCGTCGAGCTCCAGCGGCCTTCGTCGCTTCACGCTTCGTGCGTCCATGGGCCAGGCGTCGCCGGCGAGCTGCCCCTTCGTGCTCGGCAAGGTACTCACGCAGGACCATGGCCCCGTTGTGGACCGGGTCGCGGGCGCTGTAGAGCAGGGTCACGGTCCCACGTCGGCTCGCCGCGAGGATCGATTGCCAGGCGTCGGGGTTGGCGTCGAGCTCGGCCCGGTACCTCTCGCGGAACTCTTCCCAGCGATCCAACCGATGGGCGAACCACTTTCGCAGCTCGGTGCTTGGCGCGACCTCCTTCAGCCAGATGTGCCGGCCGAGGGCCTCCTTGGTCATGCCGCGAGGCCAGAGCCGCTCCACCAGGATCCGTCGGCCCTCGCCAGGCTCGCGCTCGTCGTACGTCCTCTTGATGTGGATCATGTGAACCTCCGCTGTCGGCTCGCTCGGCTCGCACGTCGGGCAGGCCCAGCCTCCGACGTGCTCGGTGAGTCGATCGGCGCTGATCGGGCCCCAGGTCCCCGGCTCGTACTCCCGGACGGGGACGACGTCGTCGAGCACCGGCTGGACGATGCGCCACGTCGCCTCCACCGCGTCCTGACGGGCGAACAGCGTCGCGTCCCCCTGCATCGCGTCGCCGATGAGCCGCTCGTAGGCGCTGAGCTCGTCGACGGTCGGCCGGTGGACGACCGAGAGCTCGGTGGGCTCGCTGGCCATCTCCTCACCCGGCGTCTTCACCCTGGCGCCGATCGAGATCGACACCTCGGGGCCGAGGCGGAGGCGGACGTAGTTCCCCTTGCCTGGAGCGAGCTGCGTGACGGGTGGCCGCCGGAGCTCGACCACGACCTCCGTGGCCGTCACCGGCAGGCGCTTGCCAGCTCGGATGAAGAACGGGACCCCGTCCCAGCGCCAGGAGTCGACGTGGAGCTTCAGCGCCGCGAACGTCTCGACCTGCGAGCTCGCTGCGACGCCCGGCTCGTCCGTGTAGCCGCGGAACTGACCTCGAACGACGTCTGCGGGCTCGAGGGGCCGGACCTGCCGGAAGACCTTCACCAGCTCGTCCCGGATGGACTCGTGGTAGGTCGTCGCCGGCGGCTCCATCGCGAGGACGCCGACCACCTGCATCATGTGATTCTGCACGACGTCACGGAGCGCCCCGACCTCGTCGTAGAACCGCCCGCGCCCGTCCACGCCGAAGGCCTCCGCCATCGTGACCTGGACGCTCTCGACGTAGTGCCTGTTCCAGATCGGCTCGAGGAACGTGTTGGCGAAGCGGAACATCACGAGGTTCTGCACCGCTTCCTTGCCGAGGTAGTGATCGATGCGGAAGATGGCGGTCTCATCGAAGACGGCGTGCAGGGCCTCGTTGAGGGCGATGGCGGACGGGAGGTCGCGGCCGAAGGGCTTCTCGACGATCACGCGCGCCCCGCGCGCGCAGCCCGTGCGCCCGAGCTCGTCGACCACCTTCCTGAACAGGCTCGGCGGGACCGCGAGGTAGTGGAGCGGGGCGGCCGCACCTCGCAGCTCGCGGCGGAGCCTGTCGAACGTCGCGGGGTCGTCATAGTCGCCCTCGACGTAGCGCAGCAGGCGCGCCAGCTTCGCGAAGGCGGCGTCGTCGCCTCCGCCGCCATGCTCCGTCACGCTCTGACGAGCGCGGTCGCGCAGCCTCTCGACGCTCCAGCGTCGCCTGGCGACGGCGACGACCGGCACGTCGAGCCGACCCCGCCGGACCATCGCGTGGAGCGCGGGGAAGATCTTCTTGTAGGCCAGGTCGCCCGTGGCGCCGAAGAGGACGAACGTGTCCGAACGCGTCGAGCTCATGGGCTCACCGCAAGTCCACGGTCGGCGAGCCAGTCGGTGTGAACGACGCCGCGCTCCAGGTGATCGCTGCGCTCGTAGCCGTGACCTCCGAACGCGTCGCGCTGAGCCTGCGTGAGGCTCTGCGGGAGACGCGCCGAGCGGTAGGAGTCCAGGTAGGCGAGGGAGGCGCTCAACGCGGGCACGGGGAGACGGAGCTCGTGGGCCGCGCACACGACGCGCCGCAGCGCGTCCTCGGTCTCGACCACGCGCGACCCGAGCTCCTGATCGAGCAGGAGGTTCGTGAGGTCGGCCTGCCGGCCGAACGCCGCCATGATCGGATCGAGCAGTCGAGACCGGATGATGCACCCGCCCTTCCAGATGCGGGCGATCTCCCTCAGGTCGATCGACCACCCGTACTCGCGCGAGGCCGCCGCGATCAGGCTCATGCCCTGGGCGTAGGACACGACCCGTGACGCGAGCAGCGCGTCCCGGATCGCGGGGACGAGCTCGCGCTCGTCCCCGGGCGCGAGCCGCTTCGCCCCGGCGCCGAACGGGTGGAGCGCGCGGGACGCGGCGACGCGCTCCTCCTTCAGGTCGGAGATGAGGCGCGCCTCGATCGCCGCGGAGATCGTGGGCACGGGAACGCCGAGCTCCATCGCGACCTGGGCCGCCCACTTGCCGGTCCCCTTCTGCCCGGCCTGATCCTCCACCAGGTCGATGAGCGGCCGCCCGGTCTCCCCGTCACGAACAGCCAGGACGGTCGCGGTCAGCTCGATCAAGTACGAAGCGAGGAGCCCGCCGTTCCAGCCCGAGTAGATCCCGACGACCCGCTCGAGCTCCAGGCCGAGGCCGTTGCGGAGGAGGTCGTAACTCTCCGCGATGAGCTGCATGTCCGCGTACTCGATCCCGTTGTGCACCGTCTTGACGAAGTGACCGGCGCCGTCGGGGCCGACGTACGTGACGCAGGGGCCCGACTCGGTCCTGGCGGCGATCATCTCGAGCACGGGCTGGACGCGGTCGTAGGCTCTTCGGTCGCCGCCCGGCATGAGCGAGGGGCCATGGCGAGCCCCGGCCTCGCCGCCCGAGATCCCCACGCCGAGCAGGGCGATCCCCCTCGCTTCGAGCGCCGCTTGTCGCCGCCGCGTGTCCGTGAACGCCGAGTTCCCGCCGTCGAGCACGACGTCACCCCGGTCGAGGAGCGGAGCGAGCGCTTCGAGCACGGCGTCGACGGCCGCGCCCGCCTTGACCATCAGCAGGATGCGCCGGGGCCGGTCGAGGACCGAGGTCAGCTCCTCCAGGGTCTCCGCGCGCACGAGCCGCTTCCCCGCGTTCCGCGCCAGGAAGTCGTCGGGCCGGTCCGACGCGCGGTTCCACGCCACGACCGGGACCCCGTGGTCCTCGAGGTTGAGCGCGAGGTTACGGCCCATGACGCCCAGACCGATGACCCCGAAGGAGCGTCGATCGCCATCGCTGCGCATGCTCATGTCTCGCTCCTCTCCTCGCGCGCGAGCGCCTCGACCTTGGCCCGGCGCCGCACGTGCCGCTCCTCGCCGGAGAACGTCGCGCGGAGGAACGCTCCCACCACGTCCGCCGCGAGCTCGGGCCCGATCACACGTGCGCCGAGGCAGAGCACGTTCATCGCGTCGTCCTCGACGCCCTGGCGCGCGGAGAACGTGTCGTGGCACAGGGCCGCCCGCACGCCCTGGAGCTTGTTCGCCGCGATCGAGACCCCCACGCCACTTCCACAGATGATGAGCCCCCGGCTCGCGAGTTCGCGGCGCACGGCCTCCCCGACCTCGCGGGCGACGTCGGGGTAGTCGGCCGGCGTGTCGTCGAAGACGCCGCAGTCCAGGAGCGAGTGGCCCGCGCGCTCGACCTCGCGCGCCAGCCGTGCCTTGAGCGGAAAGCCCGCATGATCGCAGCCGAGGGCGATGATCATGGCTCGGCCCCGCTCCTCCCGA
Organism: uncultured Planctomycetota bacterium; assembly: GCA_964569055.1. Taxonomy (GTDB): domain Bacteria; phylum Planctomycetota; class J058; order J058; family J058; genus JAWLGW01. The sequence continues at coordinate 5,412 of CAZMSZ010000288.1, read as the reverse complement.
GCACGCTCCGCACGGCGCGAGCGACGTGCTCCGCCGTGAACCCGAACCGCTCCATGTTGACGTCGCCGGCCGCCGACGCGCCGAACCGATCGATGCCGAGGGCGATCCCTCGAGCGCCCGTGTAGCGGCACCAGCCGAACGTCGCGCCGGCCTCGACGGAGACGCGCGCCTCGAGCCGCGGCGGCAGGACCGTGTCCCGGTACCCTCGGTCCTGCGCCTCGAACACCTCCCAGCAGGGGAGCGAGACGACACGCACCCTCGTCCCGTCGCGACCGAGGAGGCGCTGTGCGGCCAGCGCCACGTGGACCTCGGAGCCGGTGGCGATGACGATCGCCTCGGCGTCGCCCGCGGGCGGGTCGGAGAGGACGTAGCCGCCGCGCAAGAGGCCCGACGCGGGGCCGAGCTGGCCTCGATCCAGGACGGGGAGCGCTTGCCGCGAGAGGACCAGCGCGACCGGCCCGTCGGACCGGCGGAGGGCCAGGCGCCAGGCCTCGGCGGCCTCGTTCGCGTCGGCCGGCCGGACGACCCACAGCCCCGGCATCGCGCGGAGCGACGCGAGGTGCTCCACGGCCTGGTGGGTGGGTCCGTCCTCTCCCAGGCCGATCGAGTCGTGGGTCCAGACGTAGACGACCGGGAGCTGGCTCAACGCGGCGATGCGCACGGACGGTCGCATGTAGTCGGAGAAGCAGAAGAAAGTCGCGCAGTACGGCCGCAGTCCGCCGTGGCCCGCGAGCCCGTTCGTGATCGCACCCATGGCGTGCTCGCGGACCCCGTAGTGGACGTTCCGTCCGGCCCCGCGCTGCCCTCCGAACGTTCCCGCGCCCCGCAGCGACGTGTTCGTCGAGCTCGACAGGTCCGCGTCGCCGCCGAGCAGCCAGGGCACGCGCGTCGCGATCGTGTTCAGCACCTCCCCTGCCGCCCGGCGCGTCGCGAGGTCCTTGCCTGCTCCGAACGCGGGCAGGTCGTCATCCCAGCCCGCCGGCAGCTCGCCGGCCATGGCGTCGCGCCACTCCGCGTGCAACTCGGGGTGCGCGTCGCGGTACGCCTCGATGCGCCACCTCCAGTCAGCGTGCGCTCGTCGACCTCGGTCCATGACCTCGCGGAAGCGCGCCCGCGCGTCCTCTGGGACGTAGAAGGACCGCTCCGGATCCCAGCCGAGCGCGCGCTTCGTCGCCGCGACCTCGTCGCGGCCGAGGGGGCTTCCGTGGGCCGCCGAGGAGCCGTGCTTCGTGGGGGCCCCGAAGCCGATCGTGGTGTGGACGACGATCAGCGTCGGACGGGAGAGGTCGGCCTTGGCCTCCGTGATCGCGCGATCGATCGCCTCGAGGTCCGTGTCGCCGTGCTCCACGCGCAGGACCGTCCAGCCGTAGCTCTCGAACCTGCGGCTCGTGTCCTCCGTGAAGGCGAGCGAGGTCGGGCCGTCGAGCGAGACGTGGTTCGAGTCGTAGAGGAGCACCAGCTTGCCGAGGCGCAAGTGACCCGCGAGCGAGGCGGCCTCGGAGGAGACGCCCTCCATGAGGTCGCCGTCGGAGACGAGGGCGTACGTGAAGTGATCGACGATCGATGGGTCCGGCTGTTCGTAGCGGTGAGCGAGCGCGCGCTCCGCCATGGCCATCCCGACTGCCGCGCCCACGCCTTGCCCCAGCGGGCCCGTCGTCGCGTCGACGCCTGCCGTGACGTGCGCTTCGGGGTGTCCTGGCGTGCGGCTGCCCCAGCGCCGGAACGACTTCAGGTCCTCGAGCGTCAGGTCGAAGCCGGTGAGGTGCAGCAGGCTGTAGAGCAGCATGGACCCGTGACCCGCGGACAGCACGAACCGATCGCGGTCGGGCCAGCCTGGGTCCTCCGGATCGACTCGCAGGTGTCGCTGCCACAAGACGTAGGCCATGGGCGCCGCGCCCAGGGGCAACCCGGGGTGGCCCGAGCCTGCCCGCTCGACGGCGTCGATCGCGAGGGTCCGCAGCGTGTTGATGCAGAGCGCGTCCGTGGCGTCGAACGTCGTTCGCGACGGTGCCTTGAAGATCATGGGCAGCCTCTCCTCGCCGCCAGTCCCGAAGCCGCCTCGCGATCGAGGATCCACGTCGCGCGACGAGCGAGCTGCGCGGGCACCTGTCGAGGATCGAACGAGCCCGTGACGGCGCGCTCCACGGCGGCGGCCTTCGCGCGTCCTTGCGCCACGACGACCACCGCTCGAGCCGCCTCGATGACCGGCGGGGTGATCGTGAGGCGCTCGTACGGCGCCGACGGGCTCGTCACCGCGAGGACGCGCCGTCGCCGCTCGCGAAGCGCAGGAGAACCGGGAAAGATCGATGCGGTGTGTCCGTCGGCCCCGATGCCGAGGAGGAGCACGTCGATGCGATCCGGTAGGAGGGCGTCGTAATCTTCGGCGGCTCGCTCGGCGTCCGCGCGCTCCGCCTCGACGCGGTGAACTCGGCCCGGCGCGATCGGGACCTTCGCCAGGAGACACTCCAGCGCCATCGCGTAGTTGCTGCGAGCGTCAGCGGGGGGAACCCGGCGTTCGTCGCCGAAGAAGACCTCGATCTTTTCCCAGGGCACCCGACCCTTCAGCGGCGGCTCGGCGAGCCGTGCGTAGATCGCACGGGGGGTGGTCCCTCCCGCGAGCATCCAGGCCGCGCCCCCATGGGCCTCCACGGCACGCGCGAGCAGCTCGGCCAGTCGCCCTGCCGCGAGCTCGGAGAAGCCCTGCTCGCCGGCCACGAGGAGTTCGGGTTCATTCACGAGACGCCTTCGGTCCACCCGACCGTTCCCCGATCGGTCTTCACCCTTCCCTTCGCACAGATCGCGCCATCGTCGCCGTAACGGCGACGCGCGCACGATCGCGCCGCCGCCGACCCGATATGGCCGCAACCGGCCCACTGCGGGCGCTCTTGGCACGGCGCGCGCGGCCGGCCTCGGAACACTTGGAGCGCGAGCGCGCATCATGACCTCGTCACGACCGACGTCGTGGCGCGCACGCCGCGCGCGGGCCGCCGCGTGTGGACCCCCTCGCGGTGCACGCCACGACCGCGGACGAGGTGCGTGGGTGGAAACCGCCGTGCGACCCGTGGCTCCTGCTCCTCGTGGAGCAGAACTGGCGCGTCGTCAAGGCCGACACCTGGATGTCGCGCACCCTCGACCTCGAGGGCGCGCTGCGCGGCCGCGGCTGGCCGCCCGGGGTCGAGGGCGAGCTGGACCTCGACGTCCGCGATTCGCTCCTGGCCGGCAACGACGGACGGTGGCGGCTGCGAGTGGCCGACGTCGCGCGCGGCGGACGCGGGGACCTCCGGCTCGACGTCGCGGCGCTGGCGCCGCTCCATTTCGGGTTGGCCCACGCGCGCTGGCCCCGCGCGCGCGGGGAGGCTCGAGGGCCCCGGCGCCACGCTCGACATGGCCGACCGGCTGTTCGCGGGGCCGGCGCCGTGGATGCCGGACCGGTTCTAGCGTCTCCGCTGGCCGCGCTCCGATTCCGCCGGCATCACGCAGCGGCGCCGTCGAAACGGATGATCGGCTTCAGGGTGACGCCACGTTCGCTGTCGTTACCCTTCCCGAGGAGGATCCCGATCCTGGGCTTCATGGTGCCTCCTCTCGTCCGGAGAGGAGCAACGTCCGCTCGCGCAAGGTTCGGTCCGTTGCGCGCCGTGCCACGGATGCGGCGCGGACGGGACCACGAGGTCCCTCGGCGGGCATGCGTGCCCGCTGGACGGCGACCTCCTGTCGAGAGGCTTGATACACGCAGCTCCTGCCGCGCGGCTCAGGTCGGGACGAGCTTGGCCTCCAGCGTGATCTCGACACCCGCGAGCGCCTGCGACACCGGGCATCCCTTCTTCGCGGCCTCGGCGTGCTGCACGAAGGCCGCTTGCTCGAGGCGAGGGACCTTGGCCTCACAGACGAGGTGGCTCTTCGTGATCCTGAAACCACCCTCTCGCGGCACGACCGTCACGTGAGCGGTCGCGTCCACATACTGCGGTTCGAAGCCCGCCTGGCCCAGGACCAACGAGAGCGCCATCGCGAAGCAGCCGGCGTGGGCCGCGCCCAGGAGCTCCTCGGGATTGGTGCCCGCGCCGGCCTCGAAGCGCGATGCGTACGAGTACGCGCCGGCGAACGCGGCGCTCCCGAAGTCCATCCGGCCTCTGCCAGCCTCGAGGCCTCCCTCCCAGCGCGCGTGTGCCTTGCGTGTCGGCATGACGGTCCTCTCCTTCATTCAGCACGTCGGTGGAGCCGCTCGATCAAGGTGACGGACGGTGTCGCCCACGGCTCCTCTTCGGCGCTGACTGGCTTCGGGTCAAAGTCCGTGCCGACGAGAAGACCTACCCCGGCCCAGGGGTGAGGCCGCAGCGGGCCCCCGGAGGGCCACGGATGACCTTCGCGCGTCGGTCGCGCCCTGACGCGCGCTCGCCGTGCTTCGCGACGCCCTGTTCGCAGGCACGAAGCATGACCAAGCTGCGCTCGTCCGTCTCCGAGCTGGCGATAGTCAGCCACGAGCTCGAGCGAGCGCTCTGCTCGACTGGCGGGCAAGCGCCGTGCCACCCGATCGCTCCGTGTTGGAGCCCAGGTCGATCCTGACCACGGGCCTCCCCAGCTACCGGGTCGACACCCTGATCGCGCCGGCGCCACCCGGCGGGACGGGCGGCGCGCGCGCCTCTCCAACTACGGCTCGCGCGTCGGGGTCGCCGCGCCCGGCGACGACGTGCTCACCCTCACCCCGCGCGGCCGGCTGGAGCCCTCAGCGGCACCTCGTTCTCGACGCCCTACGTCAGCGGCGCGCTGGCGCTGGCCTGGAGCGCCCGCCCGCGCGCCGAGCTGCGCCCGAGCCAGTCACCCGCCGAGGACTCCACGAGGGTTCGTCGTCGGGCGAGCTCGACGACGGACTCGGCACGCGAGGTCGCTGGCGGCGAAGCTCTCAGCGAGGCTGCTCGCCGCACCTCCACCTCCGCGCCAGGTGGGGCTCCCGCCGAGCGGCTCATGAACTGAACTGCGCCCGAACCGCCCAGGTGGGTGTCCCGGTCGCGCGCCCCCTCTTTGCCCGTGTCGTGCGTGCCGCCACGAGCGGCGCATGAGCGCGTCGTGCGGGACCCGCGCCGTGCGAGGAGCTCGACGTGCTAGGACTTCGGCCCCCGAGGTCTAATCGGATCCATGGTGCGTGACGGTCGCCTCGTGCTCCTGGCGCTCTCCTTGACCTTGCCTGCCTGCGTCTCGCCGGTGGCGCTCGAGGAGGCCGTGCGCGCGTACGATCGCACGCTGTCCCGCGTTCGCTCGCAGACGCTCCTCATGAACGTGGCCAGGGCGCGGCACGGGCTCCCGCTGAACGCCTCGGAGGTCACGGCGCTGACCGCGTCCTTCGAGTTCTCGGCGCAAGCGAGCGTGGGCGGGGTCGTGGGGCCGATCGGCGGGCCCGCCGATCCCACCGGGCGCGTG
>CAZMSZ010000287.1:3740-10024 GCA_964569055.1 uncultured Planctomycetota bacterium | reverse complement strand
TCGGGCGCGGTCCAGTCGATGCCGCACTCCTTGGCCAGCTTCTCGACCCACTTCACCCAGCGGGCCTCGACGTCCTTCATGTCGAGCTGGTGGAACGTGTCGACGTAGATGTGCTCGAGCTTCGAGCTGCCGCGGGTCTCCTTCTTCTCGCTGGGGTCGCCCTTGGCGGCGTCCACGAAGTACTGCAGGTACTTCCACAGCGTCTTCTTGAGCGTCTCGTCGCCGCTCTCCATGATGAAGTGGACGATCGTCCAGCCCTGGGCGTACTTCAGGCTCTGGTTGCCCGAGTAGAACTGCTCGGGCGACTGGGTCATGATGTCGAACCAGGTCTTCTCGCGCTGGTCCCAGTTGGCGATCAGGCCCTGGATCCGCTGCTTGAGGAACGAGCTGACCTGGCCCTTCTTGATGATCCGGCTGCCGTCCATGGCGAGTTGGGTGCCGCCCATGTACTCGGCCACGCCCTCGTTGAACCAGTAGGGGAGCGCGAGCCCCTGGCTGTAGCACCACTGGTGCGTGCCCTCGTGGAAGATCACGTGGAACGCGTTCCAGTCGGTCGGCTCGCGCTCGAGGAACAGCAGGAGCTGGCCCGACCACAGGTTGAAGTGGCCGAGGGAGTCCTCGGCGCGGCCGACGCCGGTGCGCTCGGAGTAGGAGTAGTAGCCCTCCGCCTCGCCGAACACCAGGATCGAGGCCTGGCGCTTGGGCGCCTCGGGGTTGATCAGGATCGGGAAGCTCTCCTCGAGGGCCGTGCGCATCAGCGTGAGCTGCTTGAGGAACTTGTCGCCGAAGGACACCATGTCGGTGTCGAGGCGGTAGAAGTCGTTGGTGAACCGGGCGCGGTTCGACCAGGCGGGGCCCTCGGCCAGGGCGGTGACCTGGCCGTAGTACATCTCGATCACCGGGTCGCCCGGCGCGAGGACCTGCGCGAGCTTGAGCTTGCCGAGCGCGGTGACGTAGTCGAGCTCGGCGACCGAGAGGTTGGCGTCGGTCAGGTGCGCCGGCGCGTAGTCGGGCCGCAGCGCGAGCGCCTCGTCGAGCGTCTTGCGGGCCTTGTCGAACCGGCCCAGCCAGAACAGCGCCTCGGCCTTGGCGACCATGGCCTCGTAGAAGTCCTGCACGCCGTCCACGCAGCGCTGCAGCCGGATCAGCGCGCCCTGCGGGTCGCTCCGCGTCTGGGAGGCGGCGTAGAGGTAGTTGGCCGCGTGGTACTCGATGTTCCGCTCGGCCGCCTCGCGGAACTTCTGGAACGCGCCCCACTGGTTGCCGGCCTCGAGGAGCTGGCGCCCCTCGTTCACGATCGCGATCGTCTCGGGCGGGATCCCCTCGAGGGCGACCTCGTCCTCGGCGCTGGTCTTGAGGTACGCGACCGGGACGCCGACCGCCTCGCCGCCCGCCTGGCTCTCGCGCTGCCGCTCGGCCTCGCGCAGCGCGCGGGTGATCAGGTTGGGCGCGCTGGCGAGCGTCCGCTCGGACCAGCCGTCCGCCAGGATCCCGTTGGCCTCGATCCCGGCGAAGCGCGCCTCGCCCGCGCCGCGGGCGCCGATCGAGAACTCGAGCTCGCCCTGGAACGGGACCTCGTGCGAGATCACCTGCGCGCCGTCGAGCTTGACGGTGACGGTCGCCTTCTCGCCGCTGACCTTGACCCCCACCTCGGCCCGCGAGCCGGGCATGGCGCGCGCGTCGCTGCTCGCGAGCGCCTCGCCGTCGCCGAGGAAGCCCGAGAACAGCTCGGTCTTCTGCCCCAGGCGGACCTGGTACGCCCCGCCCTCGGAGCTGAACACCACGATCGGCGCCGGGTTGTTCGAGGCGGGGACGACGGTCAGCTTCGCCTCGTGCTGCCACGCGCCGCGGACCTGCGCGCCGGTGATCAGGAAGCCCTGCGGCGCCGAGATCTTCAGCTGGCCGCCCACGAGCTCGACCTGCATCTGCTCGTGCATGGCCTTGAAGTCGCGCACCTCCTGGGGGCGATCGGCCTTGAACTCCCACTTGACCTGCGTGGCCTCGCCGGGCGCGCCGATGCTGTGGCGGCCGCGGAACAGCTTGGTGAAGTGCTTGAGCTGCTCGATGTCCGGGATCTTGGCCTGATACGAGGCGTCGAGCCGGACCGCCTGCTTGAAGTCGGCCTCGGCGAGGTCGAACGCGGCGCGCGTCAGCGACCAGATCCCGAGCTGGTACACCTCCTCGGCGCTCTTGGCGTCGATCCCGAGCAGCTTGACGGCGTGGCCGAGCTTGGGCGGGCAGTTGCCCCAGCCGTAGGTGATCTCCTCCTTGCCGACCTCGATCGTGAAGCCGTGGTCGGTGAAGGCCGTGAGGTCGCAGCTCTTGCCGTCGTCGGTCATGAGCTTGGCCCGCTTGGCCGCCTTGAGCGCCTTCTTCTCCTGGTCCGCGAGGCGCTCCTTCTCGGCCGCCTCCCGATCGGCGAGGACCTGCTTCGCCTTCTCGAGGTTCGCCTTGGCCTGGGGGACGGCCGCCAGGAACTGCTGGTGGCGCTCGGGCGTGCCGCGCAGCCGCACCTCGACGGCCTGAGCCGTCAAGATCTCGACGTCGCCCGCGTTCACCTCGGCGATGTCCTCCTGGAAGTCGTCGAGGGTCGCTGCGAGGGCCAGCTCCTCGGCCTTCAGCTCGAGCTGCGTGTAGACGTCCTCACCGAGCGCCTCCTCGGCCCGCGCCTTGTAGTCGCGCAAGAAGCCCTCGCCGGCGAACTCGTACTTGGGCCCGAGCATCTCGAGGACCATGGCCTCGAGCGGCTCGGGGTCGTCGCCGGCCTGGGCGAGCGCGGCCTCGAACCGCTCCTGCACCGGGAGCAGCTTCTTGTACTTGGCGAGGTCGCGCGCCCCGATCTCCACCCAGGGCTCCTGATCGCGCAGGTCCTGCGGGAACTCCTCGAGCAGCTCGATCGCCTTGGCGAAGCGTCCCTTGGCGGCCTCGTCGTCCGCGTCGAGCGCCAGCCGGTCGATCTGGCGCTCGGCCTCGCGCAGCTTCTGGGCCGGCGTCCACTTGGTTCGGTCGTCGCTCGGCTGCTCGGGCGGCGGGGTCTGAATCGGACCCACGTCGGGGCTGGGCCCGCCGGGCACGTCCTCCGGCTCGGGCGGCGTGACGACGTCGGGGGTGGGCGTCGTGCCCGCCTGATCGGTCGGCTGCTTGCCGTCGCCCGACAGCGCCACCACGCCCGCGATCACGAGCAGCAGCACCACCGCGCCGCCGAGCGCGATGTACGGCGTGTTCGACTTCTTCTTGGCGCCCGGCGCCGGACCCTCGCCCGACTGCTTGCGGCCCCCGACGCCGCGCCGCGCGGCCCCGCTGCCCAGCGTCCGCTTGGGCCCGGGGGTCGCCTTGGCCTGGCGCTGGGAGTCGAGCTCGATCTCCTTGCCGAGCTTGACCTTCCCCTTCGGCTCCGCCTTGCCTCTCTTGGCGGGGCCCTTCTTGCCCTTCGGCTCGTCGGCCTCGTCCTCGGCGGCGTCGTCCTTGGCCGCCTTGCCCTTGGCTCCCTTGCCCGGCTTGTCGGCCTTGCCCGCCTTGGTCGGCTTCTCGCCCTCGGCGGCTTCGGCCTCCTTCGCGGCCTCGGCCTTGGCCTCCTTCTGCTTCTTCTTGGCCGCCTGCCGCTTGGCCTCGGCCTTGGCGGCCACGGCCGCGTCCTCCTCGGTCGCCGCGGTCAGCTCCTGGCTGGAGGCGAGCCCCTCCTTGAGCCGCTTGAGCTCGAGCTGGACCCGCTTGGCCTGCTTCTCGGTCAGGATCTCGAGCTCGACGCAAGCGCGGGCGACGGTGAGCTTCTGACCTTCGGCCTCGCGTTCCTTGATCAGCTTCTTCGCCTTCAAAAGCGCCTTCTTGTCGGCCAGTCCCATGTCGAGCACGAGCTGGGTGAAAGATAGGCGCTGGGACGTCGGTGCGGCCATGCGGTGCTGCCTCGGAGCGGGTAGGATCGGGCGGGAATCCGCGCCCGGTGCGGGCCCTACCCTATCAACGAAGGGAGTTGGAGTGAAGCAGCTTCCGAGCCCCGGGCTCCTCGGGGCCGCGGCCCGCGCGGCGCTGATCGTCCTGGCCCTGCTCGTCTCGGGCTGCGCCTCGGCGCCGGGGGACGCCGGCTCCGGCGCGCACCCCTCGACGATCCGCACCGACCCGGCCGGCGCCGCGGTGTTCGTGAACGGGGGCTTCGTCGGGACCACGCCCGCGACCTTCATGTTGCCGGCCAAGGAGCGCGTGGAGTTGCGGCTCGAGCTGCCCGGCTACATGAGCCACGACGACGTGCTGCTCCGCGCCCCGGGGACGCCGGCCGACGCGCCCGAGGGGGTCGGCTGGGACGAGGTCTATCACTTCCCGTTGGTCCGCAAGGGCTGAGCGGGCGACCATTCGTCGCGGATACGTCTCGCGGTGAAATCTTTCACGGGGTGCTGCCCAAGCGGCATCAGCACTTCCGAAGGCACGCTGCTCGCGCGGCGACCGCCCGGAGGTGCGTGTGCGCGCATGTCGGCTGCTGCTCGTGATCGCGACGCTGCTCGCCTGTCCGGTTGGAGCCTCGGCGCAGGTCCGCGTCCCCGGGACCTGGCGCGAGGGTGACGCCGCTCGCGCGTTCGTCCTCGAGGGCCAGGGCCTCGCCGGCGCCTCGGCCCAGGTCGCCGAGCCGAGCGACCCGCTCTCCTGGGTGCGGGTCACGCTCGAGGGCGACGAGCCCACCTGGGCCTTGCTCCTCGAGCGTCGTTGTCCGGCCGCCCGCGGGCTCGCCGGCCGGCTGGCCGACGAGCAGGCGCAGGGGGACGGCGTGTGGCGCCGCCTCCGCCGGGTGCCGCTCACGCGGGCCGACGAGCGCGCGCTCGTCAGCCTGGACGGTGCGTGGCGGCTGACGCTCCCGGCCGGCGAGCAGCCCCAGGCCGCGGTGGCGCCCGTCGCCTCCGCCGCCGCCACCCGCCCGCGGGTCACGGTCTTGCTCACCGGCTTCGATCGCTTCCCGCGTTCGCGCAACCACCCCACCTACGTGCGGATCGACGCCCCCGAGGCGAGCCGCACGCCGCGCGTCAACTCGTCGGGCTGGGCGGTCCGCCACTTCGACCCCGGCCGGCTCTCGGCCGACCTGCTGCGCGACGTGGAGGTGATCGTCCACACCCGCACCGACCTGCCGGTCGAGTACGGCCGAGCGAGCCAGGCGGTGCTCGACGCGGTCGCCGCGCTCGAGCCGGACGTCGCGATCGGCTTCGGGGTGGGGGCCGACTTCGGGACCGCCGACGTGGAGCAGACCTGCGAGAACCTGCGCCAGGACGGCAGCGCCTGGGGCCAGGAGGACCTCGGCGTCGGCCCGTTCTACCTGCCGGCCGACTGGCCGCCCGCCGCGCCCATGAGCGAGTGGGACGCCGAGGCGCGGCGCTGGCTCTGGCGCTATCCCGACAACGCGGGCGTCTCCTACCAGGGCGCGCCGATCGACCCGGTCGGGCCGAGCGTCCGCAAGTCCACGCTCCCCGTCGCGCGGATCGTGCGCCGCCTGAACGAGGCGGGGATCTACGCGATCGACGGGGGCGACGGCCCGGGGCGCTACATCTGCAACGAGCTGATGTACACGCTGATCGGCGCGCAGACGGCGCGCGACCGGATCGGCGGGTTCATCCACCTCCGCGCGTGGTCGGAGGCCTGGCAGGACTCGTTCCTGCAGGTGCTCGCGCTCGCGGTGGAGGAGTCGGTCCGCGCCTGGCTCGAGTCGGACGCGGCGAGGCTCGCGCAGGGCGCTCCCCAGAAGGTGAAGGCCACCGCGCCGACCAAGGCGCTCGCCCTCCCCGCCAGCGTCAACCGGCCTTGAGCAGCCGGAATCCGCGCGTGTCGCGCAGCTGCTCGGCCACGGCCCGGCGCAGCCGGGTGCGGGTGCCCCGCGCGAACACGCCGGCCTCGGCGTGGACGAACAGCTCGGAGCCGTCGTAGACGACCGAGATCCACTCGTCCTCGAGCGGGGCGAGCCGCGCCGGATCGAACCGCAGCACCTCGCCGCGCGGCCGCGTCCCCGACGCGCTCGTGGGCTTGGCGGGCGCGGAGACCACGGGCGCCGGCGCGACCTCCTGCGCCGCCGCCGCCGGGGCGGGCGCGGGCTTCACGACCGGCGTGATCGGCTGGGAGCTCGCGACCGGCGCGATCGAGGCCGCGACCTCCTTGGGCGCGGCCGCGACCGGCTGCTCCTTCTTCAGGACCCGCGTCTTGGACTTGCGCTGGGTCGGCCGCGCGCTGGCGCCGAGCCGCTGCGTCGCGCGGCGCCCCGTCGCCTTGGCGGCGCCCGTCTGCTTGGCCTGCTTCGTCGCCTTGGCCTGCTT
>CAZMSZ010000287.1:0-3640 GCA_964569055.1 uncultured Planctomycetota bacterium | reverse complement strand
GCTTGGCCTGCTTCGTCTGCCCGACGGGCTTGCTGGCGGCGGCCTTCTTGGCGCCGGCCTTCTTCTTCGTGGTGCCCATGGCCTCACCCCCTCCCGACCCCTTCGGACGGGGAGGGACCTTGGCTGAAGCCCCTACCGCTTCTTGCTGGCCTTCTTCTTCCCGTTGGACTTGGCCTTGGCCTTCTTGGGCAGCGGCCCGCCCGAGACCTTGGCGTCGAGCACGTCGAGCACGAGGTTGACGTCGTCTTGCGCCAGCTCGCTCAGCGCGTCGGGGCCGGCGCCGGTCCACTCCTCGATCAGCTCGAGCAGCGCGGGCTTGAGGATCCCGGCCCGCCGGCCCTGCCACACCATCTCGACGAGCTGCTCCCAGCGGGCGTCCTCGCGCTCGCGCAGGATCAGCGCCGCGCGGATCACCGGGTGGCAGCTCGGGTTCTTGCGCAGCGCCAGCCGGACGGTCGCCTGCTGGTCCTCGCACAGCCGCACGCACACCTCGGTCGAGATGTTGGCGTGCCCCGCCACGACCTGCCGCACCTGCGGGTGCGGGTCGCGGCACAGCGCCTCGAGCAGCGGCGCCTGCACGTCGGCCTGGACCAGCGTGACCCGGTGCTGGATCGGACGGACCTTGGCCAGGATCGCCGCGATCTGATCGTCGTTCCCTTCCTCGCGCAGCGCCGCGTACAGCTCGACCAGCTTCTGGCCGTCGGGCGCGTCGAGGAACTTCTTGCGGAGGTCGTCGGCCGAGGCCGCGCGCCCCCCCTCCTGCTGCTGACTCTCGGTCAAGCCCGTCATCGTGCTCCGACCTCGCGTGCGGGACGCCTGCGCCCCGTCTGGAGCCCTGGGCCGGCGCCCGGGGCCCTCGCTTCCATTCCCCCGAAGGGGCGCATAGGATAATCGCCCCTCCACCAGGGGGAAAGGGTTCGCGCATGGCTTGGGATGGCTTCAAGCGGATTCGGTTCCGCAAGAAGAAGGAGATGCCGGGCGGCCTGTGGATGCGCTGTCCGGACTGCGAGACCATGCAGTACCGGAAGGCGGTGGAGGAGCTCCTCCAGGTCTGCCCGGAGTGCAACTATCACTTCGAGATCCCGGTCCACAAGCGGGTCGAGTACCTGCTCGACGAGGGCTCGTTCCAGGAGATGGCGACCGGCCTGATCTCGACCGATCCGCTCGACTTCGTGGCGGTCAAGAGCTACGCCGACCGCCTGGAGCGGACCCGCGAGGCGACCGGCCTCGAGGACGCGATCGTGGTCGGCACCGGGCGCATGGGCGGGCACGAGCTGGTGTTCGGCGCCTCCGACTCGCGCTTCTTGCGCGGGAGCATGGGCTCGGTGGTGGGCGAGAAGTTCACCCGCGCCGTCGAGCTCGCCACCGCGCGGCGGCTGCCGTTCCTGTTCATCAGCGGCTCGGGCGGCGGGGCCCGCATGGACGAGGGCGTGCTCTCGCTGATGCAGATGGCCAAGACCTCGGCCGCGCTCGCTCGCTACGACGAGGCGGGCGGGCTGTACGTGGCCCTGCTGACCAACCCCACCATGGGCGGCTGCATGGCCTCGTTCGCGGCGCTGGCCGACGTGACCCTGGCCGAGCCCCGCGCGCTGCTGGGCTTCGCCGGCCCCGGCGTGATCAAGAACACGATCCGGGCCGACCTGCCCGAGGGGTTCCAGCGCAGCGAGTTCCTGCTGCAGCACGGGTTCTTGGACCGCGTCGTCAGCCGGATCGAGCAGCGAGACCTGATCATCCAGCTCCTCGAGCACTGCCGGATCCGCGCGGCCTGACGAGGCCGGAGAGGGGCCGCGCCCCATGGTCCCGAGCCCGCAGGTCGCGAGCCTGATCGTCGAGGTGCCGGGCGAGCGCCCGCTCGAAGTGCGCCTCGACCCCGAGGTCGTCACGGTCGGGCGCTCGGACAACAACACGCTCGCCCTGCGCGACATGAACGTGTCGCGCCACCACTTCACGATCGAGCGGCGGGCGCAGGTCGGCTACGTGCTCCGCGACCGCGGCAGCCGCAACGGGACGCTGGTCAACGGGGTGTCGGTGCTGAGCAAGGTGCTCGGGCCGGGCGACCGGATCGAGGTCGGCGGGAGCCGGCTCACGTTCCGCCCCGCCGCGAGCGGCGCCGCCGTGACGCTCGAGCGCATGCGGTTCGCCGCCCAGGCGCCCCCGACCCTGGCCTTCGGGCGCGACCCGGCCCCGCCGCCCGAGGCGTTCTTCCCGGGCCCGCGCGAGACGGCCAGCATGAGCATGGTGCCGCCGGGGGCCACCCCGCCGCGCGCGGTGCCGCGCCCCTCGGGCGAGCTCGAGGCGGGGCCCGCCACCCGACCCGCCACCGCCTCGGGCGCCGCGAGCTCGGCCGCCGGCCCCGCCCCGCCGGCGGCCGAGGCGCGCTGGCGCAAGCTGGCCGAGGTGGCCTGCGCGATCAACGTCGAGCACGACCTCGCCCCGCTGCTCGAGCGGATCCTCGACGCGGTCCTCGAGCTGGTGCCCGCCAAGTCCGCGTTCTTGGTGCTGCTCGAGGACGACGTGCTGCGGGTGCGCGCCAACCGCGGCCAGCGCACCGTCCCGGTGGGGACGGCCCTCGACGAGACCGGCGAGCAGGAGGCGCTGCGCCTCTCCCGCCAGGTGTGCCGCGACGCGATCGTGAAGCGCCACCCGGTGCTGACCCAGGACGCGATCGGCGACTCGGAGCTCGGCAGCTACCACACGATCATGAACCTCCAGCTCAAGTCGATCCTGTGCGTGCCGTTCGCCGCGCAGGACGAGGTGCTGGGCGTGGTCTACCTCGACGAGCCGACCTGCGACCCGTTCGAGGACGACGGCGAGGTCGTCGAGCTGGTGGGCGCGTTCGGCGACCTGGCGGGGATCGCGGTCGCGAACGCGCGCCTGCTGGCCGAGGTGGGCGAGCGCGAGCGGCTGCAGGAGGAGCTGCGCATCGCCGCGCGGATCCAGTCCTCGCTCCTGCCGGGCGCCGCGCCGCAGGTCCCAGGGCTCGAGCTCGCCGGCCAGAACCGTCCGGCCCGCGAGGTCGGCGGCGACATGTACGACTTCTTCACCCGCGAGGCGCCGGCGCGCGACCTCTTGGTCTCGATCGGCGACGTCGCCGGCAAGGGGGTCGGCGCGGGGCTGGTCATGGCGAGCGTGCGCGCGCTGCTCCACGCCTACGCCGAGGTGTTCGAGCGCACCGACGAGCTGATCCGCCGCCTCAACGCGCTCCTCTCGCGCGACCTCGACCCCGGGATCTTCGTCTCGTTCCTGCTGCTCCGCTTCGACCCCGAGACCGGCGCGCTGCACTACACCGGCGCCGGCCACGAGCACCTCGTGCTCTACCGGGCGGCCACCGGCGAGCTCGAGTTCGTGCGCGCGGGCGGCGTGGTGCTCGGCCTGGTCCCCGATCTCACCGGCCGCGTGCAGGAGCTGCCCCTCGAGCTCGCGCCCGGCGACGTGCTCTGCCTCTACACCGACGGCGCCACCGAGGCGCCCGGCCCCGGCGGCGAGGAGTTCGGCCTCGAGCGGCTCGGCGAGGCGGTGCGCTCGGGCCCGAGCGACCCGGCGGCGGTGGTGGAGCGGGTCATGCGCGCGGTGGAGGCGTTCAGCGCCGGACCCGAGCTCCACGACGACCTGACCGTGGTGGCGCTGCGGCGGGTGTAGC
>CAZMSZ010000286.1:0-10027 GCA_964569055.1 uncultured Planctomycetota bacterium | reverse complement strand
CCGGCGCCGGCGATCGCCCCGGGCGACCCGGTGGACCGCGTGCGAAGCGAGCTCGGGACGCCCGACGTCGAGCGGCTGCGCGAGCTGTGGTACCTGCGTGAGGGGGTACGCGTCCGGCTCGACGAGGCCGGGGCGCGCGTGCGGCAGGTCGAGCTGTTCGGCGAGCCGGTCGCCGTCGGGCACGCCGGGAAGCCGCGGCTGTTCGCCGGCAGCCCCTGGCACCTCGGGCCGGTCCGGGTCGGCATGTCCGCCGAGGAGGTGGAGGCGCTGCTCGGGCCCGCTCCCGGCGAGGTGCTCGAGGCGCGAGGCGGGCCGCGGTGGCTGCAGTACCCCGGCCCGGGCTTGCACGTCGCCCTCGACCGGCGCACCGGGCGCGTCGTGGCGCTCCGCCGCTGCGCGCCCCAGCAGTCTGGCGCGGCGGACGGGCGGTAGCGCCGCCGCTCGACGCTCGCGGTCGCTGCTGCCCAGCCACGCCTGCGTGGCCGCCGCCTCGCGCTCGCGTTCTCCTGCGCGCCGCGCGGTCGAGGCGGCGACGACGCCTCGCGCTCGAGTACACCGGCGGCGTCGAGGTGGAGCTGAGCGCCGACGGCGTGGTCGTCGCGTCTTTGGGCGCCGTATGCCGCCGTGGTCTGCCGCAGATGACCGGCGATAGCTCGTCGCGCCCACGGCTCTCGTCCGGCCCGCCTCGCCGAGGCTGCTCTATACTCCTCCACCATGCAGCCGGAGACCGCTCGGGCGCCCGAGCCCGCCGATTCGCCGCGCTCGGTCGGCCCGCCCGCGCCGGCGCCGCGGCGCTCGCAGGTCGCCCTCCACGTGGCGGCCCTGGCCGCGCTCGCCCTGACCCACCCCCTGCTCGAGGTGATCGGGAGCCAGCCCGAGTTCCTGGTCGCGCACGAGGTGAGCCCGCTCGGGGCCGTCGCCTTGCTCGTTGCGCTGGCGGGCCTGTTGCCCGCGGCCGCGGGGGGCGCGGCCGCCGCGCTGACCCGGCGTGGTCACGGCGCGGCGGGCGCGATGATCGGGTTGCTGGTGACGGTGCTCCTGCTCCGCTGCGCGCGGCTGCTCGGGCTCTCTGGCTGGTCGGTCCCGCTCGCCTGTTACCTCGGGGTGGTGGCCGGGTTGGCCTACGCTCGCGCCGCCTGGGCGCGCTCGGTCGCGGCGGCCGCGGTGCCGGCCTTGGTCCTCGTGCCGGCGCTGTTCGTCGCCTCCCCGGCCCGGGTCGTCTTCTTCCCGCCGCCGCCGGCACCGAAGCACGAGCCGCCGTCGACCCCGCTCGATCCGAGCCGGCCCTCGGTGGCCGTCGTCGTGCTCGACGAGGTCAACCTCGCCAGCCTGCTCGGGCCCGACGGCGGCTTCGACGCAGACCGCTTCCCGAGCCTCGCGGCGTTCGCCCAGCAGAGCACCTGGTACCGGAACGCCACGGCGTCCGCCGACATGACGGTGTTCTGCATGCGCGCGCTGCACAGCGGGCGCCGCGGCCGCGGGGGGCCGGAGCCGGCGAACACCTTGTTCGAGCTGCTGCGCAGCGGCTACGCCGTTCGGGCGCACGAGCAGGCGCCCGTCGCACAGGCTTGCCCCCCCGATCTCCGCCTGCCCCCTCCCGCCGAGGCCCGCTCCGCCGCCGACCGCGCGCTCGTCCTCGCCGCAGACCTCGCCGTACTCCTCGGCCATGCCGTGCTCCCCAAGCGGCTCGCCGCCACGCTCCTCCCCGGCCTGCCCGCGCAGTGGCACGACTTCGCGGGCCTGCGACGCGGCGAGCGGCGCGAGCTGAGCGACCGCTTCTTCAGGGCGAGCGCGTTCATTCGGGGGTTGCCCGTCGAGACCGGTCCGACCCTCTACTACCTGCACATGCTGCTGCCGCACCGCCCCTGGGAGCACCTCCCGTCGGGCCTGCGCTACACGGCCACCGTCCGCGACCGGACCGGGACGCAGGCGGCGCGCACCGGGCCATACGTGCAGTGGTCCACGGACGAGCGCTGGGTGGCCGACCGCGCGCGTCTTTACCTGCTGCAGCTCGGCGCGGCCGACACGCTGATCGGCGAGCTGTTCACCCAGCTCGAGCGGGTCGGCCGCTGGGACGAGACGCTGATCGTCGTGATGGGAGACCATGGGATCACGTTCACCCCCGGCAGCCGCACGCGCGACGCGAGCGGTCCCCACATGGCGGAGGTCGCGCCGATCCCGCTGCTGATCAAGCTCCCCGGGCAGCGTGAGCCGCGGGTCAGCGACCGGAACGCGGAGACGATCGACGTCCTCCCCACGATCTCCGACGCGCTCGACCTCGCGATCCCCTGGGAGGTCGACGGCGCGTCGTTGCTCGACGAGGCCGCCCCCGAGCGCCCTACCAAGCGACTCGTACGCCGCGCCGACGAGCTGGAGCTGCCGAGCTCGCTCGTCTCCGAGGTCCTGGCGCTGCGTGACGCGTGGGCTCGGCTCGTGGGCGAGGGCCCGCTCGACGCGCTCCCGCTGTTCGGTCCCTACGCCGAGGCGCTCGCCGGGCGGCGGCGCGAGGAGCTCGAGGTGATCGACACGGGCCGCTTCACGCTCACGCTCCGCAACGCCGCCGAGTACGAGCGGGTCGACCCCGCCTCGGGGCTCCTCCCCGCGCTCGCGCTCGGCAGGATCGACCCCACGGCGCGCGAGCTCACGCTCGCGGTCCTGATCAACGGGGTCGTGGTGGCGTTCGCCCGGACCCTCCCGGACGAGCCGGGGGAGTTCGAGGCGCTCCTGCCCGAGCGCGCGCTGCGCCCGGGGCGCAACGCGCTCGAGGTCCTGGTCGTGAGCGGCCCCCCCGACGCCCCGCGGCTGGAGCGAGCGCGCCCCGCCCCGACCGCGCCCGAGCCGAGGCGGTAGCCGCCGCTCAACGCTCGCGGTCGCTGCTGCCCAGCACGACCTGCGTCGCCCCCGCCTCGCGCTCGACCTCGGCCACGCGGGCCTTGAGCCGGCGGACCTGCTCCTCGATCACCTCGCGGGGCAGGCCCTCGGGCGGGTCGGCCAGGATCGCCTCGTAGCGGGCCAGGGCGGCGCGCGTCTTGTCGAGGGCGGCGCGCTCGTCGAGGGCGGCGAGCTTCCAGGCCGCGTAGGCGGTGGCGGCGGGCTCGGCCGCCTCGGACACGATCGTCTCCGCCATGCGCCGCACGCCCGCCGCGTCCTCCTCCTGCTCGTAGAGCTGCATCAGGAGCAGCGCTGCCTCGGCGCGCAGGGCGGGGTCGCCCTCCTGCACGGTCTCGAGCAGCAGGCTGACGGCGCGGTCGCGGCGCCCCAGCTTGATGTTCGTGCGGGCCACCGAGAGCTTGCTCGCCTTGAGGCCGCCCAGGCTGCCGGTCCCGCGCGGGCCGACCTTGCCAGTGGACCGGCTGCGCTTGGGGAGCACGATGACCCGCGTGGGCGAGCCGCCGCTCTGGAGCTCGCCCCGGCGGGCGCGCTCGATGTCCTCGAGCAGCTCGTCGTAGTCGTGCGGCCGGCGGCTCTGGTCCTTCTCGAGCATGCGCAGGAGCAGGCCCTTGATCCCCTCGCCGACCTCGCGCTCGGGGAACACCACGATGTCGTTGATGTGCTTGAGGATCAGCGCGATCGCCGAGTCGGCCTCGAACGGCGGGCAGCCGAACGTGAGGAAGAACAGCGTCCCGCCCAGCGAGTAGATGTCGGAGCGGTGGTCGATCCGCCCGCCGCGGCCCTGCTCGGGCGACATGTAGAGCGGCGTCCCCATCACCACGCCGGTCGAGGTCAGGTCGAGGGTCTGCCCGAGCGAGGCGCGCGCCTTGGCCAGCCCGAAGTCGGTGATCTTGACCTGCCCGCTGGCCGTGAGCAGCAAGTTGGAGGGCTTGATGTCGCGGTGGATGATCGCCGCGGCCGCCGCCTCCTTGAGCCCGAGCGCCGTCTGGCGGGCCACGTCGAGCACGCGCTCGGGCGGGAACGGCCCCTCGCGCTGCACGCGCTCGGCGAGGTTCTCGCCCTCGACGTACTCCATGGCGAAGTAGTGGAGCGGCTCATCCTTGGACGAGATCGAGTAGATGTGCGTGATGTTCGGATGCGAGAGCTTGCCGCAGGCCACGGCCTCGCGGCGGAAGCGCTCGATGAACGTGCGGTTGCGCGAGAGGGTGGGCGAGAGCACCTTGAGCGCCACGAACCGGTCGAGCGAGCTGTCGTAGGCCTTGTAGACCACCCCCATCCCGCCCTGCCCCAGCGTGCGCTCGATGCGGAAGCAGCCGAGCTCGGTCCCGACCGGCAGGTGCGGGATCTCCTCGCCATCGGGGCCGCGCGCGGGCCCCACCCCGCTCGGCGGGGTGACCGCGATGGCGGCGAGGTCGCTGGTCGCCTCGAGCGGCCCCGCCGGGGTGGGGTCGGGGAGCTGCATCGTCTCGGCGCTGCTGACCGGGTCACCCGCGCGCAGGCGGCCGAGGTCGGGGAGCGGGTCGCCGCCCGCGACGTCGTACGCGCGCTCGAGGCGCTCCTCCGCGCCGCACCCGGGGCAGCACACGGTGAGCGTCAGCGCGAGCGCGTCGACCCGCCGGGTCCGGCCACAGGCGCAGCGCACGTCCCCCAGCGACATGTCACCGGATGAGCCGGACGGGTGCTGGTTCGTGGTGGGCGGGCTCGCCACGGGCGGCTGCGCTCCTGCTGACGACGCATCCGGCCGAGTCGGCGCCGGTCGACCGCGACGCGAGTGTACCACCGCGCCCGAGCAGGGGCCAGGCGACGACGGGCCCGCGCGACCTCCCCAACGCTCGCCGAATGCGCTACCTTCTCACGCGGGGCTCACGCGGGCGACGGCGCCGTCGGGAAGGCCAGGGTTGGACAAGCGCGACCGGATCATCGCGAAGCTCGCCCTCGCGCTCGGCCTGGTCGACGAGGCTGGCCTGCGGCGGGCGCTCCAGCGAGCGCCGCACTTCCCGGAGTACAGCTTCGATCGACTGCTGCTCGCCTCGGGGCTGATCGACGTCGATGGCCATCGCCGCCTGGTGGAGGCCTTCAACGAGCAGCTCGGCCGCGCGCGCGGGCGCTCGCGTCCCGCCCCGAAGCCCGACCTCCGCCGGCGAGGGCTCAGCGGCAGCGACGTGATCTCGCTCGAGCGACCTGCCCGCGAGGCGCCGCGCTCCGAAGACGCGCCGCCCGACGCCGCGCCGCCCGACGACGCGGTGTTCGACGAGCCGACCCTGGTGGTGGACGAGAGCAGCGAGGACCTCCTCGTCCCCAGCGGGGACGACGTGTTCGACCAGCCGACGATCGTCGTCGCCGACGAGGAGCCGGGCCTCGCCCTGCGCCCGCCGAGCGACGAGGGGCCCGCGCTCGAGGACGAGGGCTCCTCGGCCGAGCTCGCCGTGCCCGACGACGCGCTGTTCGATCAGCCCACCACCGTGCTCGACGACGACGCCCCGCTCGAGCTCCTGCCCCCCACCCCGACGGCGCGCGCCCAGACCGACCCGCTCGGGCCCGCCCTCCTCGGCATCGACCCGGCCCCGGCGAGCCCCGGACGGCCGGCGGCGCCGGCGGGTCCTGCCGGCGGAGGCTCGCTCGACGGCCCCCTCGACCTCCGGCTGCAGCGCGACGTGGACCCGCGCGACCCCCGCTCGCGCCGGCTAGCCCCCACCTCCACGGCGAGCGGCGCCGGCGCCAACGGCCCGCTCAGCCGCCGCGAGTTCAAGCGCCGGCTCAAGGAGCGGCTCGGGTTCGAGGGCTTCACGCTCGGCGACTACCAGGTGCTCGGCGAGATCGCGCGCGGCGCGTTCGGGGTGGTGCTCGAGGTCGAGGCGGGCGGCGTGACCCGCTCGCTCGCGCAGGACCGCGGCTACGAGGGGCGGCTCGCGCTCAAGGTCGCGCTCGAGAACACCTCCGACCCGCGCGAGACCGAGCGCTTCCTCGACGAGACGCGCATCCAGATCGGCTTCACCCACCCGCACATCGTGCGGATCTTCGACTGCGGCGTGGAGAGCGGCCTCACCTACTACTCCATGGAGCTGATCCGCGGGGTGGAGACCCGCTCGCACGTGCGCGACAACGGGCCCATGCCGCCGCTCCTCGCGGTGCGCGTGGCCAAGGAGATCGCGTCGGCCCTGGCCTACGTGCACGCCCAGCGGATCTACCACCGCGACCTCAAGCCGCAGAACGTGCTGCTCGACCAGGACCGCCAGCCGTACCGCGCGGTGCTGATCGACTTCGGCCTGGTGACCGAGCACTCGTCGGAGAAGGACAAGGGCCTGATCCTGGGGACGCCCTCCTACATGCCGCCCGAGCAGGCGCAGCCCCGCGGCGGGCACGGCTCGATCAACGCCACCAGCGACGTGTACGCCCTCGGCGCGACGCTGTTCTTCCTGCTCACGGGCAAGCCGCCCTTCGCGGGGCCCGACCCGCGGCAGGTGATCAAGCTGGTCGTGAACGAGCCGCCGCCCGACCCGGTCAGCCTGAACCCGCAGCTCCCGCGGCGGATCGCGGACGTGTGCCTCAAGTGCCTCGCCAAGCGGCAGCGCGACCGCTACCACTCCGCCAAGCAGCTCGAGGCCGACCTCGACAAGGAGCTACGGGCGGGTCAGCTCAAGATCAAGGCGAAGGCGCTGTTCGGCAAGCTGCTGGGCAAGGACAAGGCGTAGCCCTCACAGCCCCTGCACGTGCGCCCACCAGGCGCGCTCGAGCGCGCCCCACTCGACGCCCTCCCAGGCCTCCTCGAGCGCGCGGCGCGGGGAGCTGCCGCGGCGCAGCAGCACGACGTAGCGGCGGAAGCGCTCGCGGACCTCGCCGCTGGCGCCGTGCAGGAAGAAGTGGACCATGGCCCAGGCCTGCCCGTACTTCGCGGCCACCGGGCCCGAGTAGAACTCCGCGGGCGTCTCCTGCATGAGGCGCGGGAACGGCACGGGGCCGCGCGCGGCGACCAGGCGGCGCAGGTCGCTGAGGCGGCCCGGCAGCACGGCGCCCGGCGCGAGCACGCGTCCGTCCTCGACCCGCGCCGTGGAGAAGTAGTCGGCGAAGCCCTCGTTGAGCCAGAACGGCATGTCCGGCACGAGCTGCTCGATGAACTGGTGGAACGCCTCGTGGAACAGGACCCGGCGCGTCTCGCGCAGGTCCGCGTCGTCCTTGTCCTCGTAGAGCAGGAGCTGCCGGTAGCGCGGCAGGTAGTAGCCGAGGAGCGACTCCACCCGGTCGTCGGTGGTCAGCTCGGCGTAGGCGTGGAACCCCTCGCGGTTGTCGAAGATCAGCACCTCGGCCTTGCGGGCGGGCTGCCCCTCGCCCGCGGCCTCGGGGTCGCCGAACGCCTGGATGTACAGCTCGCGGATCGCCTCGAGGTCGGCCGCGTAGGCGGCGCAGCGCGCGGCCGAGATGTCCGTCTTGACCACGTAGTGCGGCGTCTCGCGGGTGTGCGTCCGCTCCCAGGGAGGCCCGCGCAGCACGTGCCGCACGCTGCGGCGCAGCGCGCGCGTGCCCTCGTCCCACGGGTCGAGCGCGAGCGCGAGGTCGAGGTCGGCGAGCGCCGCCGCCAGCTCGCCGCGCTGGAAGGCGGCGCGGGCCCGCGCCGCCCGCGCCGGGGCGTAGTCGGGGCGCTCGGCCAGCGCCGCCTCCGCCAGCGCGCTCGCCTCGTCGAGCCGGCCGAGGATCACCAACAGGCGCGCGCGCTCGGTCATGGCCTCGTAGAAGTGGGGACAGCGCGCCTCCGCCGCGGCCAGCTCGGCCAGCGCCACGCGCGGCCGGCCCAGCGCCTCGAAGGCCAGCCCGCGCCGGAAGCGCGCCGCGGCGAAGTCGGGGGCCAGCTCGAGGGCCTCCCCGAACGCGTTGAGCGCGCCCAGCGTGTCGAGCGGGGTCTGGAGCGCCGCCTTGAGCCGGCCGCGCCGGTAGGCCTCGAGCGCCTCGTCGGGCACGCCGGCCAGGCCGAACGCGTCCTCGGCCGAGAGCTCGCGCGGGGCCGGCTTGCCCGGCGGGCGCGCGAACACCTCGAGCTGTTCGCCCCGCGCGAGCGTGCTCCGCAGCAGCGCGTCGTACTCGCCGAACGCCTTGCGCAGCCAGTCGCGCCGGACCCGCCCCCGCACGGCGACCCGCTCGAGCTCCACCTCGCCGCCGCGGGTGGTGGCGCCGCCCACGACCACGCGCACGCGCTCCCAGGGCTCGTCCAGCTCGGCCTCGAGCGCGACCTTCCCCTGCACGCGCGCCAGCAGCGCCCGCTCCCGCAGCTCGAGGGTCACACGAGCGCCGCGCGCGACCCGCTTGCGCCCGAGCACCGCGGTCTTGCCGCCGCGCTCGCGCCCGAGGGTCAGCTCGCCCGTGTCGCGCTCGAGCGCGACGAACGTCAGCGCCGGCTGCCCTCCCGCGCGAGGGAAGGCGAGCCCGACCAGCGCCGCCCCGCGCGTGGCGTCGCCCACGTCGGCCTCGACCTCGACCCACCCGTCGAACCCGACCTCGACCATCTCGGCCAGGTAGAACCCGCGCCCGCTCAGCTCGAGCGCCCCGCGCGCCGGGTCGACGCCGCCGCGCGCGCCGCGCCGCAGCGTCCAGTCGTTCCCCTCGACGGCCCGGGTGAAGGGGTACTCCAGCGCGATCGTGGTGCCGACCTCGCTGCGCTGCAGCCGCCCGTTGAACACCCGGCTGGCCTGAGCGATCGCGGCCACGTCGGGGACCCGATCCTTGAGGCGCGGCTCGGCGATCACCGCCCGGGCGAAGGCGTCGCGCGCCGCCTCGAACAGGCGGTGCTCGAGGCACCACCGTCCGAGCCGGAGCTGATCGTCCGCGTCGTCGTCGCGCACGCCGAGCCGCCGGATCCGCAGGGCCAGCTCGGGCTCGAGCGCCAGCAGCGCCTCCCACACGTAGCGGACGCGCGTGCCCTGCGCGACCAGGACGAAGCCCCGCGCGTCGAGCTCGAGCAGCCGCGCGTCCTCGAGGACGTAGCCGGGGAGCGCGATCCGCAGCGGCTCGGCCGCGGTCCGGGCGCGCGCGCGCTCCACCTCCTCGGCCTCGAGCTCGGCCGCGCGGGCGCGCGCGACCTCGATCGCGCGCTGCATGTCGGCGACCACCGCCGCCCCGCGCGTCGCGATCGCGCGGAAGCGGGCGCTCCGCTCGGGCGGCTCGGGCGGGCCCTTGGGCGCCGCCGGCGCCGACTCCGCGGGGCGCGCGTCCGCGTCCTCGGGGAGCGGGTCCTCGACGGACGCCGCCCGCGCCACCAGCGCCCGCGTGACCCGCTCGCCCGTGGTCGACCCCCGCAGCTCGGCGTTCGCCTCCAGGAGCGCCTCGAGCGCCGGCGCGGCGCCGGGGTCGCCCGCGGCCAGCGCGGCGAGCGCGCGCTCGACCTCGAGCTTCTGGCGCGCGAGCGCCTCGAGCCGCTGCGCGCTGGCGACCACGTTGGGGGCGTGGGGCGGCGGGAGCGCGCGCAGCAGCGCGGCGGCCTCGGCGTAGGCCTCCTCCGCCTCGAGCGCGGCGACGTCGGCCGCGGCGGCCGCGGCGGGGGCGGCGTCCTCGGTCGGGGAGGGCGGGGCCGCGACGTCGAGCGGAGGCTCCGACCCGGCCCCGTCCGAGGTCGGCGGCCGCTCCGCGTCGCCGACCCCCAGCCGGTCCGCCGTGCCCGGCGCGGGCGCCGCCTCCTGCATGGCCCAGCGCACGAGCTGCACCCCGGCCAGCACCAGCGCCAGCCCCGCCGCGCCGGCCGCGAGGGCGACCGGGCCGCGGCGCAGGCCGACGGGGCGCGTCGAGGCGGCCGCCAGGGCGGCCGGGTCGAAGCGTCGCGTCTCGAGGTCGGGAGGCAGCTCCTCGCGAGGGGCCCGGGCGCTCCGCGCGGCCGCGCGGCCCGAGGCGCGCGGCGGCTCGCGTCGCCCGCTGCGCCGCGCCGCGGGCAGCTCGGGCCGGCTCGGCGGACGCTCGCGCCGGGCGGAGGCCGCGGCGACGCGGCGCGAGACGCGCGGCGCGGGGTCGCTGAGCCGCACCCGCTGCGAGCCCGCCGCCGGCGGCGCGGCGCCGCGCCCCGCGGCCGCTCCGTTCGGCACACGCCCCTCGAGCGGCTCACCCTCCTCCGAGCTCGGCTCGTCGAGCGAGGCCAGCGGCGCGCCCTCCTCCGAGC
>CAZMSZ010000285.1:0-10113 GCA_964569055.1 uncultured Planctomycetota bacterium | reverse complement strand
TGCGCCTCAGTCGTCGTTGTAGTCGTCGTCGTAGTCGTCGCCGTTGTCGTCGTCGACCCGGAGGCGGTCGATCACGCGGATGGCGCCGGCCTCGAACGCGTTCTCGATCACGTTCTTGCGCTCGTCCTCGTCGTCTACCGAGCCGTCGAGGTAGACCACGCCCTCGCGGACGGAGATCGTGATGTCGTCGGAGTCGACGAACGGGCTCCAGAACAGCTCGTCGCGCACGTCCTCGAGCAGCTCCGAGTCGGACTTGCGGTGCCTCTGCTCACCGTTCATGCCCTGCTGCTGCTGCTGCTCGAAGCCCTGCTGCTGGCCGTTCATGCCCTGCTGCTGGTCCATGCCCTGCTGGCCGCCCATGCCCTGCTGGCCGCCCATGCCCGAGCGGGCCTGCAGGTCGTTGCTGACCTCGACCACGCCAACCAGCGAGCCGGCGAGCTCCTCGGCCGCGCGGCGCTCGGCGGGCGACTCGACTTGACCGCTGAGCGTGACCTTGCCCTGCTCGACCTGGGTGTCGATCTGGCGGTCCCGCAGCAGGGCGTGACGCTCGAACCCCTGCTTCAGCTGCTGGCGCAGCAGGTCGTCGTTGAGCTGCTGGCTCGGCGTGACCTCGAGCTGGTTCTGGAGCCCCTGGATCCCGCGGATCTCGCGCGCGACCCGCTCGGCCTCCTGGTTGGCGAAGTAGTGGTCGACCTGCCCCGAGATCGTGGCCTGGCCGCCCTCGACCTTCACGTCGATCTGCGAGTTGCGGAAGTGCGGGTTCTCCTGGAACAGCATCCGGAGGTACTGCTCGAGCTCCTGGTCCGAGGCCTGGGCGCGCGGCGCGCCCGCCTGCTGCGTGCCGCCCATGCCGCGCTGCGCGCCTGCCTGCTGCGTGCCGCCGCCCCGGGCGAACCGCTCGAAGTCGACCTCGAGGTCGCGGCTGCGCACCTTCGCCGCGCCGGCGTTCCGGGCGTGGGCGATCGCGCGGTCGCGCTCCGCGAGGCTGCGCACGAAGCCCATCAAGATCACCTCGTCGTCGTTGGCGTCGACCACCACGGCGCTCGGGTCGAGCTCGGCGTCGAACTGCAGCCGCTGGCGCACCTTCTGGGCGAGCTCCTGCCCGCGGATCGCGCGGTCCTGCACCTCGAGCTCGTTGTCGACGTCGGTGACGCCGACGATGTCGCCGATCGCCGACCCGTACGCCTTGCGCTCGGCGTAGGAGCCGACCTCGCCCTCGAGGGTCACCTTGCTCCCGCTGACGTCGAAGTCGATCCGGCTCGGGTCGAGCGCCGCGTCGCTGGCGAGCGTCTGGCGGACGAACTGCTCGAGCTGCCGCTCGCTGAGCTTGATCGAGGGGCGCACGTCGAGCTCGTTGTCGAGCTCCTTGATCCCCTTGAAGACACGCACGATCTCGCCCGCGCGCCCCTTCACGATCAGGCTGTCCACGTCGCCCTCGAGCGTGAGCTCGCCGTCGTCCTCGTCGTAGTCGACCTTCAGGTTCGAGACGTCGAACCCCTCCCGCTGCAGCTCCATCGTGAGGCGCTGCCGGATCGACTCCTCGTCGAGCATTCGGGTCTGGTCGTAGCCGCGCGGGTCATCGGTCGGGTCCATCCTCTCGGACGGATCCGAGTGCCAGCGCTCGTCGTGCTTCTGGCCCTTCTCGTCGCCCGGCAGGCGCTGCGCCGGCTGATCCTCGGGTTGCTGCTGCTGCTGCTGTTGCTGCTGCTGCTGCTGCTGCTGCTCGTCCGGGTCCTGCTGCTCCTGGGCCGTCGCCAAGGGCGCCGTCAGGGCGATCCCCAGCGCGGCTCCGAGCACGCCCGTCCACGTCCTGCGCATGTTCCTGCTCCTCTCGGTCGGTTCTCGGGCCCGGCGGGCCACGCACATGCGTCCGTCGCGCCGGTCGCGCCCTCGCGGACGCGCCACCGGCGACCTCGCCGCCGGCGGAGCGAAGCTCGTGCCGGCGCTGCGTTCCGCTCGCGCGCGGCGGCGCGGCCGTCCTCGCGGGCGCGAGGTTGCGGCGCGCGAGGACGCGGGCGGCGGGTCGACGGGGCGCCGCCGACCAGGGCGCGGCGCGGGAATCCCGCGCGCGCTCCCGCCGCCCCGAGGTGTGCGCGTTCAGACGTGATGGTGCTCGAGCACCCCGATCCGGCTCTCGATCCAGCTGCGGTGGCGCCGCTCGTCGGCGAGGTTCTGCTGCAGGGTCATCCGGACGTCACGCGGGGCGTCCAGGCGGTCGGCCTCGCGGAGCCCGTCCTCGTAGCCGCGGTTGGTCTGCTCCTCGTTCGAGCGCATGGCCTTGAGGATGGCCGCGTCGCCCGCGAGGTTCGCCAGCACGACCTTGCCCTTGGTCAAGAAGCGCTTGAAGTCGCCGCCCGTGACCGGCGCGCCGCCGAGACTGCGCACGTGGGCCGCGAGCTCGATCGTATGGCGCTGGTGGTCGCCGAGGAACGAGCGGAGCTGCGCCCGCGCGTCCGGATCGTCGATGCGCTCGATCGCCGCCTGGTAGGCCTCGATCGCGTCGTAGTCGAGCGCGATCAGGTCGTTGAGCTGCTTCACCAGCCCCTGCTTCGCCTTCGTCATCACGTCGTCCCTCCTGGGTGCCGGCGCCGCGGGCCGCCCCTCGCTCAGGAAGCGCGCCACGCGACGTTCAGAGCCCAGACGAGCGCGCAACGCGCGTGCCCGCGCCGCACGGACCCCGCCCGGGCGCACGGCGGCACCACGCTTGCGGGCCCGCGCGGCCAAAGGAGGCCCGCATGCGCAAGCCGATCTCCGAGCAGGTCCTGGTCGTCACCGGCGCGAGCAGCGGGATCGGCCTGGCGACCGCGCGCCTCGCGGCCGAGCGCGGGGCGCGCGTGGCGATCTCGGGGCGCGACGCGGCGGTCCTCGAGCAGGTCGCCCGGAGGATCGACCCGAGCCTGGAGCGGGTCACCTGGGCGGAGGGGGACGTGGGGGACCCCGAGGACGTCGAGGCGCTCGCGGCCGCGGCCGAGGGGCGCTGGGGTCGGATCGACACCTGGGTCAACAACGCGGGCGTCTCGATCTACGGCCGGCTCGAGGACGTCGCGCTCGAGGATCACCGCCGCCTGTTCGAGACCAACTTCTGGGGGACGCTCCACGGCGCGCTCGCCGCGCTCCCGCGCCTGCGGCGCTCGCGCGGCACCCTGATCAACGTCGGGAGCATCCTGGGCGAGCTGACGCTGCCGCTGCAGGGGAGCTACTGCGCCAGCAAGCACGCCGTGAAGGCGCTCACCGAGGCGCTGCGCATGGAGCTCGAGATGGCCGGCGACCCGGTGGCGGTCTCGCTGATCGAGCCCTCCGGGATCGAGACGCCCTACCCCGATCACGCCCGCAGCACGCTCGAGGTCGCGCCGCGCAACCCCTCGCCGACGTACACCCCCGAGGCTGTGGCCGAGGCGATCCTGCGCTGCGCCGTGCGCCCGGTCCCGCACCGGATCGTGGGCGACGCCGGCCGGATGTACGTCGCCGCCGCCAAGGTGGCGCCGCGGCTCACCGAGCGCGTGCTCGAGCGCACCATGGGCCGGCTGCAGCGCAGCGACCGGCCGCCGCACACCGACGACGGGCTGTACACGCCGGCCGGCGCGGGGCGCGAGCGCGGTCGGGGCGAGGGCCTGGTGCTCGCGCACGCCGACACGCTGAGCCGCGCCGCGCGCGGGGCCGGGTTCCTGCTCCTGATCGGCGCGGGGATCGCCACCGCGAGCCGGCTGCGGCGCTGGCGCGGCTGAGCCGGTGTGAGCGACCCCGCCGAGCGCGACGCCTGGGCTCGGCTCGAGGCGCGCGCGCTCGAGGTGCAGGGCACGCGGGTCAGGACGCGGGTCTCGGTCGAGCCGCTCCTACCCGGCGCGCCCGCCGTGCTGCTCGTCCCGGGGATCGGCCTCTCGGGACGCTACGCGCGGCCGATCGCGCGCCGGCTCGGCGTCCACTTCGAGGTGCACGCGCCCGACCCGCCCGGCTATGGGAGCAGCGGGCGGGCGCGGGCGCGCGCCAGCGTCGAGCGCCTCGCCGACGACCTGCTCGCCTACGCCGAGGCGGCGGGGCTCGAGCGGGTCGCCCTGCTCGCCAACTCCTTCGGCTGCCAGGTCGCGGCCGCGGCCGCGGCGCGCGCGCCCGAGCGGATCAGCCGCCTGATCCTGCAGGGGCCGACCACCGCCCCGCCCCATCGCTGGCCGACGCAGCTGGCCCGGTTCGTGCACAACGCGCTGGGCGAGCCGCTCGCGCTGGGCCCGCTCGTCGCCTGGGACTGGGTCCGCGCCGGGCCGACCTCGGCGGGCGGCGCGCTCGCGATCGCGCTCGGCGACGCGATCGAGCGCCTCGCCCCCGAGGTCGCCTGCCCGACCCTGGTCGTGAGCTGCGAGCGCGACCCGATCTCCCCGATCGCCTGGGGGCGACGCCTCGCCGCGCGCTTCGTCGACGGCCGCCACACCGTGCTCCTCGGCGCCACCCACACCGCGGTGTTCGCCGCGCCGGGCCTGCTCGCGCAGGCCGCCGTCGCGTTCCTGCGCGGCGAGGAGCCCCCCGCGCGGGTCGCGCGGCCTCCACGTCCCCCGCGGGCGCTGGTGACGTTCGACTCGAGCGCCGCCATGGCGCGCGCGCTGATCGCGGCGACGCGCGACGAGGGGCTCCCCCGGCTGGGCGCCTCGCGCCCGCTGGCCGCGCTCGCGCGGACGTCGAGCGCGCTGCCGCTGCGCGCGCGACAGGTCGCGTACGCCGCCGCGGGGCTGAGCGAGACGTTGCCGGCGCGCGAGATCGCGGCCCTCGACCTCGAGGAGCTGCGTCGCTGGGCGGCGACGTCGTATCCGGAGCGGCGGTTCCCGCTGGTGCTGGTGGGCTCGAGCCACGGCGCGCTGACGCACCTGGCAGGGCTGCTGCAGGCTCCCTGGCTGCCGCAGACGTTCCTGCTCGGGGTGCGCGACTGGGGCGGCGACGCGGGGGACGGGGCGGCGGCGCTCGAGCACGGCCGCGCGACCGGAGGCGCCCTGCTGGCGCGCAACCCGGGCTTCGACCTGCACCAAATGCACGACCCCAACCAGGACCGGCTGATGGCCCCCGGCATGAGCTACTTCCGCGTGAAGGCGCGCCGCCTCGGCCCGGCCTACGAGGCGTTCCTCGCCGAGCGCCTCGCCCCGGGCGGCGTGCTGTGCCTGGTCGACTGCGGGCTGCGCTGGCCGGTGACCCGGGTGGGCCCGCGGCACGTGTTCCAGTTCGGGGCCTGGGGCGGGCTCCCGCCCGCCGGCTACCACGGCGACGCCGCCGCGCTCCGGCGCTTCTTGGCCTCGACCGGCGCCCGGCGGCTGCGCGTCCCGACGCCCACCGAGCACGCGCCCGAGGCCGAGTGGGGGTTCGCGCCCGAGCTCGAGCGCGACGCGGCGCGCCTCGCCCGCCGCCTCGGGGCGCGGCTGGTGCGCCTGAGCTATCGGGAGCTCACCGCGCCGAGCGGCCTGGTGGCGGAGCTGTTTCGCGAGGAGTACGCCCGCCACGGCCTCCCCGCCGACCGGCTGCTCGTGTCGTCGTTCGCGCTGCTCGACCCGTGGTGGACCCTGCGCGGCGCCTGCGTGCCGTACTGGACGCCGTTTCCGGTGGAGCCCGCCGCCGCGGCGCTCGAACGCTGGCTCGACCGCTCGCCGCCCTTCGGCCGGATCGACGCGCTCCTGTTCGCGCACGGCGTGCGCTCGGTCGGCCTGGCCGACGTCGCGCGCTGGCGCGGCCTGCTCGCGCGCGGCGAGCGGCCCGGCGAGCTGCTCGGCGTCGACCCGCGGCGCTGGCCCTGCGACCTGGCGGTCTACGCGCGCTACCACGGCGCGCTGCGAGCCGCCCTCGGCCGCTACCCGCTGCTGGCGCCGCCGCCGCTCGAGCCGCTGCTCGAACGGCTCGCCCGGCGCGGGCCGGCGCACGGCGTGCACCTCGAGCCGGTCGGGGTGCGCGCGGCGGCGGCGTGACGCGCGGGCCCTGCCGCGCGTCGCGTGCGTCTCGCGGACTCGCCCCCGACGACCGAGCGGGCGGCGACACGGCGCGCCAGTCGCCTGCGGCACGGCCGTTGCCCCTCGCTGGCGGGGCGAGGAGGCCCGGGCATGAGCGGCAGGCGTTCGATCGAGGCCGCGCGCGGGCGTGAGCCGGGGGCGCTCTCGCCCGCGGAGCGAGTCGGCTCGCTGGCGGGCGGGGCGCTGCTCGCCGGCTGGGCGCTCCGCGCTCCCACCCCGCTCCGGCTGCTCGGCGCCGCGCTCGGCGGCGGGCTGCTGTGGCGCGGCGCGCGGGGACGCTGCGCGGTCAAGGCGGCGCTGGAGCGCGGGGCGGAGCCGGTCGAGGTGCGCGCCGCGGTCACGATCGCGCGCACCCCCTGGGACGTCTACGCCGGCTGGCGGCGGCTCGAGGACCTCCCCCGCTTCATGCACCACCTCGAGCGGGTCGAGGTGCTCGACGCGCGCCGCTCGCGCTGGACCGCGCGCGCGCCGCGCGGGTTCGCGCGGGCGCGCTGGGAGGCGGAGCTGGTCGTGGACGAGGAGCCGACGCGGATCGCCTGGCGCTCGCTGCCGGGCGGCGACGTGGAGACCGCGGGCGAGGTCACGATCGTGGACGCGCCGGGCGGGCGGGGGACCGAGCTCCACCTGCGGCTCGAGCTCCACCCGCCGGCCGGCGCCCTGGGCGGGGCGGCGGCGCGGCTGTTGCGCCCCTCGCTGGCGCGGGTGGTGCGCGAGGACGTGCGCCGCTTCAAGCAGCTCCTCGAGGCGGGGGAGCTCCCCAGCACGGCGGGCCAGCCCTCCGGTCGCGGCGCGCCGGCGCGGGCGCCGGCCCCCCGCGCCACCCCGCCCCGCCCCAGCGCCGTGCACGCGCAGGAGCTGACCGAGGGGCTGACCGACGAGCGCCCGTGGACCGCCTCGTCGCCCGGGGAGGGCGAGCGGTGAAGGCGATCTGCTGGGAGGGCGCCGGGGTGGTGGCCACGCGCGAGGTCCCCGACGCGCGGCTGATCGGCCCGCGCGACGCGCTGGTCCGCGTGACCCTCAGCTCGGTCTGCGGCTCGGACCTCCACCTCCTGGGCGGCTACGTGCCGACCATGCGGCGCGGCGACGTGATCGGGCACGAGTTCGTGGGCGAGGTGGTCGAGGTCGGCCCCGAGGTGCACCTCCACCGGCCCGGCGACCGGGTGGTGGTCAGCTCGGTGATCGGCTGCGGCCACTGCTTCTTCTGCGCGCGCGAGGAGTGGTCGCTGTGCGACAACTCCAACCCCAACGCCTGGATCCCCGAGCGGCTGTTCGGGCAGGGGACCGCCGGCGTGTTCGGCTCGTCGCACGGGCTCGGCGGCTACGCTGGCAGCCACGCCGAGCTGGTGCGCGTCCCCTTCGCCGATCAGGGCATGTTCTCGGTCCCGAGCGGCGTCAGCGACGAGCAGGCGCTGTTCTGCTCGGACGCGTTCCCCACGGGCTACATGGCCGCCGACCTCGCCGGGATCGAGCCGGGCGACGTGGTCGCGGTGTGGGGGTGCGGCGCGGTCGGGCAGCTCGCGATCAAGAGCGCCTACCTGCTCGGGGCCGAGCGCGTGATCGCGATCGACCCGATCGCCACCCGCCTCGAGGTCGCGCGCCGGCAGGGGAAGGCGGAGGTCCTCCACCCCGAGGAGGACGACGTGCTCGACGAGCTGCGCGAGCGCACCGGCGGGCGCGGCCCCGACCGCTGCATCGACGCGGTCGGGCTCGAGGCGCGCGGGTTCGGGCTGGGCTGGGCCTACGACCGCGTGACCCAGGCCGTGGGCGCGCGGCGCGATCGCACGCCGGCGCTGCGGCAGGCCTTGATCGCCTGCCGCAAGGGCGGCGCCGTGGTCGTGGTCGGCGCGTACGGCGGCGACGTGGACGGCTTCCCCCTCGGCGCCGCCGTGAACAAGGCGCTCACGCTCCGCATGGGGCAGCAGCACGGGCCGCGCTACATCCCGCGCCTGCTCGACCTCGTGGCCCGCGGCGTGGTCGACCCGAGCTACCTGCTCACGCACCGCTTCCCGCTCGACGAGGGCGCGCTCGGCTACCGGCTGTTCCGCGAGCGACAGGACGAGTGCTTGCGGGTGGCGTTCGCGCCCTGACCCGACGATCGCGGCCGAGGCCGCAGGAGGTCTGCATGTCTTCGACGGCCGTGCTGCGTGCGCTGGGGACGGCGGGCGCCCTGGTCGGCGCCGGGGTGGTGGCGCTGGCGGTGGCGCGCCGGCTGCAGCGCTACGACCTCGCGGGTCGGCGGGTGCTCCTCAGCGGCGGCTCGCGAGGGCTCGGGTTCGAGCTCGCGCGTCAGCTCCTGGCGCAGGGCGCGCGCGTCGCGATCCTGGGGCGTGACGCGGCCTCGCTCGAGCGGGCCGAGGAGCGGCTGCGCGAGCTGGGCGAGGTCCACGCGATCCCCTGCGACGTGCGCGACCCGCAGGCGATCGAGCGCGCGGTGTCCGAGGCGCGCCGCGCGCTCGGCTCGATCGACGTGCTGATCAACAACGCCGGCTCGATCCTGTGCGCGCCGCTCGAGCACCAGCCGCCCGAGGAGCTGCGCGACCAGCTGGCGGTCCACGTGGAGGGGCCGTACCGCCTGGTGCGGGCCTGCCTCGACGACCTGCGCCACGCCCCCGGCGGCGGACGCGTGGTCAACGTGGCCTCGATCGGCGGCAAGGTCGCGATCCCGCACCTCCTGGCCTACAGCGCGAGCAAGTTCGGGCTGGTCGGCCTGTCGCACGCGCTCCACACCGAGCTCGCCCGCCAGGGCGTGCACGTGACCACGGTCTGCCCCGGGCTCATGCGCACCGGCTCGCCGCCCAACGCGCGGTTCGCCGGCCACGCGCGCGCGGAGTACGCGTGGTTCGCGATCGGCGACAGCCTCCCGCTGCTGTCCATGAACGCGGAGCGAGCGGCCCGCCAGATCGTCTCGGCGCTGCGGCGTGGCACCCCCGAGGTGGTGCTCGGGTTGCCAGCGCGCGCGGCCGCCCTGGCCGGCGGCGTGGCGCCCTCGCTCGTCACGCGCCTGAACGCGCTGGTGGCGCGGCTCCTCCCCGGTCCCGCGCCGGTGGCGGACACGCCGCGCTCGGGCTGGGAGAGCCAGTCCAGCCTGGCGCCCTCGTTCCTGACCCGGCTCTCGCAGCAGGCCATGCCGCGGCTCAACCAGGCGCCGCCGGCGTCCGTCCACGCGCCGCGCGCGGCCTGATCGCGGGCGCTCCGGTCGGCCCGCGCGGCGCTCGCGCCGGGACCCCGGCGACCGTCGGTCGCGCCACTCCTGACGAGCGAACCACCGCGGGCGCGCGCGCGCGCGCCGCGCCCCGGCGCGCCGCGCGGGCACACGGGTTGCGCTGCTCCCGAGCGAGGGCGAGCGACCGGGCGCCTGAACG
This sequence comes from uncultured Planctomycetota bacterium, assembly GCA_964569055.1. Lineage (GTDB taxonomy): Bacteria > Planctomycetota > J058 > J058 > J058 > JAWLGW01. The sequence continues at coordinate 773 of CAZMSZ010000285.1, read as the reverse complement.
CTCCGGCGCGCCGCCGCGCGCCGGAGGAGGCGAGTCATGGCGATTCAGCAGAAGGTCCCGACCACCCCGACCACCCCGCCGCCGTCCACCGGGCGGCGCGAAGGGGCGCCGTGGAGCAGCGCGCCCCGCACCGACACGGGCTACCTCCTCGAGCGCGACGTCGACGCCAACGGCGTCCTGATCGGCGGGATCCTGGCCGGGCTGGTGGCGGGCACCGTCATGGCGCTCGTGGCCATGACCACGTCGGCCGTCGCCGGCGGGTCGTTCTGGCTGCCGATGCTGGCGATCGCGGGCACGTACTACGGGCCCGAGGCCCTGGCCGGCGGCGCGGGCGCGATCACGCTCGGCGCGCTGACGCACCTGGTGGTCTCCGCGTTCTGGGGGCTCCTGTTCGCGTGGGTCGGCGGCGCGCGGATCTCGACGGGCTCGGCCTTCTTCGCGGGCCTGCTCTACGGGATCGCGATCTGGGCGCTCATGAGCTTCGCGGTGCTGCCCGCGATCAACGAGGTCCTGCTGGACCGCGCCATGGTCGAGCCGGGCTGGTGGTTCGGCTACCACCTGATCTTCGGCGGCATGCTGCTGCTCACGCCCCTCCTGGCCCAGGCCTTCAGCGACCGCCCGCGGGTGGGGCGCGTGCCCGTCGGCATGGGCACGACCCGGGTCGGCCCGCGGAGCTGAGCGTCGAGCGCACGTCACGAACCGGGCGGCTCCCGCCCGATCCCGACGCGAGCCCACGCACTCCGCAGCGGCGGGGTAGCGTGCGGGGAAGCCTG
>CAZMSZ010000284.1:0-10121 GCA_964569055.1 uncultured Planctomycetota bacterium | reverse complement strand
CCGGCTGGGTCGACCCCGATCGGCCGACGCGGGCCTACCCCGAGCCGCCGACCCCCGCGGCGGAGCCCGCCGCGGAGCAGCGGGCGGAGCCGGCCCCGGTCGGGGTCGCCGAGGCCGACGCCGGCTCGTCGACCCGCATCGTGGCGGCCGAGGGGCAGCAGGGCGCGCGCGGCCGCGACGACGACATGGTCCGGGTGCGGGCCTCGCGCCTCAAGCAGCTCGACGAGGTGGTCAGCGACCTCACGCTCGCCCGGCAGCGGCTCGAGACCTACGAGACGCGGCTGCGCACCCTGGCGCGCGGCGTCGAGGAGGGCGCGGCCGACGCGGGCGACGTGAGCCAGGCGCTGCGGCGCATGCTGCACGAGTTCCGGGCGGACACGCTCCACGTGCAGAACGCGAGCGGCAGCCTGCAGCGGCTGGCGGTGGACGTGCGGCTGCGGCAGGTCGGCTACCTGTTCGACCACGTCCCGCGCGAGGCGCGGGACCTCGCCCGCCGGCTGGAGAAGAAGGTGCGCGTGCGCGTGCGCGGCGAGGAGACGGAGATGGACCGCGTGATCCTCGACGCGCTCAAGTCGCCGCTCACGCACCTCCTGCGCAACGCGCTCGACCACGGGATCGAGCCGCCCGCCGAGCGCGTGGCCGCCGGCAAGCCGCCCGAGGGGCTGCTCGAGGTGAGCGCCGGTCAGGAGGGGAACCGGGTCGTGATCCGGGTCGAGGACGACGGCGCGGGGATCGACCCCGAGCGGGTGCGCCGGATCGCCGTCTCGCGCGGGGTGCTCGACGAGGCGGCGGCCCGTCAGCTCGGCGACGCCGAGGCGATCCAGCTCATCTTCGCGCCGGGCTTCAGCACCCGCGCCACGGCCTCGGAGATCTCGGGGCGCGGCATCGGCATGGACGCGGTCAAGAGCGCGGTCGAGGCGCTGAAGGGCGACGTGCAGGTCGACTCGCGCCCCGGCCGCGGCTCGTCGATCGTGATCCGCCTGCCGCTCACGCTGTTGATCTCGCGGGTGATGCTCCTCCGCTCGGGCGGGCAGCGGTTCGCGCTCCCGACCGAGGCGGTCGAGGAGTCGCTGCGCCTGCGCACCCTGCGCGTGGCGACCTTCAGCGGGCGCCCGACCGTGGTGTGGCGCGGCCAGACGATCCCGCTGCTGCGGCTGAGCGCGTTCCTGCACCAGCCCGTCCTGCCCGACGCCGAGTTCCTCCGCATGCTGGTGGTGCACCACGCCGGCGAGCGCCTGGCGCTCGTGGCGGAGGAGCTGCTCGAGGAGCGGGCCGTGGTCGTCAAGCCGATCGGCTGGCCGCTGGAGCTGCTCCCCTGGGTCTCGGGGGCCGTGCACACGCCCAGCGGCGAGATCGCGCTGCAGCTCCACGTCCCCGAGCTGTTCAACGCGCTGCGCGCCGGCCTGGGCGACGCGTCCCGCATCCGCGCCGACGCCACGCGCAGCATCCTGATCGTCGACGACAGCATCGTCTCGCGGCAGGTGCTCGGGCGGGCGGTCGAGGCGCTCGGGTTCCAGCCGCTGATCGCGGTCGACGGCATGGACGCCTGGGGGATCCTGGAGCGCGTCCGCCCGCAGCTGATCGTGACCGACATCGAGATGCCCAGGCTGGACGGCCTCGGCCTGGTGCGCCGCGTCCGCAGCAACGACCGCCTGGCGGACGTCCCGATCATCATTGTGTCCAACCGCGGCTCCAGTCAGGATCGCCAGGCGGGCCTCGAGGCGGGCGCCGACGGCTACTTGACCAAGAGCGAGTTCAACCAAAACGCCCTGCGGGGCCTGCTCGAGCGGATGCTGTGAGCGATCGGGTCCGGGTCCTGCTGGTCGACGACAGCCGCGTGCACCGCTCCGCGCTGACGTCCCTCCTGGGGCGCGCCAGCGGGATCGAGCTGGTCGGGGTCGCGGCCGACGGCGAGGAGGGCGTCGAGCTCACCAAGCGGCTCCGCCCGCACGTCCTGCTGATGGACGTGCAGATGCCCAAGCTCGACGGGCTCGAGGCGACCCGCGAGATCATGGCGACCTGCCCCACCCCGATCCTGCTCATGACGGCGGCCCACGACCTGTCGCGCGAGGTCGACCTCGGCATGCGCGCGCTCGCGGTGGGGGCCCTCGACCTGATCTCGAAGCCCGACCTCGACGACCTGCGCGCGGACGTGAGCCCGCTGATCGAGCGGCTCCGGCTGCTGGCCCGCGTCCCGGTGATCTCGCACCCGCGCGGGCGGCGCGGCCGCTCGTCCGCCGACATGCTCGCGGCGCGGCGCGGCTCGACCGGCTTCTTCAAGCGCGCCTCGCGGGTGGTGGCGATCGTGGCCTCGACCGGCGGCCCGCGCGCGCTGACCGTGCTCCTGGGCGGGCTCCCCATGGGGCTGCGCGCGGCGGTCGTGATCGTGCAGCACATCGAGGCCTCGTTCGAGGAGGGGCTGGCGCGCTGGCTCGACGACCACTGCCGCCTCGAGGTGGCCCTCGCCAAGGACGGCATGGACCTGTTCGAGGGGCGGGTCTACCTGGCCCCGCAGGGGCGGTTCGCGGAGGTGACCGACGCGCGCCGGGTGGCGCTGGTGGACGACCCGACCCACGTCGGCATGCACTGCCCCAGCGGCGACCGCCTGCTCCGGAGCGCGGCGGGCTGCTACGGCCCGCGCGCCCTGGGGGTGGTCCTGACCGGCATGGGGCGCGACGGCGCGGACGGGCTGCTCGCGATCCGCCAGAGCGGCGGCAAGACGATCGCGCAGGACGAGGCCACCTCGGTGGTGTACGGCATGCCGCAGGCGGCCGTCGCCAACGGGGCCGCCCAGCAGGTGCTCCCGCTCGACCGGATCGCGCCGGCGATCGTGGAGGCGCTGGCGTGAGCGGCGAGGCGCGCACGCACGAGGAGGAGCGGGCGTTCCGCCGCTTCCTCGAGCGCGCCACCGGGTTCGTGATCCCCGAGGACCGCTGGCGCTTCCTCGCGCCCCGCTTCTTGGACCGGCTCGACGGGCGCGGCTTCGCGGACGTGGGCGCCTACATCGCCTACCTCGAGCGCGACAGCCTGGGCCGGACCGAGATGGAGGAGATCTTCGAGATCCTCACGGTCCGCAAGACCAGCTTCTTCCGCAACCCGGCCAGCTTCGACGCGCTCGGGCAGGAGGTCCTGCCCGCGCTCGCGCGCGCCGCCACCAGCCCGCTCCCGATCTCGATCTGGAGCGCCGGCTGCTCGACGGGCGAGGAGCCCCACTCGATCGCCATGGTGGCAGACGCGGCCCTGCGCCCGCTCGGCAGGTCGTACTACATCCTGGCCACCGACATCGTGAAGGAGGCGCTGGCCACCGCGCGCGAGGGGCTGTATCCCGAGCACGCCCTCAGCGGCGTCCCGCCCGACTACCGCCACTACCTCGAGGTCAAGGGCGGGCGGGTGCGCGTCCGCGACGGGGTGCGCGAGTCGGTCGAGTTCGCCGAGCACAACCTCGTGCACCAGGTCCTGCCGCGCTCGGCCGTCGGGCCCTGGGACGTGATCTTCTGCCGCAACGTCTTCATCTACTTCGGGCTGCCCCAGGCGCGCGAGGTGCTGCGTCGGTTCACCAACGTGCTCGCGCCGGGCGGGGTGCTGTTCCTCGGCCACGCCGAGGTGTTCCCCGAGATCGAGCAGGACTACGAGGTCGTGTTCTGGGGCGACACGTTCTACTACCGCAAGCGGGTGGACCCGCGGGTCGCGCCGGTGCGCGCCTCGAGCGCGCCGCTCGCCCGCCCCAAGCCCTCCCTCCCGGCGGACCAGCAGGAGACGCGCGTCATGCGACGGCCGCGCCTGGTGCCGCCCGAGCCGACCCCCGCCCGGCCCACCAAGCTCCGCCAGCCGCCGGGGTCGCCCTTCGGCGACCCGATCACCGAGAGCGGGTTCCGCGTGCGCCGCGGCCAGGGCGACACGCCCACCCGCGCCTTCACCCGCGGCGACACGCCGCGCCGGATCGAGACGCGCACCATCCCGCGCTTCCGCGAGCAGCCGGCGCTCCCCCGCGAGCTGGTGGTGCAGGCCGAGCACCGCCTGGCCGTCGGCGACCTCGAGGGCGCCGGCCGGGCGCTGCGCGCCGCGGTGAGCCGCGCCCCGCGCTGGGCGCAGCCGCGCCTGCTGCTGGCCGAGGTTTACATGCAGCGGGGCGACCACGAGTACGCGGCGCGGCAGCTCGAGACCGCGGTCGAGGTGGAGCCCCTCGACGCGCGCGCCCACCACCTGCTCGGCAAGCTGCGCGCGTCGCAGGGCGACCACCCCCGGGCCGAGGTGAGCCTGCGCCGGGCGCTGTACCTCGAGCCCGACTTCGTCGACGCCCGCTACGCCCTGGCGCAGACCTACCGCGCCCAGGGCCAGCGCGACCGCGCCTGCCGCGAGCTGCGCAACGCGATCCGCACCCTGCGCGGCGGCAAGGCGCGCGACCTCAACCGCTCGGGCGAGCGCCTCTCCGCCGAGGCGTTCATCGGCCAGTGCGAGCGCGAGATCGACCAGCTCGGCGGGAGCCTGGAGGACTCGGGGATCTGGCGGATGCCCGAGCGCCGCCCGCGCCGCGGGGGCTGACCGTAGGCGCCGGCGCGGCGGGTGTCGGGTCGAGCCGACGCATGTCAAGCCGGCTTGCCCTCGGCCGCCCGGACCCGGGGCGAGACGCGCGGCGTCTGGCAGGGAGTTGCACCGGGGGTGCGAGGGCGGTACCTCGGATGCAGCGCCGGCCGGCGCCTGGAGGGACCATGACTCGACGCGGTGGCGGCGCGTGAGCTGGCGCTGCGGTTCGTGCGACGACATCGACCTCGCGGACGACGTCGCCGCCTGCCCCGCGTGCGGCGCGCTCAAGGCGTCCTGGACGATGGTCGCCGACCAGACGCGCCAGTTCGTCCTCAGCCGGCGGGGCTTCGAGGTGCTCCGCGGGGTCGAGCGCGAGAGCCGTCCGCAGGACGAGCCGCGCGACGCGCCTCCCGCGCTCGAGCCGGCGGACGCCGCCTACGTGCTCCGCAAGGCCGAGGCGCGCGCGCTCGCCCAGCAGGGGCACCTCCCGCCCACCCGGTGCACCACCTACGTCCGGCTGTTCCCGCGCAAGGGAAAGGACCTCGCGGTTCGGGTCGACGTCGAGTACGCCCAGGCGGAGGTCGGGGAGGTCGAGCTCCCGTTCGAGGGTGAGCCCGCGCCCGGGCCGGCGGGCGAGGTCGACGTGCCGGTGGTGTGCGTCGCCGGGCCCGAGCCGAGTGAGGACCTCCGCTTCGCCGGCCTGCACGTGCTCGACGTGTCCGAGGCGGACGCCGAGAACGGCCACGCCCCCGCGATCGCGGTGCGCGCGCTCAAGAAGCCGGCGGTCAAGCTGCCCCTCCGGCTCCCGTCTGCCCAGCTCCTCTCGGCGCGGCTGCTCGACCGCAGCGGGCGGGTCCCGCAGGCGAACGTCCCCTTCGTCGTCGAGGGCAGCAGCGGGCAGAGCGACGAGCAGGGCCTGGCGCGGCTCGAGGGCGTGTCGCCGGGCTACGTGCTCGTGCAGCTCGGCGAGCACGAGGTCCACGTGCCCTCGGTCCACACCGACGAGCTGGTGGTCGAGGTGTGCCTCCCCTGGGTGGAGGTCGACCGCGACGAGCTCGACCGGCGGGCCGCCGACGAGGACGCGCTGTGGTGGACGACGCAGCGCGAGCTCGAGCCGCGCGAGCCCGAGCCGCTGCCCGCGTGGTTCCCCGGGGACCCCGAGGACGAGGCGAGCGACGACGACCCCGACGGGGTCGAGTTCGACCCCGAGACCATGTGCGATCACGACGACGAGCACGGGGGCGAGGACGAGGCCGACGACGAGCTCCTCCTCTCCGCCCGGTTCCTCGACCGGAGCGGGCGGATCCCGCAGCCGGACCTCGCGTTCACCGTCGGCGGGGCCGACGGCCGGACCGACGCCGAGGGGTACGCCTGCGTCCCCGAGCAGCCGGCGGGCTACGTCGCGGTCGCGTTCGCCGACCGCGAGGTGCTGGTCCCGACGACCCCCCACCAGGCCATGGTCGTCGAGGTCTGCCTCCCCTGGGCCGAGGCGGACCCCGCCGAGCTCGCCCGGCGCGCGGCGGACGAGGACGCGCTGTGGTGGGCGACGCAGGCCGAGCCCGAGGAGCCCGACGGCGAGGCGCTGCCGGCGTGGTTCCCGGCGGAGCCGGACGAGCCACCGCCCCCAGACGACCCCGAGGGCGCGGAGTTCGACCCCGACAGCATGTCGGACCACGACGACCTGTCCGGCGGCGAGGACGACGACGAGGACGACGACGAGCCCGGCGAGGAGCTGGAATGAGCCCGCAGACCGCATTGATCGCCTGGGACGGACGTGACACCAGGGCGTCGGCCGACAAGCAGCACGGCCTCACGACCGTCACCCTGATGGTCTACGGCTGGGCGGGGGGCGAGGAGCCGACCGACGCCAAGCCGGTCAAGGACGCGATCCTGACGCTGTACGAGGTCGACACGGCCACCGTCCGCGAGCCGATCGCCAAGTTCCAGGTCGACATCGCCGGCCGCAGCGAGCGGGGCAGCCAGACGGCGCCGTTCAAGCTGAGGAAGGCCGACTGGTACAAAGGTGACGGCGGCGGGAGCCTGAAGTGGCAGTTCCAGGCCTCGGGCGGCGGCGACAACGATCGGCGCAAGACCGCCGACTTCGTCCTCTACCTCGGCGGGCGACGGTTCTACCTCATGGTCCCCACCGCTCACGACGAGGTGAGCGCCAGGTGGAACACCACATACGAGATCGGCTGGACGGTCGAGCACGCCGACGGCAAGGACGAGCACCTCACGTTCGAGCACGCGCTCCGGGTCCCCGTGCGCGACTGGGTCCATCGCATGCGTCAGCTCCCGGGTCGATTCGACGACCCGCTCCGCAAGCCGGCGGTCGCGCCGAGCGAGGCCGGCTCCTTGGACGACTTGCTGCTGGCTCGGCTCGAGCACGTCAAGGGGCTGGGGGTGCGCGGCCCCGACGACGTCGTCGACCTCGATGGCTTGAGCTTCAGCCGCTTCCTCGCCGACCCGAGCGCGCGCCGCGCCTGGATCGTCGAGCGGCTGAAGGACGTCGAGACCTTCAAGGAGGCGGCCACGCCGATCGACTCGGACCCGCTCAACGGGCCCGACTTCTATGACAGCGACATCGCCAAGGCCTACTGGGTGATCCACGACATCGGCGCCTCGGGCACCCCGCCGAGCACCGCCGGCGACCCCAAGCGGGCCCGCAAGACGGGGGGCTCGGTCCACGGCTGGATGAACTGGGGCGGCTACTACGGCGCGGGACGCGACTTTCGCCGCTGGGGCGGCGGCACGGTCTACCAGTGGTCGACGAGCCACGGGGTGACGATCAACCCGTTCATCATCGGGATCGAGAACGTGCCCGTCGTGGCGTTCATCAAGCGCAAGAGCCGCTCGGGCGAGGACCTGCTCGACTACATCCGCGAGCACGGCTACGACCGGGCGGCCGTGGAGGCGGCCGGGTTCGAGATGCGGGTCACGCTCCGCCGGAGCCAGCAGAAGCTGTTCGACGAGCTGGAGCTGGCCTGCGTCGGCTACAAGAAGCCGCGCAAGCGACAGCTCGAGGAGCACGAGCTGAAGGGGACCGGGCGGTGGTGGATCGTGTTCCACTGGACCAAGGCCTGGATGCAGGCCTACGCCCAGCTCTACGTCCTCGCTTCGGCGCGCGCCGGGCACCTGCTGACGGTGACCGCGCACATGGAGATGGACCGCAACTGCGCCCGCGACGTGATCTACCCCGAGGTCAAAGCGAACACGAGCCCGCTCAGCAAGGCGCGGCTCGACGCCGCGGCGACGCACACCGTGATGGGCAAGATCGCCCGGCGGCCCTCGGACATGCACGGCGACCCGTACGGGATCGACATGCAGACGTTCTACGACGAGGTCTCGGCGCAGCTCATGGATATGCCGGGGCTCGGCGCGCTCGGTCTGGTCAAGGGCGCCGTCCGCTACGGCATCCACCCGCGGCGCGTGACCCGCGAGCCGATCCACCACGACCCGCCGTTCGCGCACCCCGTCACCAACGGCTCGAGCGACGACCACGTGTTCCCGCACCAGTCGAACCCCAAGGTCGAGCGCTCGACGACCATGCTCCAGAGCTACGAGTAGCGCGGGCGCGTCGACGGACGGCCTCAGCCGGCGAGCCCGACGGCCGCCGCCGCCAGCGCGAGCGCCAGCGCGAGCAGCACCAGCGCCCAGCGGCGCGGCGGATCGGCCACCCGCCGGAGCGCGGCCGCGAGCTCGGCGGCCGTGGCGTAGCGCGCCGCGGGATCGGTGGCCAGGCAGCGGGTCGCGACCGCGAGCAGCGCGGCCGCGTCGCGCTCGGGCGCGGGCGCCGAGCTCGGAGCGCCTGCGAGCACCGCCAGCTTCACGGTGTGCGGGTCGGCGCCGGGGAACGGCGGGGCGCCGGTCACGGCCTCGAACAGGACGCAGCCGAGGGCGTACAGGTCGCCCGCCGCGGTGGGGCGGTCGTCCTCGAAGCGCTCGGGGGCGACCGCGTTCGGCGCGCCCAGCACCGGGCCGCCCAGGAACGCGGCGCGCGCGCCGAGCGGGGTGATTCGGGCGCGGCGCGTGAAGCCGCTCAGCGTCAGCCGCCCCGACGGCTCCTCCACCACGACGTCGCCCGGCAGGATGTCCCCGTGGTAGGCGCGCCGCGCGTGCGCGGCCTCCAGGGCGTCGGCCAGGTCGGCGAACCGGCGCGCCGTGTCCCGCGGGCTGGGGCGCTGCTCCTGCCAGGCCTCGCCCAGCGGCGGGCCCACCAGCGGGGCCAGCGCCACCCAGGCCCGCGGGGACGTGCCCAGCGCGAGCACGCGCTGCAGGCCCGGTGTGGCGGGGAGCAGGCTGAGCACCCGGGCTTCCAGCAGGAGCGGCTTCCCGAGCGCCCGCTCCGCCGCCGGCAGGACGATCCGCACGAGGCACGGGCCATGGAGCGCGTGCTCCGCCGTGAACCGGGCGCAGGCGCCGTCGTCGCCCAGCGCGCGGACGAGGGTGAACCCGCCCGGGAGGACCGAGCCCAGCGCCGCCTCTCCCTGCGTCCCCTCGCCGCCTACGAGCGGGAGCGGCAGGGTGGCGCGAAACGGGAGCGTCCCCTCGATCGGCCCCGCTGGGCCGGCGCCGGTCTGTTGCTGGCCGGGCAACGCCAGCACGGCGTCGAACCCGACCGTGCTCGCCCCGGGGCCGGAGAGCGCGGCCTGGACGGCTGGGCAGGACTCTCCCAGTCGGGCGGTGTCGAGGTCGTCGGCGCGGCGCGCGGCCGTGTCCGGCGTCGGCGGCGTGGCTGGGTCGAACCCCATGGCTCCGGGATAGCCGCTCGGCGGCCGAGGGGCAAGTCGCGCTCGAGGGCCGCGGCGCGCTCGGCGCGTGGTATGGATGGCCGCGTGCGCACCCCGCCCGACCTCTCGCAGAAGCAGCGCTCGTTCCTCCGTTCGCGCGGTCACGTGCTGGAAGCCCGCGTGGCGCTCGGGAAGCAGGGGGCGAGCGAGGGGTTCTTGCGGCAGCTGTCGGACGCGCTCGCGGCGGACGAGCTGGTCAAGGTACGCCTGCCTCGGCACCTCGCGCTCGACCTCGAGCAGGTCGGGGCGGGCGTGGGCGCGGCCCTCGTCAGCAACGTGGGCCGGACCGCGGTGTTCTACCGCCCGGCGAGCGAGCCCAAGCTGCAGCTCCCGCCGGATTGAGCGCCGCGGACGCGAGCCCGCGGCGCCGGGGGCCGACCCTCAGGCGCTGACCCCCTCGATCACCTCGTGCGACTGCTCCTTCGACGCGCCGTGAATCGCGAGGTCCCGCAGCGCGATGTAGCCCACCAGCTCGTCGTCCTCGGCGACCACCGGGATCCGGCGGATCTGGTTGTCCCGCATCACCTCGGCGACCTCGTCGATGTCCGTGTCGGGCTTGACGCAGATCGGCGAGGAGGTCATGGCCTTCCGCACCTCGGTGCTGTTGGGGTCCAGGCCGTCCGCCACCACGCGACAGCAGATGTCGCGGTCGGTCACCACGCCGACGAACCGCGTCCCGTCGAGCACCGGCAACGAGCCGACGTCGTAGTCGCGCATCTGGCGAGCGGCCTCCACCACCGGGCGGTTCGCCTCGATGCACTTGATGTCCTGAGTCATGATCTCGCGCGCCTTCATGCGATCTCCTCC
>CAZMSZ010000283.1:9122-10191 GCA_964569055.1 uncultured Planctomycetota bacterium | reverse complement strand
GGCGGCCACGACGAGCGCGAGCAGACGCTCAACCAGATCCTGGTCGAGATGGACGGGTTCGACACCGACCGCGGGATCATCGTCATGGCGGCCACCAACCGCCCCGACATCCTCGACCCCGCGCTGCTGCGACCCGGCCGGTTCGACCGCCAGATCGTGCTCGGCATGCCCACCGTCGAGGCGCGCCAGCAGATCCTCGAGGTCCACGCCCGCCACAAGAAGCTCGACATCGGCGTCGACCTCAAGACGATCGCCCGCGCCACGCCCACCTTCTCGGGCGCCGAGCTCGAGGCGCTCCTCAACGAGGCCGCCCTCGCCGCCGCCATGGCCGACAAGGAGTCGATCACCATGGCGGAGCTGGAGGAGGCGCGCGACAAGATCCGCTTCGGCCGCGAGAAGAAGTCCTGGAAGATGCTCAAGGAGGAGGTCACCGCGACCGCCTACCACGAGGCCGGGCACGCGCTGGTCGCGGCGCTGACCGAGGGCTGCGACCCGCTCCACAAGGTGACCGTCGTCCCGCGCGGGCGCGCGCTCGGCATGACCATGTCGCTCCCCGACCAGGACGTGCACTCGCTCACGCGCAAGCAGATCGAGGCGCGGATCTGCATGGCGTTCGGCGGGCGGATCGGCGAGGAGCTCTACACCGGCGACCTCTCGACCGGGGCCCGCAACGACATCGAGCAGGCGACCGAGATGGCCCGCCGCATGGTGTGCGAGTGGGGCATGAGCGAGCGGCTCGGCCCGATCCTCTACGCCGACGACGACCAGGACACCGTGTTCCTCGGGCGCGAGCTGGGGCGCGCCAAGCTCTACTCCGAGCAGACCCTCCAGGCGATCGACGCCGAGGTGCGGCGCGTGGTCGAGGGGCAGTACGAGCGGGCGGAGCGCATGATTCAGGAGCAGCGCGACGCGCTCGACCGGATCGCGGCCGCGCTCCTGCGCTACGAGACGATCACCGGCCAGGAGGTCGAGGCCCTGATCCGCGGCGACGAGATCCGCGGGGGCGCGCCGCGCACCGTGTCGGGCGCCCTCCCCGCGCAGGACCCCCTCGGCGGCGAGGGAGCGGCCG
>CAZMSZ010000283.1:7594-9022 GCA_964569055.1 uncultured Planctomycetota bacterium | reverse complement strand
CGGCGAGGGAGCGGCCGGCGGCGAGGGAGCGGCCGGCGGCGAGCCGAGCGGCGAGCGCGCCGCAGAGACCGACCCGGCGCGCGGCGGGATCGCGGCCCCCGGGCTGGCCGCCGCGCCGCCCACCGGGGGCGCCGAGGCGTGATCCGGCTGGGGGTCAACATCGACCATGTCGCCACGCTCCGGCAGGCGCGGCGCGGGCGCGAGCCCGACCCGATCCCGGCGGCGCACGAGGCCGAGCTGGGCGGGGCCGATCAGATCACGATCCACCTGCGTGAGGACCGCCGGCACATTCAGGACCGCGACCTCCGCCTGCTGCGCGAGACGGCGCAGACCCCGCTCAACCTCGAGCTGGCGGCGGCCGACGACGTGCTGCGGATCGCGTGCGAGGTCGGCCCCGACCAGGCGACCCTCGTCCCCGAGCGGCGCGAGGAGGTCACCACCGAGGGCGGCCTCGACGCGCGCGGGCTGCGCGAGCCGGTGCGCGCCGCGGTGGCGCGGCTGCAGGCGGCCGGGATCGCGGTCTCGCTGTTCATCGACCCCGACCTGCTCCAGGTCGAGGCGGCGCGCGAGGTGGGCGCGACCCACGTCGAGCTCCACACCGGCGCGTTCGCGCTCGCCCGCGGCGAGGCGCAAGACCGCGAGCTCGCCCGCCTCGAGGCCGCCGCCGCGCGCGCGCGCGAGCTCGGGCTGCACCTCGCCCTCGGCCACGGCCTCGACTACCGGAACATCGCGCGCGTCCGCCCGATCCCCGGCCTGGCGGAGGTGAACATCGGCCACTCGATCGTGAGCCGCGCCGTGTTCGTGGGCCTGCGCCAGGCCGTGCGCGAGATGAAGGACCTGCTCGCGGAGTGACCTGACTCCGCGCGCGGGCTCGGGTACGATCCACGGCCGCGCGCCAGGAGGACGCCATGCTCACGGCCCGGGACGTCATGACCGCGGAGGTGACGACGATCCGCGACGAGCAGCCGGTGGAGGCCCTGATCCGGCTGTTCCGCGAGAGCCACTTCACCGGGGTCCCGGTGGTCGACGCCGAGGGCAAGGCGGTCGGGGTGGTGTCGGAGACCGATATCCTGCGCGCGCTGGCCTACACGGTCAGCCCGCCCAGCTCGGGCGAGTTCCGCGTCGACCGACGCGGGCGCGACAAGGGCGCCACCGCGCGCCTCCTGCGCCCCTCGCGCGACCCCGCCGTGCAGGAGACCGCGCAGCTGATGCAGTCGCTGCTGCAGCGGCAGGTGCGCGACCTCATGACCCCCGTGGTCCACTCCTGCCGCCCCGACGACCCCCTCTCTCTGGTGTGCGAGACCATGGTCTGGAAGGAGGTCCACCGCCTGGTGGTCCTCGACGAGACCGGCCACGTGGTCGGGCTGATCTCCGCGCTGGACGCGGTCCGCAAGTACGGCGAGGAGCTGCGGGGCGCGGGGAAGTAGG
>CAZMSZ010000283.1:5249-7494 GCA_964569055.1 uncultured Planctomycetota bacterium | reverse complement strand
CCTCACTCCCCCAAGAACAGCCGCTCCCCCAGGCTGGTGGGCAGGCCGCGCGCCCGGTAGATCTTGTCGGCGCAGGCGTCGATGTCGTACTCCACCCGGCGGAACGAGAAGCTCCCGTCGTCGCGGCCGAGGACCCAGCAGGCGCGCGGGTCGCCGTCGCGGGGCTGGCCCACCGAGCCGACGTTGATCAGCGCGCGCCGGCTGGTGATCGTGTAGCGCTTGCCCTCCTCGGGCTCCACGTAGTGCACCTCGCCCGAGCTCCCCTGCAGGAAGATCCCCGGCACGTGGGTGTGGCCGAGGAAGCAGACCCGGCTGTCGCCCATCTGCTCGAACACCAGCTGCGCCTCCTCGGGGTCGTAGACGTAGTCGAGGTTGCTCTCGACCGAGCCGTGCGCCATGAGCCAGGTCCCGAGCTCCTCCGTGCGCGGGAAGCGCTTGAGCCAGGCCCAGCGCTTCTGCTGGTCGCGGTAGCCCGGCGCCTTGCGCGGGCGGACCTGCTTGCGCGTCCAGAACGCCGCGGTCGCGGCCAGCCGCTTGAACCGCTTGGGGATCTTGTAGGAGATCGCCTCGTCGTGGTTCCCCTTGATCACGAACTCGAAGCGGCGCATGGCCACCTCGATCACCTCGTTGGGGCTCGGCCCGTAGCCGATCAGGTCGCCCAGGCAGTAGATCTTCTTGACGCGCCGGGCCTCGATGTCGCGCATGACCGCGACCAGGGCCTCGTAGTTGGCGTGGACGTCCGAGACGATCGCGATCCGCTCGCCCACTAGCCGCGCGCCTCCGCGGCCGCGCGCAGCAGCGCGCGCGCCTTGAGGGCCGCCTCGCGCTCCTCCGCCGCCGGGTCGGAGTCGAGCAGCACCGCGCCGCCGGCGTGGATCAGCGCGCGCCCCGCTTCGCAGGCCGCGATCCGGATCGCGACCGCGAGGTCGAGCGCGCCGTCCCAGCCCACCCAGCCGAACGCCCCGCAGTACAGCCCGCGCCGCACCGGCTCCAGCTCCTCGATCACCTCGATCGCCCGCAGCTTGGGCGCGCCGGTCACCGAGCCGGGCGGGAAGGTGGCGCGCAGCAGGTCCGCCCAGCCCCGCCCCGCCTCGAGCTGCGCCTCCACCACACCGACGGTGTGGTGCACCGCGGGCCAGGACTGCAGCCGGCGAGCGTCGGCGACCCGCACGCTCCCCGGGCGCGCCACGCGGCCGAGGTCGTTGCGCATGAGGTCCACGATCATGGCCAGCTCGGCCGCCTCCTTCTCGCTCGCGAGCAGCTCCTCGGCGAGCTGCGCGTCCTCCTCGGGCGTGGCCCCGCGCGGGCGGGTCCCCTTGATCGGCCAGGCGCTGACCGCGCCGTCCGGCGCGAGGCGCAAGAAGCGCTCGGGCGAGGCGGAGAGGAGCCGTCGCCCGCGGCCGAGCTCGAGGTCCGCCATGTAGGGCGCGGGCGTCAGGCGGCGCATGACCGCGTACAGCCGCTCGGGGTCGACCCCCTCGACCGCGTGGCGGCGGGTGACGTTGACCTCGAACAGGTCGCCGCGCCGGATCAGCCGGCGGGCCGCGGCCACCGCGCGCCGGTGCGCGGCCCGGTCGAGCGAGGGGTGGTGTGGGGCCTCGTCCCTCACCGCGCCCGCGCCCGTCGCCTCGCGCTCGGCGACCCGCAGCGCCGCCTCCAGCTCGCCCGGCTCGAGCCCGGGGCCGTCCTCGGCGCCGAGCAGGTAGGCGAGCCCCTCGCCGTGGTCGATCGCGAGCACGCGCCGATAGACCGCGAGGTGCAGGTCGGGCGGGCGGGCGTCGGCGCGCGCCCGCGCGGGCCAGCGCTCGTAGCGGCGGCCGAGGTCGTAGGCGAGCGTCAGGACCCCGCCGCCCGCGAAGGGCGCCGGCGCGGCCTCGCGCGCGACCGGGCGGAGCGCAGCGAGCACGGCCTCGGCCGCCGCGAGCGGGTCGGCGGGATGTGCCGCCGCGGCCGCCACGGCCTCGGGCGGGCCGAAGGCGACCTCCAGCGGACGACCCGGCTCGGCCGCCGCGAGCGCGACCGGCCGCGCCGCCAGGAACGACCAGCGGCCGAGCTCTCCCAGGGCCAGGCCGCTCTCGAGCAGGGCCACGCCGGGGACCCCCGCCGCGCGCAGCGCCCGAGCCAGCGCGCCCGGCGAGGCCGGGGCGGGCAGCGGGGCGAGCGCGGCGGGCGAGCGGCGGGTCTCGAGCTCGATCACGGGCCCGATCATAGGAGAACGCGCGCGGGCGACGCCACGCGCGGCGCT
>CAZMSZ010000283.1:0-5149 GCA_964569055.1 uncultured Planctomycetota bacterium | reverse complement strand
CCGAACGGGAGGTGGAGGAGCAGCCGGTGACCGACCCCGCCGGCGGCGCGGACCCGCTCGAGCTCGAGCGTCTCCTGGCCGTCTTCGACGAGCACCTGCGCGTCGAGCGCAACCTCTCGCCCCATTCGCGCCGGGCCTACCTCGGCGACGTGCGCGAGCTCGCCGCCTGGCTCGAGGGGGAGGGGCGCGGGGTGGGCGCGCTGGTCGACGCCGCCCTCCACCCCGAGCGCGTGGACCGCGCCGTCCTGCGCCGCTACCTCGCCGCGCTCCGCGGCCGCGGCCTGGCGCGGGCCTCGGTCCAGCGTCGCCTGGCGGGCCTGCGCGCGTTCTGGCGCCACCTGCGGGCCCGCGGGATCGCGGCGGCGGACCCGACCCGGCTGGTGCGCACGCCCGCGCGCAAGGCCGGGCTCCCCCGCGCGCTGCGCGTCGAGGAGGTCCGGACGCTGCTCGAGGCGCCGGCGCCGGGCGACCCCTGGCCGCGCCGCGACCGGGCGCTGCTGGCGACGCTCTACGGAGCGGGCCTGCGCGTGTCGGAGGCGGTCGCGCTCGACGAGGCCCAGCTCGAGGACGGCGCCTGCGTGCGCGTGCGCGGCAAGGGGCGCAAGGAGCGGCTCGCCCCGCTCGGACGACGCGCCGCCGAGGCCGTGGCCGAGTATCGGCGCGCCGAGCGCCCCGGGCTCGCCGCGCGCGCGCGCCGGCGGGCGCCCTCCGAGGCGCTGTTCCTCAACAAGAACGGCGGACGCCTCAGCGTGCGCGCCGCCCACGCGATCGTGGTCCGCTGCGCCCGGCGCGCCGGGCTCCCCGACTGGGTCACGCCCCACACCCTCCGCCACTCCTACGCCACGCACCTCCTCGAGAACGGCGCCGACCTGCGCGCGATCCAGGAGCTGCTCGGCCACGCCAGCCTGGCGACCACGCAGGTCTACGCCCACGTCTCGCGCGCCCACCTGCTCGAGGCGTACGCCCGCGCCCACCCGACGGCCGGGGCAGGGTGAGCGGAACCATGAGAATCGCCGCTCATTCCCTCGCTTGACACCTCCCGTTCGCTGAAAGAGAGTGGCGCCGCGGGGGATGAGATCGATCCCATGGAGCCCGCTGGGCGTTTCAAGATCGTGCTCGCGGGGCTGGCGCCGTCCGCCTCGGACGCGCTGGGGAACCCCGTCGCCGAGCTGGTGCAGCTCGAGCTCATGCGCCTGTTCAACGTCGACGCGGCGACCGCCTCGAGCATCGTCTCGGCCGTCCCGGTCCTGATCCTCGACGGCCTCGAGGGCTGGACCGCGATCGTGGCGCGCGCGCGCCTCGAGGCGCTGGTCGAGGCCGGCGCCCGTCTGGTCACCACCGACGAGGCCTGCGAGGCGCTCCCGCGGGTGAACTGGCCCGAGCTGCCAGAGGTCGCGCGCGAGGTCAGCCGCTCCGATTGCCCGAGCTGCGGAGCGGCCCTGCCGCCCGTCCGCGCCAACCGCCCCACCGTGCGGCTGCATCTGTGACGACCCTCGCGGTCGTCTGACGACTCCACAGGTCTCGTGCCCTCCGCGCGGGTACGTGCACGACTGACGGTCCCACACATTTCGTGCCCGTGCCCGTGCCCGTGCGCCGTGCTCGCGACCCGTGCGCGTGCCGGTTTGCCCGAAGGAGCTACCCAGAGCGCCTCTCGCTTGCAGCGCTCCTCCGCCGCCGCGAAGTGGGAACGGGCCACGCGCACGGAAACGGGCACGGGCACGATTCGCTTGGCGCAGCGAAGTGTGGGATCGTCAGGACGTGCAGGAGCAAGAGCACGAGCACGGGCGCGGGCGCGGGCTGCCGCTGAACGCGCCGACCTCTTCGCCGTGAACGCAGCGACCGGCTTTGGGAAAGCGTCTCGCTGGCCCGCGGCTTGACACCCCCCGACGCGCTGACGATAGTGAGGCCGCGGGAGTTACGTATGGCGCCAGGGCCGTTCAAGATCATTCTCACGGCGCTGGAACAGGGCACCCCCGATACGCTCGGCAACCCGGCGGCGGACCGCGTCCGCGCGGAGTTGGCCCGGCTGTTCAACCTCGATGACGCGATGGCGTCGAGCATCGTCTCGGCGATCCCGATCATCGTGTTGGACGGCCTCGACGCGCGCACCGCGGGCGTGGTCCGCGAGCGGCTCCAAGTGCTGGTGCGCGCCGGCTGCCGGATCACCACCACCGACGAGCCCTCCGACACGATCCCGCGCATCAACTGGCCCGAGCTCCCCGCGATCGCGCAGGTGGCGCCCGAGTCCGCCGCGCAGCCCGCCTCGCGAGCCGGCGTCCGTTCGGGCGAGCTGTGCTGCCCGAGCTGCGGCACGGCGCTCCAGCTCGTACCGGCCGGCTCACCCGGGCGTCGCGCCAGCTCGTCGGACGAGGCGCCGCGGCTGCCGCCCCGCGACCTGCGCGACGAGACGCGCGCCTCCTCGCGTCTGTCCGCGGCGGCGCTCCCCGCGAGCCCGCCGCCGCCCGCCGCGGGCCCCGCGCCCGAGACGCCGGCGCGTTCGGCCCCCCCGCCTGCGGCCACGCCGGCGCCGGCCGCAGCGCGGCAGCGCTCGCTCGAGGACTCGGGCGAGGACGACTGGATGGCCCCGCCCGTCCAGCGCGTCGTGCCGCCGAGCGCCGAGGCGCCCGCGCGCGAGCCCGCCGGCCACGAGGAGCCCGGCCCGCGCTCGGGCAGCGCGCGCTTCGACCACGCCGCGCTGCTCGCCTACCGCCGCGCCGAGGCCGAGCTCCCGCTCGAGAGCTCGCCCCCGCCGCCGCCGCCCTCGCCGGCGCCGCTGTCGGGCGAGGACGAGCAGCTGCAGGTCACGTTCAGCGACTCGGGCGACCTGCTCGAGGGCTCCGACGAGGACCTCGTCTCGGCCGACCGCGACCCGTTCCGCGAGCTCGACCCCGAGCCCGTCCGCTTCGACGGGCGCGGCGACCCCTTCGCCGACGACCCGTCCGAGGAGCGTGATCCGTTCCGCGAGCTCTCGCCGGGCGGCGACGACGAGGAGGAGTTCGTCGCCACCGGCTCGCTCCACGACTCGGGCAGCGACATCCTCGACGTCGATCCTCCGCACCGCCGCTCCGGCTCCGACGCGCGCAAGAGCGCGTTCGAGGACGACCTCGGCCTGCTCGACGACGACCCCCGGCCCGCCCCCGCGCGCGGCCGCTCCTTCGACGAGCTCGAGCTGCTCGAGGACAGCGCGGACGTCCCGCCCGCGCGGACCGCCGAGCCGGCCCGCGGCCGCGCGCCCATGCGCGACCCGCTCGATCTCCTCGCCGAGAGCGACGAGCTCCCGGCGCCGCGCGGCCGCGGCGCCGCGCGCGGCGGCGACGGTGAGCCGCAGCTCGAGGAGGTCATGCGGCTGTTCGGCCCCGAGGACGAGGAGCCCCTCGACGACATGGCCGGCCTCGAGCCGGCACCGCTCGACCTCTCGCCGCGCCCGAGCGGGAGCGGCAAGGCGACCGGCTCGCGCGCGGCGGCCCGCGCCAACGGGCGCGCGCCGGCCGGCGATCCGTTCGACGACGCGAGCGACATCCTCGAGCCGCTCAACCCGGCCGAGGCCATGGAGATCATCAAGAGCCAGAAGGGGCGCCAGGCCAGCTCGCGCTCGGGCTCGGGCGGCCCGTTCGAGTCGCTCGACGTCGACGAGCTCGACCTGTTCGGGGCCTCGCGCGAGGCTCCGCCGCCGAGCCGCGCCGGCAAGCCGCACAAGAAGACGCGCGGGGTGCCGTTCTCCGCGTCCGACGAGGACCTCGCCCTGTTCGACGAGGGGCGCGCGTCGAGCTCGGGCGGCGGCCGCCGCGCCGAGCCGGCAGGCGGCGACCCGTTCGCGCGGGCCCGCAAGGCCATGGCGGAGGAGGCCCGTTACAGCCGCAGCGGCGAGCGCGACGGCGCCGGCGGGAACGGCGGCGCGCGCTCGACCGGCCGTCGTCGCGCCGAGCCGACGCGCGGCGGCGGGCGTGGCGCACCCGAGCCCGCGCGCGGCCGGGGCTCGTCGGAGCGCGCCTCCCCGGGGCGCTCGTCGGGCAAGGCGCGCAGCGCCGGGCCCCCGCCCGCGGGCGATGGCGAGCACGGCCTGGTCCTCTCGCGGATCAACGACCCCGACAAGAAGGACAAGGCCGCCCAGCTGATCGCGGAGATCAAGGGCTGCTCGCTCGACGACGCCCAGCGCCTGACCGACCGCACGATCATTCCGGTGCTCAAGGGCGTGTCCAAGGAAGTAGCCGAGTTCCACCTCGACAAGTTCAAGCGCTTCAAGATCGCCGGCCGCGTGACCACGCGGCAGCGCAGCTAGGGAGCCCATGACGCTCTGCCCCTACTGCGGCGAGGACGTGCCCGCCGAGACGCCCCGCTGCTGGAAGTGCGGCTCCGACCTTCCGGCCGACGGCGCGGACCCGGCGCTCGGCGAGGCCCGCCGCTCGTCCGATCACCCGAGCGAGTGCCGCGCCTGCCAGGCGCCGCTGCCGCCCGGCGCGCGCCGCTGCGCCGAGTGCGACCGCCCCGTCCGCGGCGCGCCGCGCGGCCTCCCCACGGTGTTCGCCGTGTACGGGGCGACCCTGCTCGCGCTGTTGGTCGGCCTGGTCTACGCCCTCGCCACCCGGCGAGAGGCTCCGGCGCGCCCGAGCAGCGCCCGCGCGATCGAGTACGCCGAGCTGCTCCGGGTCTACGCCGACGGCGCCGCCAACGAGCAGGCGCGCGAGGTGTGGCGCGCCGCCCACGAAGGGCGCCGGGTCGAGTGGCGCGAGCCCGCCGTGATCCTCGGCGTGGGCGAGGGCGGCGTCCTGAAGCTCGGCCCCGCCGCCCCGGCGGACGGCCCCGCGGCGCGCCCGACCGTGGTCCTGGCCCTGGCCGACCCGGGCGTCATCGACGAGCGCGCCCTCGCGCCCCGCCAGGCCCTCGGCTGCGCCTACCAGGCCGTCCTGGACCGGATCGAGGACGGCACCGTCTACCTGGCCAGCGGCCGCCTGATCGAGCCGGTTCCGCCGGCCGACCGGTAGCCCACGGCCGTTGCCTTCGAGGCGTTTCTCGCTAGACTGCTAGGCGCTTTGCCAAGGTAGCTCAACGGTAGAGCAGCTCATTCGTAATGAGCAGGTTGTGAGTTCGAATCTCATCCTTGGCTTTTCTGGGGGGCTTCGCCCCCCAGAGTCCCCCCGCTGTCGCTGAA
>CAZMSZ010000282.1:0-10234 GCA_964569055.1 uncultured Planctomycetota bacterium | reverse complement strand
GGGCCGTGACTTCGCTCGCCGCACCACGCGCACAGCCGCGTGGTCCAGAACCGGCGCGGGTCGAGTCGCTTGGGCCGCATGCTCCGCAGCACGAGGCGGACGGGGCCGCCGCAGCGTCGGCAGGCCGACGTGGCGGGGCGAGTACGCGACCGGGTGTCGCTCTTCACGGTCCCTCCTGGTCGACGAAATCCGGCAAGTCGCGGGCCGAAGCGAGCGAGCAGGACGTTACGCCGCCAGGCGGCGCCCTGGCGCCACCTGAATGGGACGAGGGGAGTTCGAGGTGGCGTTCGGGCCACGTTCGGGCGGGTGCTACTCCGCGAACAGCGCGCGGCTCAGGCGGTGACCTCGACCAGCCAGTGGCTCTTCTTCCCCTTGCTCACGACCAGGAACCGGTCGTGCAGCAGGTCGGCCGTGGTGAGGCGCGCCTCGATCTGCTGCAGCTTGCGCCGGTTGATCGCGACCGAGCCCTGCTGGATGTCCCGGCGGGCCGCGCTCTTGGCCTGTCCGCCGCCGTGGACCGTGGCGACCACGAGGTCGATCAGGCTCAGGCCCTCGCCCACCAGCCGCTCGCGCGGGAGCCGGACCTGCTCGGCGCCGGCGAAGGCGTCGGCGAGGTACTCCAGGGGGAGGTCGCGCAGGTCGGCCTCCTTGTCGAACAGGAGCGCCGCCGCGCGCTCGACCTTGTCGGCCTCGGCCTCGCCGTGGACCAGCGCGGTCATGGCCCGCGCCAGCGCCCGCTGAGCGGCGTTGGGCTCGCTCTTGTCCGCCACCTTCTGCTCGAGGGCCGCGATCTCCTCGAGGGGGAGGAACGTGAAGTACTTGAGCCGGTCGATCACGTCGGCGTCGGTCGTCCCGTACCAGAACTGGCGGAACGCGAACGGGCTCGTCTTGCTCGGGTCGAGCCACACCGCGCCCGCGGCGCTCTTGCCGAACTTGCTCCCGTCCGAGTTCATGAGCAGCGGGAAGGTCAACCCGTAGGCGCTCTGGCCGAGCTTGCGCCGGATCAGCTCCACCCCGCTCACGATGTTCCCCCACTGGTCGCTGCCGCCGACCTGCAGCTTGCAGTCGTGGGTCTGGAACAGGTGCAAGAAGTCGTAGGCCTGCAGCAGGCTGTAGCTGAACTCGGTGTAGCTCATGCCCTCGCCCTCGCGCTCGAGGCGGGTGCGCACCGAGTCCTTGCGGATCATGACGTTCACGTGGAAGTGCTTGCCGATCTCGCGCAGCACCTCCAGGAACGTCAGCTCGCGCGTCCAGTCGAGGTTGTCGACCAGCACCGCGCCGCTCGGCCCGTCGAAGTCCAAGAACCGCTCGAGCTGCTGCTTGATCCGCGCCAGGTTGCCCGCGAGGACCTCGGGGGCCAGCAGGTTGCGCTCCTCGCTCTTGCCGCTCGGGTCGCCCACCATGCCGGTCGCGCCCCCCGCCAGCGCGATCGGGCGGTGGCCCGCGAGCTGGAACCGGCGCAGGCCCAGGAGCGGGATCAGGTTCCCCACGTGCAGGCTGTCGGCGCTGGGGTCGAACCCGGCGTAAACGGTCTGGGGCTCGTCGAGGAGCCGCGCGAGCGGGCGCTCCTCGTGCTCGGTCCTTTGGTGGATCAGGCCGCGGGCCGAGAGCTCGTCGATCAGCTTCACCGGGTGCTCCTACGAGGGGCGTGATCCTACCCTGACCCCGCCGGGCCCTCGCGGACGGGGGTCGGCGGCGCGAGCGCGGGCGAGGCGACGGGTTGTACCATTCGCGGAGTGAGCGACCCGGCGGACGGTCAGCAGCGAGCCGAGCGGGCCGTGGTCGAGGCGGCGCTCGGGCGCGGCTTCTTGACCCCGGCGCAGCTCGAGGCCGCGCAGCGCGCGCGGGCCGGGACCGAGTCGACCCTGCTGGTCGCGCTGGCCCGCTACCTGTCGGCGCCGCAGCAGGCCGAGCTGGCGGCGATCTGGCGCCGAGCGGCCGAGGGGCCGCGCCCGACGGGCTGGCGGCCGGGCGCGGCGTTCGACGGGCTCGAGCTGCTGGAGCGGCTGGGGCAGGGCGGCATGGGCGTGGTGTTCCTGGCGCAGGACGCGAGCGGGCGCAAGGTCGCGGTCAAGACGCTCCCCGACGGGGCGACCGCCGCGCTGGCGGTCAGGTTCCAGCGCGAGGGAGAGACGCAGGCGCGGGTCGACGCGCACCCCAACGTGCTGCGAGTCCACCGCGCGGGCGAGGCCTTCGGCCGGCGGTACCTGGTGCTCGACTACGCCGAGGGCGGCGACCTCGCCGCGCGGCTCGCGACGGGGCCGCTCCCACCGCGGGAGGCGGCGCGCCTGGTCCGTGACCTGGCCCGCGGCCTGGCGCACGTGCACGCGCGCGGGGTGCTGCACCGCGACCTCAAGCCGGCGAACGTGCTGTTCGACGCGCAGGGCGTCCCCAAGCTGACCGACTTCGGCCTGGCGCGCGCGGAGGACTCGGGGAGCCTGACCGCCACCGGCGAGCTCCTCGGCACGCCGGCCTACGCGGCGCCCGAGCAGGTCTCGGGGGAGCGGGGCGCGGTGGGCGAGGGCTCGGACGTGTACGGCCTGGGGGCGGTCCTCTACCACTGCCTGAGCGGGCGCCCCCCGTTCGACGGGAGCACCGTGCTGGAGGTCGTGCGCACGATCCTCGTCCGCCCGCCGCCTCCCCCCCGCGAGCTCGTCCCCGAGATCCCGCCCGAACTGGAGGCGGTGTGCTTGCGGGCCCTCGCCAAGGCGCCCGAGGAGCGCTGGCCGAGCGCCGCCGCGCTGGCCGAGGCCCTCGAGGCCGCGCTGCGGGGCCAGCCGCCCCCGCGGGTCTGCGCGCCGCGCGGCCGCCGTCGCGCCCTGCAGGCGGCGGGCGCGCTGGCGCTGGCCGCGGCCGCGGCGCTGGCCTGGACCGTGGGGTCGCCGCCCGGCGAGCCCTCCCCCGAGCCGGTGGCCGAGGACCCGCGCCCGCGCGCGGCGAGTCGCCCCCCCGAGCCGGCGCGCCCCACGCCGCTCGCCGCCCCGCCGCCGCTGCGCGAGGGGCAGCTGCTGCGCGGCGCGGGCTGGGCCCTGGCCTACGGGCTGTCGCTGGCCGAGCTGCGCGCGCGCGTGCTCGAGCTCGCGCCCGAGTCGCTGCGCTTGGCGGCGGTCACGCTCAACGGCGACGACGCGCCGCGCTTCGCCGCGGTCTGGACGCACGACGCGGGCCGGTTCGAGACGCTGCTCGAGCCGGTGGAGCGCGTGAGCGCCGCGCGCGCGCCGCTGCGCCAGGCGCGGCTGAGCGCGACGGTGGTGCTCCCCTGGGCGGTCGCCGGCGGCGAGCACCGGATCGAGGTGTGGCGCGACGCGCCGAGCTTCACCGCGTATCGGCACTCCGCGCCCGCGATCGCGCGCCAGATCGAGGCTCAGCGGCGCGACCATCGCCGCGAGCTGAGCTGGTTGAGCGCGGGCCCCGCGACGGACGGCAGCGGCGCGCTGTTCGGCGTGTGGGAAAAGATCCCGCCCACGGTCCGCTCGCTCGACATGGACGAGAGCACCCTCGTCGAGTCGCTCGTGACGTTCCGCGGCCTGCTGCGCTGCGTGGCCCGCTACGGCCTGGCCAAGGCGCCGCGCTACGCGGGGCTGTGGGACCGCGAGCCCGCGGCGGGGCGCCGGGTGGTGCACGGGCTCTCGGCGGAGGCGTTCGCGGCGGCCGCGACCTGGGCCGCCGAGGACGGCCTCGTCCCGGCGTTCGTCCTCGAGCAGGGGCCGCCGGGCGCGCGCCGCTACACCGCGAGCTGGCGGCGAGGGCCGCCGGGGTCCGTCGAGCCCTACGGTGAGGCGCCCCTGGCGGAGGCGCTCGACGACGCGCTGCTCCCGCTGCTGCGCGAGCGGCCCGAGGTGTCGCGGGCGGCGGTGGCCGTGGTCCGCGGCGCGCGGCTGGTCGGGCTGCGGGGCTACGCGCGCCCGACCCCAGGAGCGCGGCCGGCCCGGCTCGAGGAGCGGTTCCGGCTGGGGCCGATCAGCCAGGTCCTCACCGCTGTCGCGACCCTGAAGGCGGTCGAAGCGGGCCGGCTGCGGCTCGACATGACCCTGGCCGAGGCCTCGCCCCACGACGCGCGCTCGCTGGCGGCGGCCGATCCGCGGGTGGCCGCGGTGACCCTGCACCAGCTGCTGCGCCACTGCTGGGGCGGTCCAGCGCGCACGGCCGGGGACGCCTGGAAGGGCGACGAGAGCCTGGCCTCCGACGCGCCGCTCCCGCCCCGCACGGCGCAGGAGGCGCTCGTCACCCTGGCGCGGCGACCGCTCGAGGACGCCCCCGGCAGCACGGTCCGTCCCTCCCTCCCGGGCTACCTCCTGCTGGGGCGCGCGCTCGAGGCGGCGAGCGCCGCGCCCTACGCCGAGGCGGTCGCGCAGGCGGTGCTCCGGCCGCTGGCCGCGCGCGGGTTCGCGCTGGCGCGCGCCGGGCTGAACGACCGCGCGCCCGACGAGGTGCTCTACGAGGGCGACGCCCTGACCTACGGAGCAGGCCGGCGCGACACGGTCGTGCCGCTCCAGTACGGCGGGTTCGCGCTCGAGGCTCACGCCCCCGCGATCGGGTGGGTGGCCGCGCCCGCCGAGGTGGCCCGCCTCCTGGCCGCGCTGAGCGAGCCCGCCCGCTCGCCCCTCCTGGCGCCGGCCACGTTCGAGCTGCTGTGGACGCCCCTGCTCGAGCACCAGCAAGCGTGCGCGTTCGAGGTGGAGGGACCGCCGAGCGACCCGCGCGCCTGGATCGGCGGCAGCATGCCCGGCAGCGCCGCCCACCTCGAGCGCCTCCCCGGCGGGACGGGCTTCGTGCTGCTCCTGAACGCCGAGGTCGACCCCGCCCCGCTCGCCGCCGCGCTGCGAGAGGCGCTGCTGCGCCAGGCGAGCTGGCCGACCGCGGACCTGTTCGAAGCACGGCGGCGGTAGAGTCGGAGGCCGAGTCCGAATCGGCGCGGATGACCTGAGCCCGGCGAGGAAATGCGAAATATCAACAGGGAATGAGGAATTAGAAATTACAGAATGGCTACGGCCGAGATTGGCGGGGCGAGCGAGAGCAATTCCTAATTTCGAATTTTCCATTCCCTGTTGATATTTCGTATCTCCTCTCGCGGCCGACCTGAGAGCCGAGGTTTCCCACCGCTTGCGGTGGATTGGCCTCCCGAACCGAGCACGTCGTGATGAGAGAGCTCCTCCCCGGCATTCACGTGTGGTCCACCTTCAGCGAGCGGATCCAACTCGACCTCAACGGCTACCACCTCGCCGCGCCGGGGGGCGCGCTGTTGATCGATCCGCCCTCGCTCGACGAGGCGAGCGCGAGCGAGCTGGAGCGGCTCGGGCGGCCGACCGCGGTGGTGGTGACCAACGTGCACCACCTGCGCGCGGCGGCGGCGGCGCGGGCGCGGTTCGGGGCGCGACTGCTCGTGCCGGCCGCCGATCGGGCGGCGATCGAGGCCGAGGTGGACGGGACGTTCGGCGAGGGGGATCGGATCGGGCCGCTGGTGGCGCTCGCGCTCGCGGACCAGAAGAGCCCGGGGGAGACCGCGCTGCACTGGCCCGAGCGGCGGCTGCTGATCCTGGGCGACGCCTTGTGGGGCAAGCCCGCCGGGGAGCTGACGCTCCTCCCCGCCGCCAAGTACGCCGACGTCGCCGCCGCGCGCGCCGGGCTGCGCCGGCTGCTCGAGCTCGACGTGGAGGCGGTGCTCATGGGAGACGGGACCCCGATCCTCACGGGCGGGGCCGCCGCGCTGCGCCGCGCGCTCGGTTGAGCCGCGGCGGCCCGGATCGAGCGAGCGCCGCCAGGTAGAGTGCGCCTCGCTCATGAGCGATCCGACGCACTCCGTCCCGCGGGCCTCCCGGCTCCGGCGCCGCGCGGCGCTGCTGGCCGGCGCGCTGGCCGCGGGCGCGCTGCTCGTGCTCGCGGGGCCGCGCCCGCGGGTCGACACCACGCTCTATCCGCTGGCGCTCCCGGGCGAGCTGAGCGCGCTCGAGCCCTGGCTGACCGCGCGCGAGGCAAGCGTGGCCGACCTGCGCTCGGGGTGCGCGGCGCGGGTGGTGTGGGCCGACCCGCAGGCGCGCGCCCGGACGCCGGTGGCGCTGGTGTACCTCCACGGCTTCTCGGCCAGCCCCGCCGAGCTGTCGCCGCTGTGCGAGCAGGTCGCCGCGGCGCTGGGGGCGAACCTCTACCTGCCGCGGCTCACCGGCCACGGCCGCCCCGGGGCGGCCCTCGCGGCCGCCGACGTGGGCGACTGGCTGAACGACGCCCACGAGGCCCTGGCGATCGGGCGCCTCCTCGGCGAGCGCGTGGTCCTGGTCGGCACCTCGACCGGCGGCGCGCTGGCGAGCTGGCTCGCCGCCCGCCCCGAGGGGCGCGACGTCGCGGCGCTGGTGCTGCTCTCGCCCAACTTCCGCGTGCGTCACCCGGCCGCCGGGCTGCTCGCCGCGCCTTGGGGCGAGCAGCTCGCCCGCCTGCTCGTCGGCCCCGAGCGGAGCTGGACCCCGCGCAACGCGGCGCACGGCCAGTACTGGACCACCCGCTACCCCGTGCGCGCCGCCGTCACGCTGGGCGCGCTGCTCGCGCTGGTGGAGGACACCGACCTCGGGGCCGTGCGCGCGCCGCTGCTGTTGGTCCACTCGCTCGAGGACCGGGTAGTGGACGGGCACGCGGCCGCGGCGCGGTTCGCCGACTTCGGCTCGCCGCTCAAGCGGCGGGTGGAGCTCGACGTCGGCGAGGACCCCGACCACCACCTCCTGGCGGGCGACGTGCTCTCCCCCAGCGGGACCGCCCCGCTGGCGGCGCTCCTGCTCGAGTTCCTCCGGCCCCTCTTGGGCGAGGAGCCGCCCCCGTGAGCCAGCGCTACGCGGGCGAGGCGGCGCTGCGCGCGCTGCTGGCGCGGCCCTGGAGCGCGGCGCTGGCGTGCGTCGCGCTGGTGGCGCTGGCGGGCGCGCTCGCCACGAGCATCCGCGCCGACTTCTCGATCGAGCTGCTGTTCCCGAGCAGCGACCCGGCGCGGCTGGCGTACGACCGCTTCAAGGAGCAGTTCCCGCTCGAGGACGCCCACGCGCTGGTGGTGGTCGAGGCGCCCGACTTGTTCACGCCGGCCGGGCTCCGCCGCCTGGACGCGCTCGAGCGCGAGCTGGGCGCGCTCGAGGGCGTGGCCCGGACCGAGGGGCTGCTGTCGGTCGACGACGTGACCGCCGAGGGCGACCTGATCGCGATCGAGCGACTGGTCCCGTCGCTCGACCTCGGCCCCGAGGCGCTGGCAGAGGCGCGGCGCAAGGCCACCAGCGACCCGCTGTTCGTGTGGCGAGTCAGCCCGCCCGCGGGCGACGCCACGATCCTGCGGGTCACCCTCGAGCCCGCCCACGCCTCGGAGGACGCCCGGCGCACCGCCTTCTACCGGGCGGCGAGCGCGATCCTCGCCCGGCACGAGGGCGCGGCGCAGGCCGCCGGGAGCGCGCTCCGCCTGACGCTCTCGGGCATGCCGGCGGTGCGCGCCGCCTACACCGAGCTGATCCTGCGCGACACGACCGTGCTCAACCCGCTGGCGTTCCTGCTGGTGATCGTCCTGTTCGGAGTCGCCTACCCCAGCGTCGGCGAGGTGGTCGCCTGCGCGCTCACGATCGGCGCGGCCTCGATCTGGGCGGTGGGCGCCATGGGCGCCTGCGAGATCCCGCTGCAGATCCTCACGCAGATCACACCGATCGTGGTGATGATCGTGTCGGTCTCCGACACCGCGCACATCGTCAGCCACCACCGCGAGGGCCTCGCCGCCGGGCTGAGCGCGGCCGAGGCCAGCGCCGCCGCCACGGCGGAGAGCGCGCTCCCGTGCCTGCTGACCGAGCTCACGATCGCCGGGGGCTTCCTGGGGCTCGTCACCGCCGACACCCCGCTGATCGCCCAGTTCGGCGTGGCGACCGCGCTGGGCGTGCTCCTGGCCTGGCTGGCGAACATGACCGTGCTGCCGCTCGCGCTGCGGGCGCTGGTGCGGAGCCCGCGCGGCGCCCCGGGCGCCGCCGCCGGCCGCGGCCGCGCCGCCGCGGCGCTGAGCGCGCTGGTGGGCGCGATCGAGCGCTGCGTGACCCGGCGCCCGCGCGCCGTGTTCGCCGTCGCCGCGCTGATCGTCGCGGTCGCGGCGGTCCTGGGCGCGCGGGTCGGACGCGAGCACCACGTGGTCGACGACCTGCGCGAGTCGCACCCGATCGTGCAGGCGGCGCGCGCCGTCGAGCGCGCCCACGGCGGGATCGTCCCGCTGGCCTTCCACGTGGAGGCGATCGGCGAGGCGGCCGCGCGCGAGGAGCCCCTGCTCGACCCGCGCGCCCTCGCGCTCCTCGACCGGCTCGAGCGGCGCCTCGAGGCCGAGGTCCCCGAGGCCAAGAACGCGCTGTCCCTCGCCAGCTACCTGCGCAAGGCGCACCGCCTGCTGCTCGGCGAGGAGGCGACCCGGAGCGAGCCGCTGCCCACCAGCCGCGCGGCGATCGCGCAGGAGCTGTTGCTGATCGACGACGGCGAGCTGCTCGCCGACGTACTCACGTTCCACCGCGACCACGCCGCGGTCATGGTCGACATGCCCGACGTCGGCTCGACCCGCGCGGCCGAGGTGATCGCGCTCCTCCGCCGGGTCGCCGCCGAGGAGCGGGCCGCCCTCGGCGACCCGCCGTTCGAGGTCACCCTCACCGGGCAGCTCACGATCGCCGACGCGATCTACCGCGGACTGGTGGGCGGCCTGGCGCGCTCGCTGGGGGTCGCGATCCTGGTCACCCTGGGCGTGTTCTGCCTGGTGCTCCGCTCCTGGCGGCTGGCCCTGATCGGGCTGGTGCCGAACCTGCTCCCGCTGCTCCTGACCGTGGCGGTCATGAGCCTGCTCGGGATCGACCTCAAGGTCTCCACCGTGATCGTGTTCTCGATCACGCTGGTGATCGCCGACGACGACACGATCCAGTACCTGACTCGCTTCCGCCGCCAGTACGACCACCACGCCGCGGCCGGCGACCCCGACCCGCACCGGACCGCCGCCCTCGAGGTGCTGCGCGGCACCGGCGCGCCCATGCTCGTGACGACCCTGGTGATCGCGACCGGGTTCGGCGCGCTCCTCGCCTCGGAGTTCGGCGGCCTGGCCAACCTCGGGCTGCTGATCGGGGTCTCGCTCCTGACCGCGGTGTTCGCGGACCTGTTCCTCTCGCCGCTCCTGCTCCTCACCTTCCGCCCGCGGATCGGCGCCGCGGACCGCGCCAAGGGCGACGAGCAGGGCCCCGCTCCGGCCCCCGGGGCCCTCGCGTGACGGCGCTGCGGGAGCTGGGCGGGGTCTTGCGACGTCGTTCGTGAGCCAGAGCAAAAGGAAACCGCCAAGGCGCCGAGACCGCCAAGGCTGTCGCTTGAGCTCGGCTCCTTCGCGCAAAAAAAAATTACCGCCAAGGGCGCCAAGAGCGCCAAGGCTGTCGCTGAACGAGCCCAGCTCCTTCGCGCAAAAAATACCGCCAAGGCGCCAAGAGCGCCAAGGCTGCCGCTGAACGAACTCGGCGCCTTCGCCAAAAAAAGGAAAGAAATAAAGAAATAAAGAAAGAACAGAAAACAGGAAAACAGGAAAACAGGAAGGGTGGTCGGGCGCATGAGGAGCGCGGGAGAGGCAGGGAGCGTGCGGGTGGTGGCGTGGCTCTGCGTGAGGGGACTGGATCGGTGGACCCGAACCGCGCGCCCGAACTGCGCGCGGCGCCCCCCCGCCCTCCTCCTGACCCGGGGACGCCGGAGCTACATCCCCGTCTTCCATCAGCGGAACCAGAGCCAGGCCTGGCGGCGTAGATCGCTTCGGCCTGGCGTGAAGCAGCACACCGGGCGTTGGGAGCGCACCTTCTTCACGGGCTCGCCTGCAGAGCTGGTCCAGGCGATCTGCGCCACCACGTGCAGCACCTCGTCGCAGAACACTGAGCGTGCTCTGCTCCGCCAGGCATGGCCGCACTCGTGCCCTGCTCGCTTCCGGTCGGCGCGACCTCCCTCCTCTAAGCATTTGCCGGAGCGACGCTCGGCTTCGGCCGAGCCGCCCCAGGTGCCGCGCGGGCGAAGTCCCGTACCGCCGAGACGCCACGGCACTGGACCTGCTTGGCGGACGCGAGCGGCACGTCGGCGTACGCTCGTCTGCTCCAAGGGACTTCGCCCGCGCGGCACGAGGCAGGGAGCGTGCGGGTGGTGGCGTGGCTCTGCGTGAAGGGGCTGGATCGGTGGACCCGGAGGAGGGCGGGGGGGCGCCGTGCTCAAACAGCGTGCGCGCTGCCACGAG
>CAZMSZ010000281.1:6743-10255 GCA_964569055.1 uncultured Planctomycetota bacterium | reverse complement strand
AGAGAAGAGAAGAGAAGAGAAGAGAAGAGAAGAGAAGAGAAGAGAAGAGAAGAGACGAGAAGAGAAGAGAAGAGAAGAGAAGAGAAGAGAAGAGAAGAGAAGAGAAGACAGGAAAGCAGGAAAAACAGGAACGCAGGAAGGGTGGTCGGACGCAGGGGAAGCGTGGGAAAGGCAGGAGCGCGCGTCCGGTGGCGCGGCTCGGCGTTAGCGGGCGGGCTTGGGTACCCGGAGGAGGGCGGGGGGACGCCGTGCTCAAACAGCGTGCGCGCTGCCACGTGTTGGCGATTGCCCCGGGCAATCGGACGAACCGCGCGCCCGAACTGCGCGCGGCGCCCCCCCGCCCTCCTCCTGACCCGGGGACGGAGGAGCTCGGTCCACCCGCTTCGACCATCGAACCCAGAGCCAGCCAGGCCTGGCGAGTCTCGGCGCGTGCCCAGGAAAGTGGCCCTGCGCGTGTCACATATGAGTGCGACCCTCCGGAGGCGAGGAGCTGCCCTCGTGCAGCGACAGCTCTTCCTTCGCCTCTTGGCGGTCGGTTTCACGGCAGGAGCTGCCCTCGTGCAGCGTCAGCTCTTCCTTGGCGCTCTTGGCGTCCTTGGCGGTCGTTTCTCACGGCGAGGAGCTGCCCGCGTACAGCGACAGCTCCTTCTTCCCACTCTTGGCGGTCGGTTTCACGGCGAGGAGGTGACGTCGTGCAGCGTCAGCTCTTCCTTGGCGCTCTTGGCGCCCTTGGCGGTCGATATTCACGGCGAGGAGGTGACGTCGTGCAGCGACAGCTCTTCCTTCGCACTCTTGGCGGTCGGCTTCACGGCGAGGAGCTGCCCTCGCGCAGCGACAGCTCTTCCTTCGCGCTCTTGGCGGTGGGTTTCACGGTGAGGAGGTCGACCTGCTCCGCGTGACGCGGGCCCACAGCGTCTTGCAGTTCTTGACCGGGCGGTCCTCGTCCCGTGTGGTCGGGAGCTTCACGTGGCGGTAGACCTCCTTGGCGCGGCGGGTGAGCGCGCAGCCGCAGCGGGTCTCGCGGCGGCGGGGAGGCACGAGCGCGGCGTCGGGGTCTTGCTCGCGGGCGAGCGACACGACCTCCTCGGCGCGGCCGGCGGCGCCGGGGGCGCCGGCTCGGTCGACCAGGAGCAGCGTGGCGCCCGGGGACAGGGCTTGCAGCGCCGCCGCGAACGCCTGGCGGGCGCCTCCTGGGAGGGCGTCGGTGCCGCGGGGGGCGAGCTCGGTGAGGACGTTGGCGACCAGCACCAGGTCCGCCGCGGCGATCGCGCGGGTGGCCTCGGGCGAGAGCGGCTGGCGGAGGTCGCAGCGCAGCGCGCGCGCGGGCGCCTCGAACGTCCAGGTCGACGCGAGGCCGGGCGAGAGGGCGCCGTACAGCTCGAGCGCGTGCGGGAGGAGCGCGGAGAAGCTCGTGTCCCACTCGCTGGCCGCGTCGAGGCGCAGCGCCTCCACCCGGGCCAGCCCCTCCAGGCCGCCGCGCCCCTCGATGGCGATCAGCGCGTCGAGGAGCGCGAGCACGTCGCTGCCGGGGCCCGCGCCCAGGGCGAGGAAGCGGAGCGTCTCGCGCCCCTCGAGCAGCTCGGGCTGGTCCTGGAGCAGGCGGCTGATGTCGCACAGGTGGGCGGGGAGGACGTGCCACAGGTAGGCGGCGCGCCCCTCGGCGCTCCGGTAGTCGAAGTCGCTCCGCCCGGCGCGGTACGTGGCGGACAGGCGCGCGATGGCGGCGCCGACCTCGCGAGCCTTGAGGGCGCCCACGGCGCGCCCCACGATGTCGAACCCGCTGACCCGGAACCTGCCCACCGCGACCCTCGCCTCGCTCGGCGCGCCTCAGCGCGCGGGGATCCGCTCGAGCACGAACCGCGGGTCGCCGTTGGACGGGACGAGCAGGTTCAGCCCCACCCCGGCCGCGTGGCCGGCCGCCACGTCGCGCTCGCTGTCGCCGATCAGCACCGAGCGCGCCAGGTCGAGCCCCAGCTCGGCCGCGGCCTGCTCGATCAGGCCCGGGAGCGGCTTGCGGCAGCGGCAGCCCGCGTCGCGGTCGTGCGGGCAGGCGTAGACCCTGGCCAGCGGCGCGCCGGCGGCGGCCAGCTCGCGCCCGAGCTTGTCGTGGACCGCCGCGAGCGCGGCCGCGTCCATGAACCCGCGCGCCACGCCGCGCTGGTTGGTGACCACCACCAGGAGGTAGCCGCGCTCGTGGAGCGTCCGGGCCAGCTCGGCCGCGTGCGGCAGCAGCTCGAGCTCCCCGGGGTGGGTGACGTAGGTGTCGCCCGGGAGGCGGACGTTGAGCACGCCGTCCCGGTCGAGGAGCGCCGCCGGGCGGCCTCCTCCTGCGTGGGTGGTCACGGCGGCTACCGCGTGATCCCGCCCTGCGAGCCGCCGAGCACGATCCCCTGCAGCGCGAGCCGGAGCTGGTCGGGGTTGGTGGCGTACTCCAGCGCGACCTCCTCGGTGATGAACCCGGCCTTGCAGCGCTCCACGATGCACTGGTCGAAGGTCATCATGCCGTCGGTCCGCGCGCCCTGGATGATCCCGGTCAGCTTGGCGTCCTCGCCCTCGCCGAGGACCTTCTTCACGATCGGCGTGGCGATGAGGATCTCGTTGAGCGGGATGCGCCCGAAGCGCGGCGAGGGCGCCAGCTTCTGGCACACGATCGCGCGCAGGTTGAACTGCAGCCCCTGGCGGAGCATGGCGTGCTTCTCGGGCGGGAACAGGCCGAGGATGCGGCCGATCGACTGCGCCACGGTCCCTGCGTGCAGGGTGCCGAACACGAGGTGGCCCGTCTCGGCCGCGGTCAGGCCGAACTCGAACGTCTCCTGGTCGCGCATCTCGCCGATCAGGACCACGTCGGGGTCCTGGCGCACGAGGGTGCGGATCGCCGCCTTGAAGTCCTTGCAGTCGACGCCGATCTCGCGCTGGGAGATGAACGCGCGCTTGTTCTTGAACTCGTACTCGACCGGGTCCTCGATCGTGATGATGTGCACCGCCTGGTGCGTGTTGATCCAGTCGATCATGCCCGCGATCGTGGTCGACTTGCCCGAGCCGGTGACGCCGGCGAGCACGATCAGGCCGTCGCTGGCGTCGAGGATCCGCTTGAGCGAGTCGGCCGGCAGGTTGAGCTGCTCGAAGGTGGGGATCTCGGTGCTGATCCGCCGGGCGACGAGCGCGTTCGACCGCTTGTCGCGGAACACGTTGAGCCGGAAGCGCGAGCGGGCCTGGTCGGGCAGCATGTGCGCGAAGTCGAGGTCGCCCGTCTCGTCGTAGACCTTCATCTGCTCTTCGGTCGCGATCTCCTTGAGCAGGCGGTAGATGTCGTCGCTCGACAGCGGGTTCCCCTGCAGGGCGCGCATGTCGCCCTTGATCCGCATGATCGGCGGGGAGTTGGACTTGAGGTGGAGGTCGGACGAGTCGTACTGGGCCATCAGCGCGAACAGGCGCTCGAGCGGCTTGAGCTTGGGGTCGTTGGGGTTCGCCATGCCCGGCTTGAGCCCGCCCAGCGGCGAGCCCCCGGCGGG
>CAZMSZ010000281.1:0-6643 GCA_964569055.1 uncultured Planctomycetota bacterium | reverse complement strand
TGCGCCGCGCCCGACTGACGGAGCGGCGGGGCGGGCCTCGGGGCGCCCAGGGGGACGCGCGCCTGCCCGCCGCCGATGCCAGGTCCCTGCGCTCCCGGATTCTGCAGCGTCACGAGGTGCCCTCCTTCGCCGAGCGACCGCGTCGAGCGTAATGGACCGGGCGGCCTCGCGCGAGGTGGGCGCCGCGGCCCCGCCTCAGACCTCGAACTCCACGCCCTCGCGGGCCGGCTCGACCTGCAACGTCGCGCCCACGCGCTCGAGGTGCGCGCGCTCGGCCGCCACCGCGCGCTCGATGGTCGCGTCGTCGTGATCCGGGTGGTGATAGAAGTAGTACAGCTTGCGCGCCCCCGCCGCGAGGGCGAGCTCGGTCGCCTGGCGGAAGCTGGTGTGGCCGCCGGCCGCCGGGCCGCTCGGGCCCGCCAGGCTCAGCCCGCCGCGCGCCAGCTCCTCGGCGGTGTAGTAGGCCTCGTGGATCAGCACGTCGCAGCCCGCCGCCAGCTCGAGGGGCACGGGGGCCAGCCCGCCCGGCGGGTGCTCCACCTCGGGGATGTAGCACAAGCTCCGCTCACCCTCGCTGAGGCGATAGCCCACGATCTGCTGGGGCCCGTTGGCGAACGTGCCGTGCACGATCCGCAGCCCGCCGACCGTGAGCTCGGGCTGCTGGCCGAGCTCGCCGAACGTCACCTGCGCGCCGAGGTTGCTCAGGCTCACGATCGGCGAGTAGGTAGGGTCCATCTGCCCTTCGAGGATCGACTCGAGGTGGGCCACGCCGCCGCCCCACACCGTCAGCTCGTTCCCGGGGATGAACGCCGGCACGAAGAACGGGAAGCCCTGGATGTGATCCCAGTGGGTGTGGGAGAGGAGCAGTGTGGCCCGCCCCTGCCCGCGCCCGTGCGGCCCGGCGAGCAGGCTGCGCCCCAGCCAGTACAGCCCGATCCCCGCGTCGAGGACGACCAGCTCGCCCTCGCCGTCGCGGACCTCGACGCAGGGGGTGTTGCCGCCGATGCCCGTCGTCGACCCGGCGGGGGCCGCAATGCCGCCACGGACTCCCCAGAACCGGACCCGCATGCTCAGAGCTCGACCGACTCACCCTCCCGAGCCAGGCCGATCTCGAGATCGGAGCCGCCGAGCCGGCGCTGGTAGTCCCGCGTCCGCGCCTCGAGGTCGTCATCCCAGGCCTCGGGATGGTGGTGGAACAGGTAGAGCCGCCCGACCTCTCCCTGGCGGGCCAGCCGGATCCCCTCGTCGGGGGTGCTGTGCCCCCAGTGAGGGTTCTGCCGGTACTGATCGGGGGTGAAGAACGTGTCGTAGAGGAGCAGGTCGGCCCCGTCGACGAAGCGCTCGAGGGCCCGCCCGTAGTCCTTGATCTGGGCGATCACCTCGGGGTCCTGCTCGGTCTTCTTGACGTGGAACCCCTCGCCGAGGAGCTGGTCGTCGTAGGGCGCGGTGTCCGTCATGTAGACGAACGTCTTGCCGCCCGTCTCGATCCGATAGCCGATCGCGATGCCGGGATGGTTGAGCCGCGCGGTCGAGACCTTGTAGGGGCCGAACTCGAAGCTCTCGCCCTCCTGCACGGCCTTCCAGCGCAGGTCCGCCTCGAACCGCCCGAGGTCGTAGCTGAAGTAGGCGCTGTCCGCCTGCCCGGCGAACACCTGGTGCAGGCGCCGGTCGTGGCTCCCGCGCGCGAACACGCTGAACGAGTTGCCAGCCTTGTAGAAGGGCTCGAAGAACATGAACCCCTGGATGTGATCCCAGTGGGTGTGGCTGAACAAGAAGGCGCCCTCGCCGGCGCCGTCGCCGAACCCCTCATCCATGAGCTCGCGCCCGCAGCGGCGCACGCCGGTGCCCGAGTCGATGATCAGCGGGGGCGCGCCGGGCGCGCGGATGGCGACACAAGACGTGTTGCCGCCGACCCGGGTGACGTTGGGGTGCGCCACCGGGAACGAACCCCGCACACCATAAAAGGTGACCCGCACCGTCGCCCCCGGTGGCCCTGACCGCCCTAAACGTAAGTCGCACGACACACTAAAGCCTTGCCCCAGGCGCGTCAACGCGCCCCGGCCCGTGGTGTTTGCGCGCGGCGCGCGCCTCGCGGCGACGCTCCCGCCCGCGCGCTTTGGTTGTATCCTCCGCCGCCTCGGGCGCCCGCGCGCCCCCGGAGGACCCGTGCCCCAGCTCTCGTTCCCCAAGGACAAGATCCGTGTGCTGCTGCTCGAGGGGATCCACGAGACGGCGGTCCAGCACTTCCAGCGCTCGGGGTACACCCAGATCGAGCGCCTGGCGGGCAGCCTCAGCGGAGAGGCCCTCCGCGAGGCGGTCGAGCGGGTGCACGTGCTGGGGATCCGCTCGCGGACCCAGCTGACGGCTGACGTGCTCGACGCGGCCCGCCGGCTGATCGCGGTCGGGTGCTTCTGCATCGGCACCAACCAGGTCGACCTCGAGGCGGCGGCGCGGCGCGGCATCCCCGTGTTCAACGCGCCGCACTCCAACACCCGCAGCGTGGCCGAGCTGGTGATCGCCGAGGCGATCATGCTGCTGCGCGGGCTGGGCGACAAGAACCGCGACGTCCACGAGGGGCGCTGGCCCAAGAGCGCCAAGGGGAGCTACGAGCTCCGCGGCAAGACGCTCGGGATCGTGGGCTACGGGCACATCGGCTCGCAGGTCTCGATCCTGGCCGAGGCGATGGGCATGCGGGTCCTGTACCAGGACGTGGAGCCCAAGCTCCCCATGGGGAATGCCCGGCAGGTCGCGACGCTCGACGAGCTCCTCCCGCAGGCGGACGTCGTCACCCTCCACGTCCCCCAGGACCCCTCGACCCGCGACCTCATGAGCGCCGAGCGGATCGGTCGCATGCGCCGCGGGGCGTACCTGATCAACGCCAGCCGCGGCACGGTGGTCGACGTCGACGCGCTCGCGCAGGCGATCCGCGAGGGACGGCTGGGCGGCGCGGCGGTGGACGTGTTCCCGAGCGAGCCGCGCACCACCGAGGAGGAGTTCCGCTCGCCGCTGCAGGGCCTGCCGAACGTGGTGCTCACGCCCCACATCGGCGGCAGCACCCTCGAGGCCCAGGAGAACATCGGCACCGAGGTGGCGAACAAGCTGGTCGCGTTCAGCGACCAGGGCGCCACGATCGGCGCGGTCAACTTCCCGGCGCTGTCGCTGGCCCAGCACCCCGGCGGCGCCCACCGCCTGCTGCACATCCACGCCAACCAGCCGGGCGTGCTCGGCGCGCTCAACCGCGTGTTCGCCGACGCCGACGTCAACGTGCTCGCGCAATACCTGCGGACCACGCCCGAGCTGGGCTACGTGGTGGTCGACGTGGACGAGCACTACGCCGCGGACCTGCGCGAGCGGTTGAAGGCGGTGCCGGGGACGATTCGGGTGCGCGTGTTGTACTGAGCCGAGACCGGGCGCGACCTACTACCCGCCTCGTGCGCGTGCCCGTGCCCGTGGCCCGTGCCCGCGGCCCGCGAGGCGCGGGCGCATGCGACAGCACTCCGAGCGCGGGGACGGGTCACGCGCATGGAGACGGGCACGAACGAACGGTGCTCGCCCGAGGCGCCCCGCCTCGCTACACGCGGAACGCCGACGGGCAGTGGGGCGCGAGGGCGCAGACGGCGCAGGCGGGCTTGCGGGCGGTGCACACCGCGCGGCCGTGCAGGATCAGGCCGTGGCTGAGGAACGTCCACTCGCCGCGCGGGACGACCCGCATCAGGTCCTGCTCGATCTTGACCGCGTCCTTGGTGTCCTTGCTCGACCACGTCAGGTCGAGGCGGTGGGCGAGGCGGCCGACGTGGGTGTCGACCACGATCCCCTCCTCGAGGTCGAACCAGGTGCCCAGCACGACGTTGGCCGTCTTGCGGGCCACCCCCGGGAGCGTGATCAGCTCGGCCAGGGTGCGCGGGACCTCGCCCCCGTAGACCTCGACCAGCCGCTGGCTGGCGCCGAGGAGGCTCTTGGCCTTCTGCCGGAAGAACCCGGTGGCGTGGATCACCTG
The DNA here is from genome assembly GCA_964569055.1 of uncultured Planctomycetota bacterium. Classification (GTDB taxonomy): domain Bacteria; phylum Planctomycetota; class J058; order J058; family J058; genus JAWLGW01. The sequence continues at coordinate 2,646 of CAZMSZ010000281.1, read as the reverse complement.
CTCGAGCTCGTCGGGGTCGGCGTGCGAGAGGGCCCGGGCGTCGGGCCAGCGCGCGAACAGGGCCGGGGTGACGCGGTTGACGGTGGCGTCGGTCGACTGCGCCGAGAGGATCGTCGCCACGAGCAGCTCGAACGCGCTGCGGTGCTGCAGCGCGCAGGTGGCGTCGGGGTACAGCCGGTGCAGCTCGCCCAGGACCGCCTGGGCGCGCGCGATCCGCGCTGGCGAGGGTCCCCGCCCGCTGGAGCGGGCGCCTGCCGGGCGCGCGGCGACTCGCGGCGCCGCCTTGGTGCCTGCCTTCTTGGCCCGGGTGGCCGCGCTCGCCCGCCCGGCCGCCGGGCTCTTCTTCTTGGTGCGGGTGACCTTCTTGCGCTGGGTCATGCTGCTCCCGACGCCCCGGGGCGCCGCGCGTCAGGGTAGCGCTCGCTACCGACCGCTGGCGCGGCTACTGCGCGGATCCCTCGGGCGGGAGCACCAGGACCAGCGTCTCGCCCCCCCGCACGTCGAACCGCGCCAGGCTCGTCCCGGGTCCCGTCTCGTCGCGCCGCGCGCCGAGGGCCCCCAGGCGGCGGCCCTGCGCGTCGAGCACCTCGCCGTCACCCAGCGCGCGCGGCAACCACAGCTCGAGCCGCTCGCGCCGCGGGTCGGCGGCGTCGCCCATCTCCGGGACCGCCCCCCGGCCCGGCACGTGGGTGCGCAGCCAGGCCACCACCACCACCGCGCCGTCGGCCCGCTCGAACGCGTGGACCTCGGCCTCCGACCCGAGCGGGCGCGCGGCGCGCGCCTCGTCGTCGAGGGAGCGGACGCGTCCGCCGAGCAGCCGCCCCATCAGCTGCAGCGCCGCGAACGCGGGCTTGCGCTCGGCGCCTCCCGTGCCCAGCACGCCGAGATGCCGGTTGTTGACGTCGCCGATCACCGCCTCCTCGGGGGGGAGGTCGCGCAGCTCGTACCACGCGATCCGCTCCACCGCCTCGCTCGCCAGCGCGAGGGCGACGGTCCGCACCAGCGCGTCGGCCTGGTGCCGCGGCGTGTGCTCGTAGCGGTAGCGCGCGCGGTAGGCCTCCGAGACGTGGGCCCCGGCCCGGAAGCTCGAGTAGCCGACCTCCGCCAGCCACAGCGCTTGACCCGCCCCGAGCTCCGCCACCAAGTCGGCGGCCTCGCGCAGGTACTCGCTCAGGCGCTCGAGCGGCTCGGGGCTCCAGGTCTCGAAGTAGGCGTGCAGGTTGATCACGTCCGCCGCGGCGGCTGCGCCAGGCGCCTCGAGCACCTGCCGCAGGAACTCGAGGTCCCAGGCGATCCCGCCCAGGACGACGTCCGCGCCCGGGTCGGCCGCGCGGACCGCGGCGGCGCCCGCCCGCAGGAGCGCCGCGTAGTCGCGCGGGTCGCCGCTCCAGTAGGCGGGGTTGTCGGGCTCGTTCCAGATCTCCCAGCTCGGGACGCGCCCGCGATAGCGGCGCGCCAGCGCGCCCAGCGCCTCGGCCAGCTCCTCGAGGTCGGCCGGCGGGCTGCGCCAGGCGGCGTCGGGGTCGCGGGCCGCCCAGCTCGGCGTGTAGCACACGTACGGGAGCAGCGTGATCCCGCGCTCCTCGGCCAGCTCGAAGAACCCGTCCCAGAACGCGAAGTCGAACCGGTCGTCCTCGGGCTCGATCTCGTCCCAGCCGATCGAGACCCGCAGCGACCGCACGCCCGCGGCCCTCAGCGCGTCGAAGTCGGCCCGCACCTGCGCGAGGTCGCGCCGCTCCTCGGGGTAGTCCTCGCACAGCCCGAGCGGGACCTGCTGCCAGCGCGCCGGCTCCTGCGCGGTCACCCGCCCGAGCTCGGCGCGCGCCACGCCGAGCGGGGCGAGCGCGATCAGCGAGGCGAGCGCGAGCGCGCGTCCGCCGCGGGGGAGCACGGGGCTGGATCGGGTCACGAGCGGCCGCTCCTCTCCCCGCCGCGCGGCGGGGCGCGCGATGGTAGCGGCGGCCGCTCGACCCGGAAGGCACGCGACCACGCGGGCGCTCGCGGGGCGCGAACCGCTCCCAAGCGGCCATTCCCGAGGCAGAAAGGCAACACGGAATATCAATGAGAATATCAATCCGAATATCAATGGAAGGCGCTGTCGCTAGTGCGACAGCCATTCTGGCACTCGGATTGTTGTTGCCTGTCGATATTCCGTGTTGTCTTCGGCTCTTGGCTTGCGCCTGCCGAGGCGTGTCGCTCGACCCTTCCGCTAGCGCGAGCTACCCCCCAGGCCGTAGGCGCGCAGCTTGTTGTAGAGGGTGGCGCGGTTGATCCCCAGGAGCTCGGCCGCCTGGGTCTTGCGCCCGCCGGCGGCGGCCAGCGCGGCCTCGATCAACGCGCGCTCGGCGCCCTCGAGGCGATGGTCGGCGAGCTCGAGGACCACCGGCCCGGCGGGGCCTGCCGAGGACGGGCGCGACCGGGCGGCCCCCGGGAGCGGCGCGGCCCCGGTCAGCGTCAGGTCGGCGCGCCGGATCTGGGGCGGGCTGGCCACGATGACGGCGCGCTCGATCGCGTTGCGCAGCTCGCGCACGTTGCCGGGCCAGGAGTAGGCGCGCAGCCGCTCGAGGGCGGCGGGCTCGAACCCGACCAGCTCGGGCCGCCCGAGCTCGCGCGCGTGCAGCTCCAAGAACCGCTGCGCGAGGAGCG
>CAZMSZ010000280.1:0-10291 GCA_964569055.1 uncultured Planctomycetota bacterium | reverse complement strand
ACTCCGACTCCGAGTCCGAGTCCGACTCCGACTCCGACTCCGACTCCGACTCCGACTCCGGCTCCGACTCCGGCTCCGGCTCCGGCTCCGAATCCGAATCCGACTCCGATTCCGAGTCCGAGTCCGACTCCGAATCCGACTCCGAATCCGACTCCGACTCCGACTCCGACTCTGACTCCGGCTCCGACTCCGACTCCGAACCGATTGCGGACAGCGCTAGCTAGTGCAATCTCCCGTTACAGCCCGTCAGCGCGCGCCGAGCTCGGCCTCGAGCCGGGCGACCGCCCGCTCCACCCGCTCGCGCAGGGCGTCGTTGGCGGGGGCCACCTCGAGGAAGGCGCGGTAGGCGGCGAGCCCCTCCGCCTTGCGTCCCGCCTCGAGCAGGAGCGTGCCGAGGTTGAGGCGCACGCGCGGGTGGCCCGGCAGCAGGCGCTCGGCGGTCTCGAGCGCCTCGATCGCGCGCTCGGGGCGGCCGGCGGCGCGCTCGGCGTCGGCGAGCCGCAGGTAGGTGCGGGTCTGCGCCGACGACGCCTGCCCGACCGCCAGCGCCTTGCGGAGCGCGGCCGCGGCCGCGTCGGGCTTGCCCTGCGCGAGGAGCGCCTCGCCGAGGGCCTCGTGGACCGCGGGCTCGTCGCTCCCCGCGTGCTCGAGCAGGGCGGCCTCGGCCTCTTCGGGCGCGCCCGCGGCGATCAGGGCCTCGGCGCGCTCGGCCGCGCGGCGCGGGTCGGCGCCGGCGAGCGGCGCGAGGACGTCGGCGGCCAGGCGGTGGAGCGTGCGCGCGGCCGGCGGGGCGTCGTGGAGCGCGGCCGCCTCGCGCAGCAGGCGCGCCAGGCGGGCGCGGGCGCGCGCGCCCTCCTCCGCCCCCTGCGCGTCGAGCGGCTCCGGCGCGTGGGCCAGCGGGGTGAGCGCGGCCACCGCGTCGTCGAGGGCGCGGCGGGCGACCTCGCGGTCGTCGGCCGTGCGGGCGCGCTGCAGCAGGCGCGCCGCGAGCGTGAGGGCGGCGCCCGGGCGCGGCGGCTCGGGGACGTCGCGGGCCAGCGCGCGCGCCACGCCCAGCAGGTCGGCCGCGTCGGCGTGGGCGCCGGCCCGCTCGAGCTGGGCGATCGCCTCGTGCGGCTCGCGCAGCGCGAGGGCGAGCTTGCCCAGGAGGTAATGCACCTCGCGCCGCTGCTCGTCGTCGGCCTGCGAACCCTCGCGCAGCGCCGGGCGAAGCACCTCGCGCGCCGCCGCCCACGCGCGCGCCTCGAGCAGCCGCCGGGCGAGGATCAGCCGCGGCGTGACCGCCCCCGGCTCGAGCGCGATCGCCTCGCGCCAGGCGGCCTCGGCGCCCTGGCCGTCGCCGGCCGCGGCGCGGGCCAGGCCCAGGACCTCGAGCGCCGGGACGCGCTCGGTGGCGCGCTCGAGCGCGGCCTCCGCCGCGGCGACCGCGGCGGGCGCGCGCCGGGCCACCAGGGCGCGCGCGATCGCGAGCAGGCCGGCCGCGTCCTCACCTGCCGCGACCTCGAGCGCGCGGGCCACGTCGGCGGCGCCGCGCGCCGCGAGGCTCGCCGGGTCGAGCGCGGCGTCGGGCGGGCCCGCGCGCAGGCGGGCGAAGGTGGCCGGGACCGCGCTCAGCCTCGCCAGCAGCGCCTCGGGCCCCTCGATCCCGAGCGGCCGCAGCGCCGCGGCGAGCCCGGGCTCTGCGGCGAACCGCGCGCGGAGCGAGGCGAGCCCGAGCTGGAGCGGTCCGACGAGCAGCACCAGCTCCTCGGAGCCGGCGAAGAACGCGTGCAGCGGCACGTCCTCGCCGAAGGCGCCGAGCGCGCCCGCCTCGAGCTGCGCGAGGCGCCACACCGAGAGCGGCGCGCCGCGCGAGCGAGCGGCGCGCGCGGGGGTCAGCGGCCCGGCGCCCACCACCAGCGCCTGCGCGCGCGGCGCGGGCGCCGCGCTGCGGCGCAGCTCGAGCCGTGGGTCCTCGAGGGGGCGCCCGCTCACGAATCCGAACGGGTCGCCCGGGTCGCCGTGGACGGCGAGCACGCCCGCGAGCGGCTCGGACAGCGCGAGCGCCTCGAGGGCGCGCGACCGCAGGGCGGTCCCGCACGCGACGCCGGTGCCCAGCCCGACCTGCGCCACGCGGGCCGGCGGCTCGGGCGCGAGCAGCGCCGGCAACGCGCCCTGCAGCACCTGCCCCGCCATGAGCTGACGAGGCGCGTCGGCCCGCACCGGGGTGGCCCCGAGCACCCGCCCGTCGAGGGTGAGCAGCCGCGCGGTCTCCTCGCCCGAGCGCACGTCGACCACCGCCACCGAGGGCGGACCGTAGCGCGCGAAGCGGAGGCAGACGCGCTCCTCCTCGGCCGCGGCCACGAGCCGCGCGTCGGGCGGAGCGCCGCTCCCGAGCGCGAGCGCCAGCCGCTCCGGGAGGGGCCACAGGGCCGCGCCGACGGCGAACAGCGCGCCGCCGAGCGGCAACCCGAGCGCGCCGAGCCCCACCCCGAGCGCCGCCGCGCCCTCGAGGCAGCTCGCGAGGCCGACCCCACCCAGCGCGCCGGCGAGGGCCGCCAGCGCGAGCAGCAGCGCGCCGCCGTCGCCGAGCGCGTGCGGCGCGCCGACCGCGGCGAGCGCGAGGGTGCAGCCCCAGCCGAGCGGCTCGACGAGCGCGAGCAGGCGCGGCGAGCGGAGGGCGGGCGAGAGGCCCGCGAGCGCGAGCCCGGCGGCCGCGCCGCCTGCCGTCGCCGCGAGGGCGGCCAGCGCGGCGCTCGCCCCCGGCGTCTCCAGCGGCGCGCGCCCGGGCGCGGCCTCCAGGAACGTCAGCCCACCCGCAGCGACCACGCCCGTGGCCACCAGCCGCGCGCTCACCAGGGCGCTCGACGCGGCGCTCACCAGCGGGCTGAGCGGGGCGCCGCCGAGCGAGGCCGCCGAGGAGGCGCTCCTGCCCGCGTGCGTCACGAGCGCCGCGCCGACCGCCAGCGCCAGGACCGCGCTCGGCGCCGCGGGCAGGGCGAGGTGACGCGCGCCCAGGGCCGCCAGGGCGGCGACGCCCGCGAACGCCGCGCCCGCCGCGATCGCGCGTCCTGCGCCGGCCCGCCGCGCGAGGGCGCCCAGCGCCAGCCCGCACGCCGCCAGCGCCACGGCGGCGCCGATCGCCGGCGGGAGGAGCGGCGCGGCGACGAGCGCAGCCAGCGCCGTCCCCGCCGCCCACACCCGGCGCGCGCGCCCGCCCGCGTGGGCCCCGTCCGCGTGGGGCGCAGGCCCGAGCAGGAGCGCGCCCGCGGCGGCCCCCAGCAGGAGCGCCGCGGGCGGCGCAGCGCTGAGGGCGCCGTGGCTCTGACGCCAGGCGGCGAGGAGCCCGAACGGGACGGCCGCGCCGAGCGCCGCGGCGGCGAGCAGGGCGGGCGAGCGAGCGGGGAGCGGAGGCGCCGCGCCTCGGCTCACGAGCTCGTGGGGCTGAGCGCGGCCGGCGGCAGCGCGAGCCGATAGTCGCGCGCGAGCACCTGCCGCAGCTGCGAGAAGTCGCTCACGGTGTGGGTGGCCTGGCTCTCGCCCTGCTCGCCCGCGTGGCGGCCGCCGCGCTTGAAGTGGACCGTGATCATGCCGAGCGCGTTGGCGGGGTCGATGTCCCGCTGCAGCCGATCGCCGACGTACATGCAGCGCCCCGGCTTGAGGTTGAGGTCGCTGCACGCCCGGCGCCACAGCTTGACGTTGGGCTTGTTGATCCCGATCTGCGAGCTGATGTAGATCGCGGCCGGCGTCAGGTAGGGGTACACCCCCAGCCGCAGCAGCTTCTCGGCCTGCTTGATCGTGAGCCCGCTGGTGATGATCCCGCGCACGACCTCGGGCTCGAGCGCCGCGAGGTCGCGCAGCAGCTCGACCGCGTCGGGGTAGGGCAACAGCTCGGTCGACTTGGTGTCGTGGTAGGCCTTCACGGCCGCCGCGATCAGGATCGCCCGGTTGACCCCCTTGAAGTGGCGGTTGGGGATCCGCCGCAGCAGCTGGTCGAAGTGGTGGTCGTAGTTCGAGGAGAACTCGCTCACGACCTCGGCCAGCTCGGCCTCGAGCTCGGCCAGCCCGATCCGGAGCCCCACCTCGATCATGGCGGCGCACGCCGCCCGCCGCGCGCGCTCGGCGAACTCGGACGTCGAGAACAGGGTGTCGTCCACGTCGAAGAAGATCGCGTCCAGCGACACGTTCTCCCTCCTTGCAACGCGCGAATGATACCGCCGTCGCGCGTGGTTGGGGCGAGCGGTCCTGGCCGCGCCCTCACCTCCGGCGCTTGTGCCCACCGTCCGGGTCCGTAAGCTCGCAGGTCCCTGGGCTCCGCGCCCACGGCCGCCCAGCCCGGGCCTGCGAGGCGACACGCATGAACAAGGTCCTCATGAGCCTCACGGTGAACGGCGAGCCGGCCGAGGTGGCGTTCGCGCCGCACAAGACGCTGCTCGAGGTGCTGCGCGAGGACCTCGGCCTGACCGGGACCAAGCACGGCTGCGAGCTGGGCGAGTGCGGGGCCTGCGCGGTGCTCGTCGACGGCCAGCCGCTGCTGTCGTGCCTGATGCTCGGGCTCGAGGCGGAGGGGCGCGCGGTCGACACGATCGAGGGGCTCGAGCGGCCCGACGGGAGCCTCCACCCGCTGCAGGCCGCCTTCGCCGACCTCGGCGGCTCGCAGTGCGGCTACTGCAGCCCGGGCATGCTCATGACCGCCAAGGCGCTGCTCGAGGCCGAGCCGGCGCCGAGCCGCGAGCGGATCGCCGACGCGCTGTCGGGGAACCTGTGCCGCTGCACCGGCTACGTGCAGATCTTCGAGGCGGTGGAGCGCGCGGCCGCGGAGCTGCGGGCCGAGGACGGAGGCCGCTCGTGAGCGAGCGCGAGCTCAACGTCATCGGCAAGCCGCGCCGCCGCGTGGACGGGCGGGCCAAGGCCACCGGGCGCACGCTGTTCGCCGACGACCTGTCGCTGCCGCGCATGCTGCACTGCAAGCTCCTGCGCTCGCCCTACCCGCACGCGCGGATCCTCGGGATCAACGTCGAGCGGGCGCGCGCCATGCCCGGGGTGAAGCTGGTGCTGACCGGGGCCGACACGCCCGTCGCCTACGGGATCCTGCCCGTCAGCCAGGACGAGCACCCGCTCTGCCAGGACGTGGTGCGCCACGTGGGCGACCCGGTGGCCGCGGTGATCGCCACGAGCGAGGAGGAGGCCGCGGCCGCCTGCGAGCGGATCGACGTGCGCTGGGAGGTGCTCCCCACGATCGCCTCGGCCGAGGAGGCGCTCGCCACGCCCACGCCCCAGCTCCACGACTACGCGCAGGAGGGGAACGTCCACAAGCAGGTCGCGCTGCAGTTCGGCGACGTGGACGACGCGCTGGCCGGGGCCGACCGGGTGTTCGAGGACGTGTTCTTCTACCAGGGGAACACCCACCTCCCGATCGAGCAGCACGCCTCGCTCGCCGCGGTCGACCCCGACGGCAAGCTGGCGCTGTGGTCCTCCACCCAGACGCCGCACTACGTGCACCGGGCGCTGTCGCGCGCGCTCGAGCTCCCGCCGCACCGGATCCGGGTGATCGCCTGCCCCAACGGGGGCGGCTTCGGCGGCAAGAGCGACCCCTTCAACCACGAGGTCGTGGTGTGCAAGGCGGCGCTCCTGACCGGGCGCCCGGTCAAGATCGCGCTCACCCGTGAGGAGGTCTTCTACTGCCATCGCGGGCGCCACCCCGTGCTGATGCGCTTCCGCACCGGGGTGAAGGAGGACGGCTCGCTGGTGGGCATGGACCTCGAGACGCTGCTCGACGGCGGCGCCTACGGGAGCTACGGGGTCGCCTCGACCTTCTACACCGGCGCGCTGCAGACCGTGACCTACAAGATCCCGCGCTACCGCTTCCGCGGCTGCCGCACCTTCACCAACAAGCCGGCCTGCGGGCCCAAGCGCGGCCACGGCACGGTGCAGCCCCGCTTCGGCCAGGAGGTCCAGCTCGACAAGATCGCCGTCGCGCTGGGCAAGAGCCCCGCCGACCTGCGCCTGCAGCAGCTGTGCGAGCCGGGCTCGCTGACCGCCAACTACCTGACCGTGCGCACGATCGGGCTGCGCGAGTGCATCGAGAAGGTCGTGGACGGCTCGGGCTTCCGCGAGCGCTGGGGCAAGCTCCCCGAGGGCCGGGGGCTGGGGCTCGCCTGCTCGAGCTACCTGTGCGGCGCGGGCCTGCCGATCTACTGGAACAGCATGCCGCACTCGGGCGTGCAGCTGCGGCTCGACCGCATGGGCGCGGTGACCGCGTTCTGCGGGGCGACCGAGATCGGCCAGGGGAGCGACGACGTGCTGGCCGGGATCGTGGCCGAGGTGCTCGGGATCGAGCCCGACGACATCCACGTGCGGACCGGCGCCACCGACATCACCCCGATCGACCTCGGCAGCTACTCCAGCCGCGTGACGATCATGATGGGCAACGCCGCGATCGAGGCCGCCGAGCGGGCCCGCTCGCTCCTGGCCGAGGCGGCCGCGGCCAAGCTCGACGTGCCCCAGGCCCGCCTCGCCTTCGCGGGGCGGCGCGTGTTCGACGTGGAGGACCCGGGGCGCGGGCTCACGTTCCAGGAGGCGTGCGTCGAGGCGGAGACCCGCTTCGGCACGCTCGGGACGGTCGGGTCGTACACCCCGCCCGCCTCGCCGGCCCGCTTCAAGGGCGGCGGCGTGGGGCCCTCGCCGACCTACTCCTACAGCGCGGCGGTGGTGGAGGTCGAGGTCGACCCGGCCACGGGCTGGCTGTGGGTGCCCAGGCTGTGGATCGCCCACGACATCGGCCGCGCGCTCAACCCGGTGCTCGCGCGCGGGCAGGTGGAGGGGAGCGTCTACATGGGCCTGGGCGAGGCGCTGATGGAGGAGCAGGTGTTCCGGCGCCTGCCGCCCAAGCGCTCGCCGGCCGCGGTCCACAAGGTCCCCTCGCTGCTCGAGTACAAGAGCCCCACCTCGCTCGACATGCCGGAGATGGTCACCTACCTGGTGGAGGACCCCGACCCCCAGGGGCCGTTCGGCGCCAAGGAGGTCGGGCAGGGGCCGCTGCTGCCGATCATGCCGGCGGTGGCGAACGCGGTGTTCGACGCGGTGGGGGTGCGCGTGGACGAGACGCCGATCACGCCCGAGAAGGTGCTCGCCGCGCTCGAGGACAAGCGCAAGGGCGGCCCTGGCCGCTACGGGCCGGCCGCGTTCCCGGCCATGACCTGGCCCGAGCCGTTCATGGTCGCGCCGCCCTGGGAGGGCGGCGACGGCCGCGCCGCCAACCTGCCCGCGCGGCGCCGCGCGGCCAAGACGCCGAGCGAGGTGCGCTCGTGATGCGCGCCCTGCCGTTCCGCTACCACGCGCCCACGAGCGTGGCCGAGGCCGTGAAGCTCCTGCGCGAGGAGGGGCCGGGCGCGGTCCCCTTCGCGGGCGGGACCGACCTCGTCCCCAACATGAAGCGGCGCCAGCAGGTCCCGAGCGCGCTCGTCGCGCTGCGGCGGGTGGCCGAGCTGAAGCGGGTGGCCGCCGAGGGCGGCGGCCTCACGCTCGGCGCCGGGCTGACCCTGGCGCAGCTCGCCGGCTTGCGCGAGCTGCCCGAGGCGCAGCGCGCGCTCGCCATGGCGGCCAGCCGGGTCGCCACCCCGCACATTCAGAACATGGGCACGCTCGGCGGCAACCTGTGCCTCGACACGCGCTGCAACTATTACAACCAGAACCTCGAGTGGCGCCGGGCGATCGACTTCTGCAAGAAGGCGCCCGGGCCCGAGGGCGTGGCGCGCGAGCAGGTGACCACCGGCACCTGCTGGGTGGCGCCCGGCAGCCCGCGCTGCTGGGCCGTGAGCTCGAGCGACACCGCCCCGGCGCTGATCGCGCTCGGCGCCGAGGTGACCCTGGTCTGCGCCGAGGGCGAGCGGCGGATCCCGCTCCCGGAGCTGTACCGCAACGACGGCATGGCGTACCTGACCCGCCGCCCGGGCGAGCTCCTGACCGCGGTCCACCTGCCGGCGGCGGCCGCGGGCTGGCGGAGCACCTACTGGAAGATGCGCCGGCGCGGCTCGTTCGACTTCCCGGTGGCCGCGGTGGGCGCGGCCGTGCGCCTCGAGGGCGGCGTGGTCGCCGAGGCGCGCCTGTGCCTGGGCGCGGTGACCTCCTGCCCGGTGGTGGTCGACGCCACCCCGCTCCTCGGCACGCGCCTCGAGGACGAGGCGCTCGAGGCCTTCGCCGACCGGGCGGTCAAGCCGGCCAAGCCGCTCGACAACACCGACTTCGAGCTCTCGTGGCGCAAGAAGGTCGCGCGGGAGTACCTGATCGGCGCGCTCAAGGAGCTGCGCGGCGACGCGCCCGAGAAGCTCGGGCTACTGGCGCGCACGGCGGCGCGCCTGCTGCCGACTACGGCTTAGTCGCCCGCCGCGCCCAGCGCGCCGACCGCCCCGCGACGGTCCTCGGCTGCGGGGGCCGCGGCGGAGGCCTGCGCCGCGGGGGGCGCAGCGCGGTGGTCCCGGCGGAAGGAGCGGAGCTGATACGCGGCGCCGAGCCGGGTCGCCGTGTGCAGGACGCGACCGGCGAGGCGGGTGGGGATCCGTCCGAACGCCTGCTCCGACCAGCGGCTCCAGCTGAAGCGATCGACGTGGCGCACGATCCGGCCGTCCTCGAGCTCGAACGCGGCCTCGATCACGTTCACGATCGGGCGCCCGAACACCTCGTAGCGCGCCTCCCAGCGCGCGACCCCGTAGCGCTCGCCGGCGCGGATCCCGCTGAACGTGATCGCCGGGGCCGACTCGCACAGCATGGCCCACATGGCGCCCACCTCGCTGCCGTGGAGGTGCGGGAACACGGGGTCGCTGAAGTGGATCTGCGGAGCGTAGGCCGCCGCCATGGTGGCCGCGTCGCCCCGGGCGAACGCCGCGTAGAACGAGCGGATCAGCGCCTCGTTCGCGGCGCTGCGCGGGCCGAGCGGGGTCTCGCCCGAGAGGGTGAGGCGCTGCGTGCCGCGGGTCAGCGTCACCGTCACGTCGAGGCCGCGAGGCTCGACTCGAACCTTCCACGGGAACAGGCGCTGCACCCAGCGCGCGGCGCGGTTGCGGGCCTTGGCGGTCAAGGCGCCGTCGTGCGCGCGGAGGGTGCCCTCGAGCTCGAGCGGCGCGCCCTCACGCGCCACGTGCAGCTCGAACGCGCGGGACTCGGCGTCGAGGCTCAAGCGCCCCGCGAGCTCGCGCGAGCGGTCGTCGCGGCCGGTCAGCTCGAACTCGCTCGGCCAGGCGAGCGCCGGGGTCGCGGACAGGGTCACGACGGCCGCGATCAGCGCGAGACGCGGGAGGGGCATGGGACGCCTCCTTTTCACGTCGCGCTATAGCAAGGCCGAGGCCGTCACTATCACGCCGTCGCTTCTAGCGTTACGGCGCTTGCGACTCACCATGTGAAACGGTTTCCGATCCAGGGTCGCGGCGCTCAGCGCGCGTCGGCCTGGACGTCGCCCGCCTCGAGCGCGTCCCACAGCTGCTCGGCGCGAGCACGGCTGGGGTCCTCACGCTCGACCCGGCGCAGCTGGTGGTCGGCGCCGTAGACCAAGACGACGGTCTCGCCCTTCTTGGCGCCCATCCGCTTGCGCAGCTCGCCCTCCTCGTCGAGGAGGAGGAGCGGCGGCTCGTCGGGGTCGTCCTCCTCGCGCATCTCCTCGCGGGCCCGCTCGTCGAACCAGCTCGCCGACATGTCCTGCAGGAACACCAGCGCCTCGTTCCCCTCCGGGCGGGTCTTCAACAGGTGCTCGGCCCAGCCGACCTGGGCCTTGCGGTTCTTGAACGTGGGCGCGGTCACGACCACGATCAGGCCGTGCTCGGCCACGCGCTCGCTCTGGTGCCGCTCGCCGAACGGGTCACGGAGGGCGAAGCGCGGGAGCTCGCGGGCGTAGCGCTCGGGCAGCCCGTCGTCGGCGTGGATCGGGGTCGCGGTCGGGCCCGCCAGAGCCGACGGCGGGAGGTCCTGGGCGACGACCCCCGCCAGCGCGGTGCCGCCGACGAGGAGCACGGTCCAGGAGGCGAGGTCGAACAAGTGGGAGAGGATCGTGTTCGTCATGGCGACGCGCACTGGCGCAAGCGTGCGGCCAAGGCACGAGGGGCGTCGCGGCACCAAGCGCGCGTGACTTGTGTGCGCGGACAGTTCCGCCCATGGGTCGCCCCGACCCGGCGTGAGTCGTAGCGACGCACCAGCGTGGTTTCTGGGGGGGCTCCGCCCCCCCAGAGTCCCCCCCGCTGTCGCTGAAATTGCGCGCCGCCGCGGCGCCGCGGCTGCACGGGTGTGATGCGCCAGGTGTTGGTGTCGGCGCCGCGCCGCCCGA
>CAZMSZ010000279.1:0-10295 GCA_964569055.1 uncultured Planctomycetota bacterium | reverse complement strand
GGCGCGCGGCGAGGGGAGCGACGAACGGACCGACGTGTTCGGCCTCGGAGCCTTGCTGTACCACGCCCTGACCGGGCGCCCGCCGGCGGTCGGCGGCGGGTTCGACCTGCTCCGGCAGGTGCTCGAGGAGCCTCCCCCGCCGGTCCGCGCGCTCGCGCCCGAGGTGCCTCGCGCGCTGGCCGCCGTCTGCGAGCGGGCGCTCGCCCGACGAGCGGACCAGAGGTTCCCGAGCGCGCAGGCCCTCGCGGAGGCGCTGGACGCGGTCGCGCGCGGCGAGGACCCCCTCGCCGGGTCGCGTCGCTGGCGGGCCGCGGCCGCCTTCGCGCTCGCGGGCACGACCCTCGTCGCGTTGGGGGTGGGGGCGGGGCGCGCCTCCGGGCCGGCCGAGCGCGCGTCCGTCGAGCGCGCGGAGGTCGCGCCCCACGGCAGCCGCGCCGCGGCGCGCTCCGCCGAGCGCGAGGCGTGGGACGAAGTCCGCCGGCTCCTGGCCGCCCGCCAGGTCGACGACGCCGCGGCGGCCTTCGAGCGGATCGAAGGCCCGCCGCCCGTGCTGTTCGAGGAGCTCCTCTTGGCCCGACTCGAGCAGTCGATCGAGCGAGACGACTACCAGGCAGCGCTGGCCTCGGCCGCGGCCTTGCCCGCGCGCTCGTCCGTGGTCGGGCCGCGGCGACGTCTGGCCGAGGTGATCGAGCGTGAGCTGAAGGAGCTGATCGCGAGGCCCGAGCCGAGCGTCTGGCGCGTTCGGTTGCCGCTGGTCCTCGGCGTGAGCGCGCACCTCCTGCCGGACGAGCCCTATCCGGAGCCGCTCCTGGAGGACCTGATCGTGACGGCGCAGCTCTCTGGGAGCGCGACGGTCATCCGCTACGTGGCGCGGCGCGCGGGAGACCGCCCCGACGCGCTGCGGCGGCTCGCCGACCTCGCCAGCGTTCAGGCCCGCTGGGTGCGCCGCTACGAGCTCGCCCCGCTCCAGCGCCGAGCGCTGGAGCTCCTGCCGCCGGGGCCGGCGCGGCGAGAGATCGAGCTCGAGCTGGTCCGGACCCTCGGCGCCGTGTTCGACCGCCGCGCGGTCTCGAGCGAGGAGCTGCGCGAGTGCGAGCAGCGCGCGACCGCGCTGCTGGAGGCGGTCGAGGACGACCGCTCGCGCGCTCGCCTGTTCACCGCCCGCAGCGGCGCGCGCTACCTGGCGGCGTTGTTCGACGAGGTGCCGTCCTCGCCCGCGCAGCGCGCCGCGCTGGCCGAGGCGCGCCGCCACGCCGAGGAGGCGACGCGGCTCGATCCCCGAGACCCGGCCGCGTGGTACGCCCTCCTGTCGTCCTGCCATGCCAGCGACGACATGCGCGGCGCTGCCGCGGCGGCCTCCCGTTGTCTGCGCGCGTTCGTCGAGCGGGCCGAGCAGGCCGACCAGGTCGCGCAGCTGCTGTGGTCCTACATCAGCGACGGCGCGATCGATGGCTGGCGCGAGGGCGCGGCCGCGCTGGCCGAGCACGTGCACGCGGCGCACGCGCACCGGGCCGGCTGGCGGGCGCGCCTGGCGCTGTTGGCCCTCCTCGGCGGCGATCGCGCCACGGCCGAGGCCGAGCTCGAAGCGGCGCTCGCGACGGCCACCGAGCAGGAGCACGCGGTCTACGCCGAGCTCCTCGAGCGCGCTCGAGCCGACTGGAACCGCGCGACCGACGTGGTGCGCGAGCACGTCGAGGCCATCGACGTGGGCCGCGACGGCATGGACGACGGGTCCCCGGCGGCAGGACGCGAGCCGGCCACCGGCTCGCTTGGCGGCGACGACGGGCGCGAGTAGCCTGCCCTCGTGCAGGACGCCCAGGTCGCCTACGGCCGCGCGGTGCGGGAGCTGGGCCTCGTCGGCGAGGAGCCGCTGCGCGTCATCGGGACCGCCTGCCTCCAGCACGGAATCGACCTCCGGGGCGAGCTGCTCCGGCGCGGGCTGCTCCGGCCCGAGGACGACGCGCGGGTCCAGGCGCACCTCGCGGCGCGCGGGTCGCGGCCGAGCGACCCGGCGGCCCGCCCCGGCTCGGGCGGCTCGGGGGCGCGGCCGCCCAGCGGGCCCGGGTCGCGCCTGCCGGTGCGGCTGCCCGCCGAGGGCGAGACGTTCGCGGGGCACCTGGTCGAGCGCGAGCTCGCGCGGGGCGGCATGGGGGCGGTGTTCATCGCGCGCGCCGCCGACGGCTCGCCGCGCGCGCTCAAGGTCACGCTGGGCGACCTCGAGCAGAAGCAGCGGCGCGAGCGGTTCGAGCGGGAGGTCGAGGTCGGGCGTCGCCTGCGCCATCCCGGGCTGGTGCGCGTGTTCGAGCACGGCGAGGAGCGCGGCCTGGCCTGGATGAGCATGGAGCTGCTCGAGGGGGCGCGCCCCCTCGACGTGGACGCCGCCGAGGTCCCGCTGCGCGAGCGGATCCGGCGGGTGGTCGCCGCCGCCGAGGCGATCCACGCGGCGCACGAGGACGGGGTGATCCACCGCGACCTCAAGCCCGACAACATCCTCGTCACCCCCGACGGCCTGGTGAAGGTGGTCGACTTCGGCCTCGCCCGCCACGTCGATCGCGAGCGCCTCACCCAGAGCGGCGCGATCATGGGCACGCTGCGCTACATGGCGCCCGAGCAGGTCAAGGGCGACACCGCGCACGCCGACGCGCGCACCGACGTGTACGCCCTGGGCGTGATCCTCTACCAGCTCGCCAGCGGCGCGCCGCCCTACGACGGCGACAGCGGGATCGAGGTCATGGCCGCGATCCTCCGCTCGAGCCCGCCCCCGCCCGAGCTGAGCGCCTCGCCCGAGGAGCTGGCCCAGCACCCCGAGCTGCGGCAGCTCCCCGCCGTGGTGGCCATGGCCATGGCCAAGAGCCCCGCCGACCGCTATCCCACCGCCGCCGCGTTCGCCCGCGACCTCGCGGCGCTGATCGCCGGGGCGGACACCTCGGCGGCGGACCAGGCCCGGGCGCGCCACACGCGCCGCGCGCTCGCCGCCGGCGCGGCGGCGCTGCTGCTCGCGGCGATCGCGCTGGCCGGCGTGCTGTGGGTCCGGCGCGCGCCCGAGCGGCTCGCCCCCGCGGAGCTCGAGCAGCGCGCGGGCGAGCTCGAGCGCGCGGCGCGCGCGCTGCTCGAGGGCGCCGCGCCGCTCGCCGACGATCAGGCCGCCGTCGACGCGCTCGAG
This sequence comes from uncultured Planctomycetota bacterium, assembly GCA_964569055.1. Taxonomy (GTDB): domain Bacteria; phylum Planctomycetota; class J058; order J058; family J058; genus JAWLGW01. The sequence continues at coordinate 7,132 of CAZMSZ010000279.1, read as the reverse complement.
CGGGAGCTGGCCGAGCTCCGGCGGCTCGCGCCCGAGCCGGCCCCGGGCGCCCCCGCCGAGCCGCCGCGCCTCACGCGGGCGGCCGCGCGCCTGGCGGCCCTCAGCGGCCTGAGCGCCCTGGCGCGGGGCGAGCTCGCCGCGGCCGAGGCGGCGCTCGGGCGCCTGCCCACCAGCGACGGCGCGCCCGCGCACGGCGCGCTGCGCGGCGCGATCGCGGCGCTCACCAGCGACGTCGCCCCCGAGGCGCTCGAGGAGGCGACCCGCCTCCTCGACCGGGCGATCGCGCGGGGCATGGCGCGCCCCGAGCTGCGCGCCTGGCGCGCCCGCGCGCGCGTGCGCGCGGGGGTCCGCGGCGAGGCCGCCGTGGCGGCGGTGCTCGCCGACCTCGACGCCGCGGCGGCCGCGCGCGGCGCGGCCACCGCCGCAGAGCTCACCGACCGGGCGCGCGCGCTCCTGGCGGCGGGACGGCTCGACGAGGCCGAAGGGGTGATCGCCGCGCTCGACCCGCCGCCCGACTGGTTGCGCTGGGAGCTCGGCCTCGCGCGCCTCGGGCCCGAGCCGGCCAAGGCCCCCGCGCCCGCGCTCGCGCTCCTGCGCGCGTTGCCCGACACCGGTCGGCCCCAGGACCGGGTCGCCCGGCTGGCGGCCGAGGTGCACCAGCGCGCCGCTCGGATCGCCTTGGGGCCGCGCACCCCGGAGACGGAGGCGCGGCTCGTGCCGCTCTTGCGCCTGGGGCACGCGCTCGACCCCACCCGCCCGCTCCCGCCGGCGCTCCTGCGCGACGCGCTCGCCTGGGGCACCTCGTGGGAGGTGCTCGAGCGGATCGACCTGGCGCTGACCCTGGTCGACGTCGCCCCGACCCCCGAGGTGCTGCGGGGCGTGAGCGCGTTCGCGCTCAACCTCGAGCGAGTCGCCCCGCGCCGCGCGCTCCTCGCCGTGCAGCGGCGCGCCCTCGACCTCGAGCGAGACCCGGCCCGGCGCCTCGAGCTCCAGCGCCTGCTCGCGCTCAACCTCGCCTGGTGCACGCACCGCTGGCCCGCGCAGCCCCCCGACCTCGCGGAGAGCGAGGAGGTGGCGCGGCTCGCCGGCCTGGTCTTGCCTCACCTCATCGACCCCGAGCGGCGCGCGGCCGTGCTCGAGGCGCGCGCCAAGGCGCTGCGGCTGCTCGGGGATCCCGCCGCCGCCCTGGCGGACCTCGCCGAGGCCGACGCCCTCGGGGCGCCGGGCGACGTGCGCGACTTCGTGCGCGCCAAGGCGCTGGTGGACCTCGGTCGCCTCGACGAGGCGGTCAGCGCGGCCTACGCGCAGGTGCTCGTCACCGTCTCGGACGACAAGGAGCTGGAGCGGACCGTGCTCGTGCTGTGGGAGCACGCGCGCGCCCTCGACCGCTGGGAGGAGCTGCGCGAGGGGATCGCGCACATGCTGCACCGCAAGTCGCACTACCCCGGCTGGTGGGTCCGGCTGGCTCAGGTCCAGCTCCGCACCGGCGCGCGCGCGGCGGCGCTGGAGAGCCTGGAGCAGGCCCGCGCCTGGTTCGCGCAGCCGGGCCGCGGGCTGTGGCTCCCGCCGGAGGCGCACCCGCCCAGGCCGCAGGTCGCCGCGCGCGTGGCGGCGATCGCGGCCGCCCTGCGGGCGGGCGAGCCCGAGGCCGAGGCCCGGCTCGACGCCTTGGTGGAGGAGCTCGAGCAGCGGCGCCGCGCGCAGCACCCCAGCGAGCCGATCCGCCCCTGACGCGCCCCCGCGCCGGGCCCGCTCCGGGTACGGTGGCCCGGGTGCAGCCCCAGGACGTGGAGCAGCAGGTCGCCTACGGGCGCCTGGTCGCGCAGCTCGGCCTCGTGCCCGAGGCCACGGTGCGCTCGCTCGGGAGCGCCTGCCTGCACGCCGGGCGCGACCTGCGCCAGGCGCTGCTCGAGCGCGGGCTGCTGCGCCCCGAGGACGACGCGCGGGTGCTGGCGCTGCTGGGGCGCGGCCCGACCGCGGCGGCGCCCGAGCGGGCGACCCTGGACGCTCCCGCCGACCCGCAGGCTCCCACCCGGCCCGCCGCGCTGCGCGCGCTGACCCGGCCGCGGCTGCCGGCGGCCGGCGAGACGTTCGCCGGGCTGCGGATCGTGCGCGAGCTGGCCCGCGGCGGCATGGGCGCGGTGTTCGTGGCGGAGCGCCCGGACGGGGGCCGCGTGGCGCTCAAGCTGGTCCTGGGCGACCTCACCCAGGGCGACCGCGCCGCCCGCTTCGCGCGTGAGGCGGAGGCCGGCCGCCTCCTCGACCACCCCGGCGCGGTCAAGCTGCTCGGCCACGGCGAGGAGGGCGGCGTGCCGTTCCTCGTCATGGAGCTGCTCGAGGGGGCGCGCCCGCTCGACCAGTACTGCCGCGCCGAGCAGAGCCCCCTCGACGCGCGCCTCGGAATGCTGGTGCGCGCGGCCGAGGCGATCCAGGCCGCCCACGACCAGGGCCTGATCCACCGCGACCTCAAGCCGGACAACGTGCTCGTCACTCCGGCCGGCGAGGTGAAGGTGGTCGACTTCGGCCTCGCGCGCCACGTCGACCGCGAGCGGCTCACCCAGAGCGGCGCGGTGATGGGCACGATCCAGTACATGGCGCCCGAGCAGTGCCGCGGCGCGACCGCGCACGCCGACCCGCGCACCGACGTGTTCGCGCTCGGGGTCATGCTCCACGAGCTGGTGAGCGGCGAGCTGCCGTTCCCGGGCGAGACCGCGCTCGAGGTCATGCGCGCGATCCTGCAGGACCCGCCCCTCCCGCTGCGCGCGCGCCCCGGGGAGGAGCTCCCGCCGGCGCGGCGCGAGGGGCTCGAGGCGGTGATCGCCATGGCGCTGGCCAAGGCCCCCGAGGAGCGCTACCCCACGGCCCGCGCCTTCGCGATCGACCTCGCCGCGGTCCTGGCCGGCTCGCGTCAGACCGCGGCCGGCAAGCGCGAGCGCGACGCGCGCGCCCGGAGCCGGCGGCGCGTCGGCCTGCTGGCGGCCGTGGCCGCGCTCGTCGTGTCGGTGGCCGCGCTGGCCTGGTCCGCCCGCGGCCCGGGCCGCCTGGGCGAGGCGGCGCTCGAGGCCGCGACCGAGCGCCTCGAGGCGGAGACCGACCGCCTCCTCCGCGCCGAGCGCTTCTTGGCGGCGGACCGCGCGCAGGTGGACGCGCTGGCGCGCGAGCTGGCGCAGGTGCGCGCCCGCGCGCCGGCCGAGGCCGCGGCGCTCGAGGGCTTGGAGCGGGTCGGCCGGCGGATCGAGGCGCTGGTCGGGCTGGCGACGCTCGCGCAGGGTGACGCGCCCGGCGCGCGCGCCGCGCTCGACCGGCTCGCCGCCGGCGGCGCGCTCGACGCCGACCCGGTGGTGGGCGCGCTCGCGGGCGCCGTGTCGGCCGTGGCCACCGAGGCGCCGCTCGAGCCGCGCGCCGCGCTGCGCGCCCTCGAGCGCGCCCGCGCCCGCGGGCTGGCCCGGCCCGACCTCCTGGCCTGGCAGCTCCACGCCCGAGCCCGCGCCGGGTTCGCCGGCGCGCAGGACGCCGCCGAGGCGCTGGCCGACGTGGAGGCGCTGGCGCGCCTGCGCGGCGGTGCGGCGGCCCCCGAGGAGCGCGCGGTGGCGGTGCGGGCGCGGCTGGCGCAGGGCGACCTCGACGGCGCGCGCGCCGAGCTGGCCTCGCTGGAGGGCGCGCTGTCCCCCGCCAGCGCGCTGGCGCTCCGCTGGGAGCTGGCGCTGGTCGCGGTCGAGCGCGCGCTCGAGGCGTCCGACGCGCCCTGGGCCGCCGCGCTGGCCGAGGTGGCGGACCTGCCGCCGTGGGACGGGCTCGAGCCCGCGCGCGCGGCCGCCGCCGCGCGCGCGCTCGCGCTGCTCGGCCCGCTCCTGGCCCGCGCCGGCGAGCGCCGGCTCGCCCCCGAGGACCCGGGCCGCTTCCTCGAGTTCTGCCGGCTGCACGCGGCGCTCCGCCCCGGCCTCCCGGTCCCGCGCGCGGCGATCGACCCGCTGCTCGCGAACGTCTCGGCGGGCTGGCGCGACCTCGAGCTGAGCGTGGCGCTCATGGAGGGAGCCCCCGACGCGCTCGACGTCCAGCGGGCGGTGGCGCTGCAAGTGAAGCTGTTCCCGGCCGCCGGCCAGCAGCGCCGGCTCCTGCCCGCCTTGCGCCGCGCGATCGCGCTCGAGCCCGACCCGCCGCGGCGCCTCGACCTGCAGGTCGAGCTGTGCGTGCTCCTCGCCGACCTCAACGACCCCGAGGCGCAGGAGCCCGCCGGCCCCGAGAAGGACGAGGTGATCGAGCTCGCCAGCTACCTGCTCCCGCGGCTGCCCGAGCCGCACCGGCAGGCGGAGGTGCTCGGGGCCCGCGCGCGCATGCTGCGGCACAAGGGGCGCGTCGCGGACGCGCTGCTCGACATCGAGGCGGCCGCCGAGCTCGGCCCCGGGGTGCTCCACCTCCCGCTGTGGCGCGGGCGGATCCTGCACGACGCGGGGCGGCACGGCGAGGCGCTCGACGCGCTGGTGCCCTACGCCCTCGAGCAGCCCGAGTCCTCGCTCCGCGCCGTGTCGGTGGCGATCCAGGCGGCCCAGCGCCTCGGCGGGCGCTACGAGGAGGCGATCCGCGCGATCGACGACCTGGTGGCGAAGCGGCCCTCGTACGCCGACTTCCACACCCGCGCGGCCGAGCTCGAGCTCCGCGCCGGGCGGCGCGAGGCCGCCATAGCGCGCCTCGAACGGGCCGCGGCGGTGTGGCGCGCCCCCGGTCGGCGCAAGCCGGAGGAGTCCGCCGCCAGCGCCGACGCCGCCGACGCCGCGGCCGCCGCGCTGCGGGCCGCCCCCGACCAGGCCGCCGCGCGCGCGGCCCTCGCGGCGCTGCGGGAGCGCCTGGCGGAGGTGGGGCGGTGAGCGGGCCGCGGCCCGGGTCGTGGCTCGGCGAGTACGTGCTCGAGGCGGAGCTCGGGCGCGGCGGAATGGGCGCGGTCTACCTGGCGCGGCATCGCACGCTCGGCGCGGCGCGCGCGCTCAAGGTGCTCCACCGCCCGAGCGCCCCGCGCGCGCTCGGGCGGTTCGAGCGGGAGGCAGGCCACCTCGCGCAGGTCCGCCACCCCAACGTGGTGGCCGTGCACGAGGTCGGCCAGACCCACGGGCTGCCGTGGCTCGCCATGGACCGCGTGGAGGGCGCGCCGCTCGACGAGGTGCTGCGCCGCGGCCGCCTGCCGCTCGACCGCACGCTCGAGCTGGCGCTCGGGCTCGCGGAGGGGGTGGCCGCCCTGCACGCCGTCGGGGTGATCCACCGCGACCTCAAGCCGCAGAACGCGATCGTCACCCCGGAGGGCCGCCCGGTCGTGATCGACCTCGGCCTCGCCGTGGCGCCAGGTCGCGACGAGCGGCTGACGCGCACGGGCGCCACGGTGGGGACCTTGCGCTACATGGCGCCCGAGCAGCTCCGCGGCGGGCGCGAGCTGGGGCCGGCCACCGACGTGTTCGCGCTCGGGCTGATCCTGTTCGAGCTCGCCACGGGCCGCCCGGCGGTGGAGGCGGAGGACTCCGCGGTGGCGATCGCGGTCGAGCTGCTCGAGCGCCCGCGCCCCGCGCCGAGCAGCCGCGCGCCGGACCTCCCGGTCGCGCTCGACGCGGTGTGCGCGCGCGCCCTCGCGCTCGAGCCGTCGGCGCGCTACGCCGACGCGGGCGAGCTCGCGGCCGCGCTGCGCGCGCTGCGCGCCGCCCCGGGCCGCAGCCGGCGTAGGGCGCGGGCCCGCGCCCTGGCGCTCGGCGCGGCGGGCCTGGCGCTGGCGGCCGCGGCCACGCTCGCGGGGGTCAGGCAGCTCGGGGGCGGCGAGCCGCCCGACCCCGCGCCGCCCGCTGGGGCGGCGCCGCCGCGCGCGACGGGCGAGGAGCGCGACCCCGAGGCGGCGCGCGCGCTCGCCGCCGTGGCCGCGCTCGCGCCGGGCCAGGAGCGCCTCGAGGCGGCGGAGCGCTGGCGCCTCGCCTTCCCGCACGACCCCGGCCTCGCCGAGCTGGCGCGGCTCGAGGGCGAGGCGCTCGTCGTCGTGCCGCGGCGGGTGCTGGCGCCGCCCGCGCCCGAGCGCCTGTTCGGGGTCGCGTTCCTGGACGCGGCCGGCGCGCGGGCCGCGACGGTGGGCGAGCACCTCACGGTGTGGGACCTCGAGCGGGGCGAGCGCGCGTTCACGAGGAGCCTCCCGCAGGGCGCGTACGCGCTGGAGGTGGTGGAGGACGGGCGCGCGCTCGTCCTCGCCGCCTCCGACCGGGTGCTGCGGGTGCAGCTCCCCGAGGGCACGCTCGAGGAGGTGATCCCCTCCTCGGGCGTGCCCGCCACCTGGTACGCCGCGGCGGTCAGCCCGGACGGACGGCTGGTCGCGGTCGGCGGGCGCACCGAGATCGTGCTGCTGCGCTGGCCCGAGCGGACGCCGCTGCGCCGGCTGAGCGGGTTCACCAGCCTGACGCGTGACCTCGCCTTCACGGCCGACGGGGGCTACCTCGTGTCGGGGCACGGCGACCCGCTCGATCGCGAGCGCAAGAGCTACGACAACTCGGCCCGGGTGTGGGTCGTGGCCACCGGGGAGCTGTTCGCGCGGCTGCCGGCCTTCGGACAGGTGGCGGCGGTCGAGGCGCTCCCCGGCGCGACCGGGGTGGCCCTGGGACGCGACGGGCCGCGGCTCCTCTTGCACGACCTCGCCTCGGGCGAGCAAGTCGCGCTGCGCGCGCCCGACGTGCCGCCCTCGGTGGCTGGGCTCGACGTGGCGCACCGCTCGACGGTCCGCGGCCTGGCCTGCGCGCGCGCGGCCGGTCGGCTGGTCTCGGTCTCGCACGAGCGGACCGACGGTACGACCGACAGCGAGCTGCGCGTGTGGGAGCTGGCGAGCGGGCGCGAGCTGTTCCACGCCCTCGACCGACCGCGCGGGCTGCAAGCGGTCGACGTGACGCCCGACGGCCGCTTCGTGCTGGCGGGCACGCGCGACGGCTGGCTCGAGCTGTGGGACCTGCGCGCGATCGAGTGAGAGGCGCGCGTCGAGCGTGGAGCGACCCCGCGTCCCCTAGGGGAATCCATGAGACCACAGGAACCTTGCGCGGAAATGCAGCGACCGCGATGCTGACGCGGCATGGATCGAGATGAGGTCGGCTGGGAGGCCACCGCCCGGGTGAGCCGCGCC
>CAZMSZ010000278.1:0-10316 GCA_964569055.1 uncultured Planctomycetota bacterium | reverse complement strand
ACCCACACGGGGCCCTCGCCGGCCGTGACCTCGGAGGGGCCCGTCAGGACGGCGCCGAGCGCCTCGCAGGCCGGCGTCTCGGGGAGCCGGTCGTAGCGCAGGCGCGCGTCGGGGAGCTCCGCGGCGGTCCTCGCCAGCCCGCCGAGGCGGAGCGCCTCGCTCCACGGCACGCCCGGGCGTGGGGGAGGCGGCTCCTCGGTGCCTGGCTCGGGCGGCGCGGTCAGCTCCACCTGCACCGTGTTGGTCGCCTGGTCGTAGGCGATCAAGGTGAACGCGTGTCGCCCGGCCGCCCAGGGGAAGCCCGGCACGAGCGCGCGCACCTCGAACGTGACGAGGCCGGCGCTCTCGTCGTCCTCGTCGGGCGGCGGCCCCTCCCGCGACCGCCGACCGGCCGTGGTCGGCCGCTTGGTCTTCGGAGGGGGGAACGCGTCGCGCACCTCGACCCGGCCGGTGGCGAGGTCGCACCACACCAGGCTGGTGTTGCGCTCGCTGAGCACCTCCCAGCCCCGCCGCGACGGCTCGTGAGACGCGGTGAGCAGCCACAGCCGCTCGCGCGCGGTGACGTCGAGCGGCGCGGGGCCGCGGAGCGCCCAGCCCTCCCCCGGGCACGACAGCAGGTCGAACTGCGCCTCGGACAGGGTGGAGCGATCGGGTGCCTCGGCGAGGTCGCCGAAGCGCGCCAGGAACTCCAGCAGCGGTTCGCGGTCCACGCGCGCCTCCTTCACTTCATCCTGGAGAAGTCTTGCGCCAGGAGGTAGGGGTGGCAGGTCTCACAGAACTTGCGGATCCCGTGGGCGTTCGGCCCCGAGTCGTACATCACGCACTTGAACTTGCCGGCGTTGTTCGTGACCCGGCAGTGGTTCCCCTGACCCGCGTCGAACATGGTCGGGTGCTTGGGGACCTTCGGCGCGCCCGGCTGCGCCCCGTCGCGCGGGGTCTGGTTGAGCGCGTGGCCGATCTCGTGCGTGACGGTGTCGTTGTAGTCGGCCACGTCCAGCGGGTTGTAGACGATCAAGTTGTGGCCGTCGAAGCTCTCGCCGAGGAACGGCCCCTTGATCCGGCAGCACACCACGGCGACCTTGACCTTCCGCGCCGGGGTGGGCGTGGGCACGGTGTCGGGTAGCGTGACCTGCACGTGGGTCAGGCTGGTGCGGGCCGGGTCGATCTTCACGCAGGCGCCCGCGTCGAGATGGACCCACGGCCCCCAGGTCCCCGCGACGTCGTCGTAGCGGGACCACCTCAGCTCGTGGCCGACCGGGTCACCGTCGAGCACCGGGTCGATCATGTGCTCGCCCATGTCGTAGACGAGCTTGCGTCCTGCCGGCATGCCCCTCAAGGTCTTGCCCTTGACCGGGGTCACCAGGTTCAGCTCGTCGTACTGATAGTCGCACACGATCAGGTGCGCCTTGACCGGCTGGTCGGCCTTGGTCGCGCGCATGGGCTTGAAGTCGTCCTTGTTGTGCGACCCGATACAGGTGACCTCGTCGTTTCCGCCGCCCACGACGAACATGTACTTCTTGTAGAAGGTCCGCTCCGGCGCCTGCGTCTTGGTGAAGGTCTTGATCTGGTCGAGGACCATGGTCGCCTTCACGTCGCGATACGCGGTCTCCGCGGCGGCGGGCTGCGACGCGCCGTTGCCCGCCGCCTTCGTGATCTGGTACCAGAACTTGCGCCACACGGTGATCGGGTCGGTCGCCTTGGGCGGCTCCTTGGCGCCGAGCTCGGTGTGGCCGTGCACGTACTTGGCGAGGTGCGGGTCCTGGAGCGAGTACGCCATGGGATAGAACTTGTCTCCCCCGAACTGGGAGAGGGTCAGGGTCTGCTTGGCGGCCCCGTCGGCGTCCGTCTTCTCGGCGAGGTGGAGCAGGAAGGAGCGGTCCTCCTTGTCGATGTGCTTGAGGTGGGCGGGGACGTCCTTCCACTTCCAGGCGTTCGGCAGGGCCTGCCCCCAGTTGGTGGCCGTGGTGTTGTCCTTGTCGGGGGCGAGCATGAAGTGGAGCCGGACGCCCTCGATCTTCTCGCTGAGCGTCGCCTTGATCGTGACCTCGCGTCCCTTGGGTCGCTTGAGGTTGATGGAGTAGCGCTTCTCGGTCGCGTCCCAGCCGCTCGCCTTGCCGGTGGGCGCGGTGTAGTCGAGCTCGACCTTGCTGATCTCGATCACGGTGAAGCGCGCCCAGTCGCCGTTGCGCTTGCGCTCGTGCTTCACGGCGGAGGCCTTGCGGTCGAGCCCGAGGTCGATCCGGAGGTCGTGCGCCTTCTTGGTCGTCGCGGCGCCCTCGACCCACAGCTCCTTCTCGGCGGCGAGCAGGTCCGCGAGCTTGAGCTTGAGCGGGAGCGCCTGCTCGGTCCCGTCGGTCTCGGCGTCGAACACCTTGACCGCGCCGCTCGGGGCGTTCTCGTCCACGTCGAGCACCAGCTCGTAGTCGTCGCAGCCCTTCTCGGGCCAGGCCGCGCCGTCGAGCTTGTCGAGCAGCAGGCGCGCCCGGCCGAACCGGCCGTCCTTCTGCACGTGGAGCACGCGTCCGAGGCCCTTGGCGCCCTTGCCGACCTTCTCCTCGTCCCTCATGAGCTTCTGCCCCGGCAGCTGCTCGTTCTTGAGGTTCGTGTGGTAGGTCGAGACCGGGTCGGTGTCGGGATCGACCCGCACCCGGGTGAGGTCCGAGACGGCGTGCTGGTGGAGCTTCAGCTCGAGCTCCACCACCGCGACGTCGACCTTCACCTTCTCCGCGTGGAAGCGCGGGTCGTCGTCCCTGCCCTGCTTCGGCTGCTCGGCGGTCACGAGCAGCTCGCAGCGCCCCTTCCTCTTGCCGACCAGCCAGATCGTGTGGGGCTCGCTCTTGGTCACGTCGGCGTTGGCGAAGGGATTCGCGAGGTCGAGCTTGGTCGTGCACTCCGCGTCGGCGTAGGCCTCGACCGCGCCCGTGGGCTTGGTCGTGATCAGGAGGCCCGTGGTGGCCTTGGGCTCCTCTTGGCTCTGCGTCAGCTTCAGGCGGAGGGCCGTGGGGCCGGTCACGACCTTGGTCTCGCCGCCGTCCTGGTGCGCGGCGAGGCCGCGGTCGAGCTGGATCGCGAGGTACTCCACCTCGACGCTCGGCGTGAGCCGGACCTGCTCCACCACCTCGAGCGCGCGCTCCGCGGGCGCCTCGACGGTCACCGAGGAGTGCTCGGCCGGGTCGAGCTCGAGCTTCAGCGTCACCTTGCCCGCCTGTGTGCCGCGCAGGTAGAGCGTGAGCGGCCTCCTGCCGGCGAGCTGCTCGTGCGTGAGGGTCGCGACGCGACCCTCGAGGGCGAGCGGCTGCTCGCCCTCGGCGTCGGTGAACGGCTCGAGCCCCTCGGGCACGGTCAGCTTGCCGCCGCCCGTATAGGCGCCCTTGTCGGGCGCGGCCGTGAACGAGACCTGGATGGGCTGGAGGGGCGGAGGCGGCGCCTCGCCCTCGCGCACCACGACCCCGTGCTCGAGCGGCGGCGGCTCGGTCTGTTCGGGCGGGTCGGGGCGGAAGTAGATCAGGTCCGCCTCGCACTGCACGTGCGGCGTGACCGTCACCGGGGTCGCCTCGAGCTGGACCGCGATCTCCTGGGGCTTGCTGGCCACCGTGATCGGCCCCTGCCCGGCCGAGACGTAGGTGGCCGCGGGCGACTGCCTGCGGCGGCTGCCGTCGGCGGTCGCCTCCACGCGGTAGGTGCCGTGCCGCACCTTGAACACGACCTTCCCGTCGGCGTCGGTCGAGAGCGTGCAGCTCCCGCCCGTCTTCGTCGCCTTCTTGTCCTTCTCCTTGCGCATCTCCACGCGCGCGCCCTTGATCGCCTGCCCGTCGGCCTTGTCGGTGACGGCGATGGTGATCGAGGCGAAGCCCTTGGGGCACTTGGTGACGCCGCCCCCCTCCTGCACCCGCTCCTTGCCCATGCGCCCTCCTCGAGCCCGCCCGCGGCGGGAGGCGCGATAGTAGCGGCGGCGCGCTCGCGCGGGAAGACTCTCCGCCCCACGGTTGACACCGCGCCGAGCCACGAATCAACTAGGCTGCGCGGAGGTGCGGCGTGCCCTGGGAGCACTGCGGGACACGGGTCCTCGACAACTTCCTCAACTGCCCGGTCTGCGGCGTGGCCAAGGAGCGCTGGACCGTTCGGCTCGAGCGCTCGACCCACAAGTTCGTGCTCGGCGACGCCTTCGCCGGCGAGTCGGACGCGCAGGCGGAGGCGCTCGACGACGCGGCCGACGCGGGCTCGCCGTTCTGCGAGGAGTGCCAGGCGGCGGCCAACGCGCCCGAGGAGGAGGGCGAGGAGGAGAGCGAGGAGCCCGCGGCCGATCCGGACGCCGAGGCCCAGGCCGAGGTGCTCGAGGGCGCGGCCGAGTCGGGCTCGCCGTTCTGCGAGGAGTGCCAGCGCGAGGCGAACGCCGGTGCCTGAGCTCGAGGCGGGCGTGATCGCGGCCGAGCTCGTCCGCGGCCGCGCCGGCGAGGACGCGCTGAAGCTGTTCGCGGTGCTCGACGGCGCCCGCGACAAGGGGCTGGTGCCGCTGCTCGACGAGCACGACCCGCCGCGCGAGTGCCTGTTCGCGGGCGCCCTGCCCGAGCGGCTGCGCGCCTCCGCGCCCTGGCTGGTCGCGCTCGAGGACGAGCGCTCGCCGCTCGCGCTCGAGCTGCTCGCCCGCGGGTGGGGAGAGAGCTGGGGGGTGTACCTGCTGAGCGCCGCGTCGCTGGGGCAGCTCCGCAAGCACCTGCGCCGGTTCCTCGAGGTGTACCGCGAGAGCGGCGCCAAGCTGTTCTTCCGCTTCTTCGACCCGCGCGTCACGCGGGCCTACCTGCCGACCTGCACCCGCGAGGAGCTCGACTTCGTGTTCGGCCCGATCAGCCAGCTCCTCGTCGAGGGGGCCGACCCGGCCGAGCTCGAGCGGCTCACGCTCGACGAGGAGGACGGCCTGACGCGCGAGGTGGCGCAGCTGGGCGAGCCGGCCGCGGCCCCGTCTGCCGCGGGCGAGCCGGCCGCGCCCGCGGAGCCCACGCTGGGCCCCGAGGACGTGGAGCGGCTGCTCGAGCACCTGCAGCAGGCGCCCGGCGACGAGGGCACGCTCGCCGCGCTGCGCGCGCTCGCCGCGCGCCACTGGCCCGAGGTCAGCGAGGAGGCGGGCGCGTTGGTCACGAACCTGGTCGAGCTGGAGGAGGCGGCGCGCGTCCCGAGCAAGCTGGGGCCGCTCCTGGGCGCGGTCGCGACGGGCGGCTGGAAGGCGGCGTTCGCGGCGCTCGCGCCGGCGCTCCACGGGCGGCTCGACCCGCTCGCCCGCGCGCAGCTCCAGGCCGCGAGCGCGGTGCTGGTCGACGTCGACGCGCTGGTCGAGGAGACGCAGGACCTGCGCACGCGGCTGCGGGAGGCGAGCGAGCTCAAGGACGCCGAAGCGGAGCGGCGCGGGGTGACGGCCGCCCTGCGCGCGCTCCACGGGTTCGCCGAGCGGAGCGCCGCCTGGGGCGTGCCCGCCGCCGAGGACCCGCGCGCCGTCAAGGCGCGCGAGGCGGTCAGCCGCGTGCTCGCGCGCGTCGAGGGCGCCGACCCGAGCGCGCGCCGGCTCACGGCCTCGCTCACCTCCATGCTGGTCGGCCTGGAGCGCGGCAGCCGCGAGGAGAACCGCGCCACGGCGCGCGCCGCGCGCGGGCTGACGCTGGCCCTGACGGCCACTGGCGCGACCGGGAGCGCCGCCCCCGGGCCGCGCGAGCGGCGGCGCTACACGGCCCGCCGCCGGGCGCTCCCGTTCGAGCGCCGTCGGCTGGTGATCCGCGACGAGCAGCTCGAGGCGCTGGCGCGCGCCATGCGTCAGGGCCTGATCGCGCGGTTGATCGCCTGGGCCCGCGACACCCACGCCGAGCAGGCGGCCGCGCTCGGGCCCGAGCGGCTGCGCGAGGTGGTCGAGCTGTGCCTCGACAAGGCGGACGGCTGGGAGATCCAGCGCGTCCCGGCGATCGAGGCGCTGTTGCACCTCATGCTCGTGATCGACCCCGAGTTCACCGAGCTCGAGGACTACGCCTGGGCCAAGGAGCTGCTCGAGAACGAGATGCTCGACCCCAACACCCGCCCGCTGGCGGTGCTGGCGGAGCTCGAGGGCTAACGCCCCGCGTCGCCCAGCGCGCCCGTGATCCCGCGCGACGGCGCGGAGGGCGGGGCGGGCGGGCCGGCGAACACCGGCGGGCCGACGAAGTCGTCGCCGGGAGGCGTGAGGCGGGCGGTGATCCGGACCTTGCCCGGGACGATCTGAATGTCCTGGACCTCGTAGCCGGGGCGGATCGTGACCCCCGCGGCCGTCCCCGGGCGCAGGTCGATCACGCGCACCTCGCGCCGGGCCGGGTCGTGGGAGACGCGCACGTCGAGGTCTCCGCGCTCGTAGGCGGCGGCGATCGCCGGCTCCTCGGCGTCGAGCCGGTCGTAGATCTTGTCCAACAGCCAGCGCTTCACGGGGGCGCCCATGCCGCTGCGCAGGAAGCCGTCGAGGGTGTCGCCGCCCACGTGGACGTCGTCGAGCACGAGCTTCACCTGATGCGGCCCGGAGCGCTCGAGGCGGAACTCGGCCCGGTAGCTGGTCTCGGGGAGCCAGGGCAGGTCGGCTCGGCCGTGGAGCGTGATCCGCCCCGGGTTCTCGTGGCCCACGTCCAGCCAGCTCCCGGGGCCCATCAGCGCCTCGAGCGCGCGCAGGGCGTCGCTGCCGCGCGCCGCGCGCACGCCGTCGTTGATCTCGCCCGCGCCGACCTCGAACGTGATCTCCTCCTGGCGGGTCCGGCCCGCGAGCGACAGCTCGCCCCAGCCCGGCCGCACCTCGAGCAGCTCGTGCCCCTCGAGCTGGGGCACGCCGCCGAGGTCGATCGTGATCCGGTCGAGCTCGGCGCCGCGGCCTCGGTCGTGGCGGACCTTGCCGGCCAGCTCGCCCTCGCCGTTGAGCTGCTCGACGAGCTGGCCCACGTTGGACGAGATCCCCGAGTCGCTCTGCGGCTCCCACTCGCCGTCGCCCCACTTCTCGCTGCAGGCCACCACCCGCAGCTCGAGCACGTTGGGCGCGACCACGACCGGCTCGAGCTCGAAGCGCAGCCCGAGGTGGGTGAACCCGATCAGCGCGAACACCCGTACCCGCGCCTCCAGCGTGATCCGGCCCGGGGTGAAGCCGAGCTCGGCGTGCTCGAGGTCCGCCAGGCTTCGCACCAGGCGGTCCCAGGCTTCGGACAGGTTGGCCGGCTCGGGCTGGGGCGGGGCGGTGCGCCGGGCGTGCTCCGCGGCGCGGCGGTGGCGCTCGATCCCGCCGTTGATCAGGTCTTGCGGGAGCGTGACCTCGAACGGGTGCCACTCCTGGGCCAGCGTCGGCGCCGCGCAGGCGAGGACGAGGAACGAGCTGAGGGCGAGGGCTCGGCGCACGCGATCGTCTCCCGGGGCCGACGGCCTCGTGCAAGCGGGACGCCGCGGGCGTGGCGCCGTAACTGCATGTCCGGCCTGGGCGCGGGAGCGTGGTCTGGGCCCAGCGCGCCATGAGTCCGATCCGCATGCGTCGCAGCGACGAGAGCGCGAAAAGGAAAGTCAGCGCGCCGCGGCGATCCGGGCGTCGAGGTCGGCGAGCGCGCCCGGCCACCATTTCTCGATCCCGGCCTCGACCAGGCGGGCGCGTCCCTCTTCGAGCGCCGTGAGCCCCTCGGCCCGCTGGCCACGAGCGACGAGCAGCTCGCCGTGGGCCGCCAGGGTCCAGCCGACCCACTCGCCCGTCTCGGCGTTCGGCGCGGCGGCGTGGCGCGCGCGGGCGCGCTCGAGGCAGTCCGGCAGGAGCGCCTCGGCCCGCTCCAGCCGCCCCGCGCGCAGGCTGGCGCGGCCGAGCGCCCAGTCCGCGACCAGCCGCTGGTGCTCGCCGCCGGTGCGGTAGTGGTAGGTGCGCGCCTGTTCGTAGGCGTCCGCAGCGGCCGTCCACTCGCCCCGGTCCTCGTGGGTGGCGCCGAGGTTGTTCCAGAGCACCGCCAGCCAGCCCTCGTCGCCGGCCGCCTCGGCCGCGGCGATCCCGCGCTCGGCCCAGGCGACCTGCTGCTCGGGCGAGGCCACGATCGCGGCGTGGTGCGCGGCGTCGATCGCGCGGCGCGGCAGGTCGCGGGCCCGCGCGTAGTCGTGCATCTCGGTGAAGGTCGCCAGGGCCCGGGCGCGGTCGCCGCCCTCGCGCTCGAAGATCCCGCGCACGCCGAGGTAGCGCGTCCAGCCCAGCGGGTGGGCGGGGTCGGCGACCTCCCGCGCGCGCGCCAGCCAGGGCCGCCCCTCCTCGAGCCGCTTGGTGGCCGAGTACATGCGCGCGACCTGCGCCAGCGCCTCGGCCTCGACCGACCGGTCACGCGCCTCGCCGGCCTGCGCGGCCACGGCGCGGTAGGCGTCGAGCGCCTCGGCGTACTTCCGCCCGCGGAACAGCGCGTCGGCGGCGGCGAGGCGCTCGGCCAGCGGTGAGGTCTCGGACATGGCGGCACCTTCGGCCGGCGAGGAGACGGCCGTGGGGGCCGGCTCGGAGCGCGCACCCGGCGCGCCGCAGCCGGCGAGGAGGACGAGCAGCGACAGGCACGGGACGCGCACGGCCGCGAGCGTAGGCGACGCGGTGGGCCCACGCAACGGCGTCGGCTCAGGTCCGCGTGCGGAAGCGCCGGTCGGGGCTGCGGGTCGAGACCCAGGCCACGAACTTGGCCAGCTCGGGGTGGGTCAGCAGCTGCTCCTTGGTCGCGTAGTCGCGCGCCAGGGTCTTCTCGCTCGGGACGAAGCGGTGGATCGCCGAGTGGCAGTCGCGGCACACGTCGATCCCGCGGGCCATCTCCTCGCGCGTATGGCGCTCCTTGAACCACTTGTTGGCGTGGACGCTGCGCGGGATCAGGTGGTGGAACGTGAGCGGGCGCACGCGCCCGCACAGCTCGCAGGGGCCTTCGGCCGGGCCTCGCGCCATGGATCGATCCCCTCCGCCTTTCCGAGCGTAACGCGACCCACGACGGCGCGCGCTATCCTGGCCCGTCGCCGCCGCGGGTGGCGCGAGGAGCCGAGCGGCGTGAACGCCCCCGAGGAGGACGAGCAGGACGGCGACGACGAGGCCCCCGCCGGGGCGCCCCACCTGCCGGTCCTGCGCGAGGCCGTGCTGGAGCACCTCGGCCGACCGGGCGCCCGCGCGCTCCTCGACGGCACGATCGGCGCGGGCGGCCACGCCGCGGCCCTGCTCGAGGCGTTGCCCGAGGCGACGCTGCTCGGCCTCGACCAGGACCCGGCCGCGCTCGAGCTGGCGCGCGAGCGCTTGGCCCCGCACGCGGCGCGGGTCACGCTCGTGCACGCCCCGTTCGCCGACGCGGCCGAGGTCGCGGCGGAGCTCGGGGCCGGGCCGTTCGACGCCGCCCTGATCGACATTGGCGTCTCCTCCATGCAGCTCGACCAGCCCGAGCGCGGGTTCTCGTTCCAGCGGCCCGGCCCGCTCGACATGCGCATGGACCCCACGCAGCCGCGCACCGCGGCCGACCTCCTCGCCACGCTGGAGGAGCGCGAGCTGGCGGACCTGATCTACCAGCTGGGCGAGGAGCGCTACTCGCGCCGGATCGCCCGCGCGATCGTGGAGCGCCGCGCCCAGGCCCCGCTCCGGACCACCGACGAGCTGGCCGAGCTGGTCCGCCGCGCCGTCCCGCCTCCGCGCGGGCCTCAGCGCGGGCCGCGCCGGGGCCGCGGCCGCCGGATCCACCCCGCCACGCGCACCTTCCAGGCGCTGCGCATGGCGGTCAACGACGAGCTGGGTCAGCTCGAGCGGGCCCTGCCCGCGCTGTTCGGCCTGTTGGCGCCCGGCGGCCGGCTGGCGGTGATCTCGTTCCACTCGCTCGAGGACCGGCGCGTGAAGCAGTACTTCCGCGAGCTCAAGCAGCAGGGCGCCGGGCGCCTGCTGACCAAGAAGCCGCTGGTCGCCGACGAGGCGGAGGTGGCGACCAACCCGCGCGCCCGCAGCGCCAAGCTGCGCGTGATCGAGCGCGTCGCCTCGTGAACAGGCCGCGCGGCTGGCAGGCGCCGTTCGCCGCGATCGCGCTCGCGTTCCTCGCCGTGGCCGCGCTCCACCTCGTCCGCCTGATCGCCCCGCCCGCAGGCGACCCCTCGACCCCGGCGCGCCACGCCGTGTTCATGGCGATCAACCTCGCCGTCGGTGCCGGCCTCCTGCTGCGCCCGCGCTGGTTCTTGGTCGTGTTCGGGCTGCTGACGATCCAGCAGCTCCACAGCCACGGCGGCGCCCTGATCGAGCGCTGGCGCCAGACCGGCGCCCCGAGCGGCGAGGACCTCGCGGTGGTCGTGCTGGTGCCGGTGATCCT
>CAZMSZ010000277.1:5570-10319 GCA_964569055.1 uncultured Planctomycetota bacterium | reverse complement strand
CGCCAGGGAGCAGCGCCGCTTCGGGCGGCGCGGCGCCGACACCAACACCTGGCGCATCACACCCGTGCAGCCGCGCCGCCGCGGCGGCGCGCAATTCCAGCGACAGCGGGGGGACTCTGGGGGGCGGAGCCCCCCAGAAACCACGCAGGGCTCGGCGCCGCGCGTACCTGGTAGGCTCTCGCCCTATGGCCAGGTCACCCGAGCGGCTGAACGAGCTTCTGGGCGAGGACGGGGTCGCGGTGTGCGACGGGGCGATGGGCACCATGCTCTACGCCCGGGGCGTGTTCGTGAACCGCTCCTTCGACGAGCTCAACCTCTCCAACCCCGAGCTGGTCCGCAGCGTCCACCGGGAGTACGTGGCGGCCGGCGCCGACCTGATCGAGACGAACACCTTCTCCGCCAACCGCTTCAAGCTGGCGCCGCACGGGTGCGAGGACCTGGTCCTGCCGATCAACGTGCAGGGGGTCCGTCTGGCGCGGGAGGCCGCGGGCCCCGACACGCTGGTGGCCGGGTCGATCGGGCCGCTCGGGGTCCGGATCGAGCCGTACGGCCCGGTGAGCGTGGAGGAGGCCCGCGCCGCGTTCGCCGAGCAGGCGCGCGCGCTGCTCGAGGGCGAGGCGGGGGTCGACCTGTTCTTCCTCGAGACCTTCTATCACCTGCCCGAGCTGGAGCAGGCGGTGCGCGCGGTGCGCGAGCTGACCGACCGCCCGATCGTGGCGCTGGTGACGGTGACCGAGCAGGGCGTCACGCCCGAGGGCGTCCCGCCCGAGGCGTTCGGGCGCACGCTGGCGGGCTGGGAGATCGACGCCTTGGGCGTGAACTGCGGGGCGGGGCCCGCCGCGGCGCTCGAGGCGATCGAGGCCCTGCGGGCCGCGGTCGACCTGCCGATCGCCGCGCAGCCCAACGCGGGGCAGCCGCGCAACGTGAACGGGCGGAACATGTACCTGACCTCGCCCGAGTACCTCGCGTCCTACGCGCGGCGGTTCGTCAAGGCGGGGGCCCGGCTGGTGGGCGGCTGCTGCGGGACGCAGCCCGAGCACGTGCGGGCGATCAAGCAGGCGATCGTAGCGGCGCGGCCGGACGCCCGCCTGCCGCGCCAGGCCGCGGCCGCGCCGGCCAGCGCGGCGCAGGTCCCCGTGCCCGCGGCCGAGCGCTCGCTCCTCGCGCGTCACCTCGCCGAGCGCGCCTTTCCGGTGTGCGTGCAGGTCGAGGCCCCGCTCGGGAGCGATCCGGGCCCGGCGCTGGAGCGGGTGCGCGCGCTGCGCGAGGGCGGGGTCGAGCTGATCGCCGTCCCCGAGCGGATCGGCGGCACGCGCATGGCGGCCCAGGCCGCCGCCTACCTGTGTCAGCGCGAGGCGGGCGCCGAGGCCCTGGTCGAGCTCTCCTGCCGCCAGCGCACGCTGCTGCAGCTCCAGTCGGAGGTGCTGGCCGTGAGCGCGCTCGGTGTGCGCAACCTGGTGCTCGTCACCGGCCCGCCCCCGGCGATCGGGGAGTACCCCGACGCGACGGCGAACCTCGAGGTCGACTCGATCGGCCTCACCAACATGGTGCGCCGCCTCAACCAGGGCGTCGACCTCGCCGGCCGGCCGCTCGACCGCCCCACGGCGATCCACATCGGGGTGCACCTCGACCCGTTCGCGCTCGACCTCGACCACGAGATCCGCCGCTTCGAGTGGAAGGTGGACGCCGGGGCCGAGTTCGCGCTCACCCCGCCGGTGCTCGACCCCGAGGCGCTCGCCGAGTTCCTCCCCCGGATCGCCCACTGCCGGATCCCGATCGTGGCCAGCGTCCCGCTCCTGCGCAGCCACCGCGACGCGGAGCGCCTCCGCCGCGAGACCGGCGCCGGGCGCGGCCGCGAGGACGACATCGAGCGCCTGCTGCGCGCCGAGTCCGAGGGGCGCGCCCTCGAGGTCGGCATCGAGATCACGCGCTCGGTCCTGGCCGCGATCCGCCCGCTGGTGGACGGGGTGCAGCTCGTGGTGCACCAGGGCGACCCGCGCGACGCGCTGCGGGTGCTGTAGCTCAGCCCTCCACCCGGTCCAGGATCCGCCGCAGCTTGGGCGCCGCCTCGTCGAACTCGAGGTTGCTGAGGTAGAGCTTGTCGATCCCGAGGCTGCGCAGGGCGCGGATCGTGCGCGCGCAGATCTCCTCGGCGGTGGCCCCCGCGGCGAACTCGCGGGTCAGGTCGGCGGCGGGGACGGGGAGGAACTGCGCGAGGCGGCGCAGCGTCGCCGGGCGCGGGCTGCGGTAATAGAACACCCCGAACACGCCGGGCAGCTCGAGGCCACTCCGCTCGTAGGCCTCGAGGAACGCCTCCACGTGGCGCAGGTCGTGGTGCGAGACGACCTGCGTGAGGAAGTAGTCGGCGGTGAACTGCTCGTCGGCGAGGAACTCGACCTGCCGGTCGGGGTCGCGGTGCGGGTTGGCCCAGCCGCCGAGGGCCAGCCCGGGCACGCGCTCGCGGATCCGCCGGCGCAGCTCGTAGGCGTGCTCCACGCAGCGCGGCGCGCCCACGCCCTGGTCGCCGCCGAGCACCGTCAGCGCCTCGTAGCCGTTGGAGGCGGCGCGGTGGGCGTACATCAGGCAGTAGTCGAGCGGGTGCTTGCAGGTCAGGAACGGGACCAGCCGCGCGGGGGAGACGTCCTGCGCCAGGTTCGACTGCAGGTGGTGGAGGTTCTCCTCCTCGTTGCGGCCGACCGCGTTGTCGGTGAGGAACACGTAGGTGTCGAGCCCGACCAGGCGGCGCACGCCGTGGTGCATGTCGATCCAGGTGTCGATGCTCCGCTCGTGCGGCAGGTCGGCGCGCGGCGGGCGCAGCTCGACCGCCAGCAGCGAGCGCCGCTCGCGCAGCCGGGTCGTGAACGGCGCCTGGCGCGTCATGGTGCCGGGCAGGGGCGAATGCATGGAGCCTCCGACCCCGTCATCATAAGGACGGGCACGACCGGGCGAAGCATCGGCGTGGCCGACCGCGCTACCAGATGTAGTCGAGACCCAAGTGGTCCCCGAGCGTGCTCTGGGCCCGCCCCTCGCCCGGGCGGTCGGCGCTGCGCTCGAGGGCCTGGCGGGACAGCGTGCGGAAGCCGCTCGCCTCGAGCAGGGCGTTGGCCCGGGCCGGATCGTCGACGGAGACCAGCGCCAGCGACTTGCCCGCGACGCGCGACACGAACGCGTAGAGCTGCGAGACGTTGAGCCCCTCGCGCGCCAGCACGTCGAGGATCGCTGCCAGGCCGCCCACCCGGTCGTCCATCTCCACGGCGACCGCCTGCTCGACCCGGTAGTCGTGCCCGCTCCGATCGAGCGCGGCCCGCGCCGCGTCGAGGTCGCTCGCGATCAAGTTGACCTCGCCGAGCTCCCCGCCCCCGCGCTCGGCCACCTCGAGCGCCTTGATGTCCACCCGCGCCTCCGCCAGCGCGGCCACCATGGCCGCGAGGGTCCCCGGGCGGTTGGGGAGCTTCACGCGTAGCTGCTCGATCACGGGCATGGTCCTCCCGGGCGGGGCGAAATCATAAGGTGCATCGCGCGGGCGGCCAGGTGTGCGGACCGTGCCCACCATGGACCAGCTCAGTCGTCGTTCGCTCCCTTGGGGTCGTAGTCGTAGGGGAGCTGCGCGATCCACTCGTGCCACTGCTCCTCGAGCTCGCGGATCTGCTGCGGGCCGCCGAGCTTCTGCTCGACGTGCTCGGGGGTCACCCGGCGGTCGAGCGCGTCCGCGAACAGGGCGCTGAACCACTGCTGGCAGCGCTTGCGGACCGCCGGCTTCTCGCCGTAGTAGAGCACCATGTAGATCAGGCCCCAGGCGTGCGCGTAGTGGTAGCCGGTGAAGCTCTGCTGCGGGGTGCGGATCAGCGTGCGGAGCGGGATCAGGTTGCCGGCCGCGAGCCCGCGCTTGAGCGAGTAGAGCCGCTCGCGCGGCACCAGCCCGATCTGCACCTCGTCCCCGTCGAAGTAGGCCGACTCGAACAGCACCGCCAGCCCCTCGATGATCCAGATCGGCGCGTTCCAGAAGTTGCCGCGCAGGACGAGGTCCTCGAACTGGTGCGTGCCCTCGTGCGCGAGCACGTCGCGCGTGGTCCCCTGCTGGCCGAACAGGCCGTGGTAGCAGACCACGCGCTTGGTCGAGGGCTGGTAGAAGCCGCCCACCGTCGGGCCGAGCTGGGGGTTCTCGGCCATGAACTCCTCGCGGCTGGCGTGGATCCACAGCTCGGACTTGGCATAGCGCCCGCTCGGCAGGAAGTCCTTGAAGACCTTCACGAACCGCCGGAAGTACTGGTCCATCATCTTGCCGTAGCGCTTGGCGTACTCCGGCTTCGCGTTGGTGCGGATCTTGTAGTACTTCGACTCGTAGATCGGCGCGTCGGCCCAGGCGCAGACCGCCTCGTTGTCCTGGTACCAGCCCTTGTCCTCGGCGTAGGGCGCGGGCGGGGGCGGCGGCGGCAGGTTGCCCGCCTCGCTGCCCTCACTCCCGCCGGCGGTCGGCTTGGGGCGCTCCGTCACGGTCGGACCGCCGCCCGCCGGCTTGGTCCACTTCCCGTCGGGCCCCTGCACCAGCCCGAGCACGTCGCGGTTGTACTCCTCCTCGGAGTACCAGCGCCCCTCGTGCTGCTTGTGCCCGAGGGCGAGCCGCGCGCCCTCGTGGAAGGCGTCGAGCGCCACGGCGCGCTCGAAGCAGCCCCGGGCCTCCGGCGTGAGCCCGCGCGCGAGCGCCCATTGCCCGAGCTGGTAGTGGGCGTCGGGCGAGGGGTCGTTGGC
>CAZMSZ010000277.1:1446-5470 GCA_964569055.1 uncultured Planctomycetota bacterium | reverse complement strand
GGGCGCCTCCACCTCCTGGTCGAGGAGCGTCAACAGCGGCCCGAGCTGGCGCGGCAGGCGCGCGCGCAAGGCGGCCACCCGGCGCCGCGCCTCGTCCTTCCGCCCCTGGGCGATCAGCGCGCGCACCTCGCGCTCGCCCGCGGTGAGCAGGTCGCGCGAGGTGGCCAGCAGGCGGTCGCGCGCGGCGGCCACCGCGGGGGTCGAGCCCTCCGCGGCGATCCACTCGTCGAGCACCGCCACCGCGGCGCCCTCCTGCTCGGCCGCGGCGAGCTGCTCGGCCGTCCGCAGCGCGAAGGCCGCCGCCCCGGTCGCGCCGTCCTTCCCGGGCACCACCTCGGGCGCCGCCCCTCCCGCCGGCGCGCTCGGCGCGGGCGCCGTCGTCGCGATCGGCGTGGGCTCGGCCGCGCCGTCGCCCGTCAGCGCGCTCCCCACGGCGAGCGTCAGCAGCAGCGCGGCGCCGCCCGCGCCGGCCGCGATCGCGAGGGCGCTCGGCCCCCGAGCTGGGCTGGGCATGGAGTCCTCCTCTCCCGGAGCGCCCCGAGGTTAGCAGCCGCGTTCGCTCCCCGCGCCCCCCTTCGACGGCTCTCACGCGGCGTCGGGTGCTGGGCTTCCCGGCCGAGGACCAGGCGAGCGAGCCCTCGAGGTGATCGACGCGGAGCGCCGCGGCGCTACGCCAAGCGGCGGCCGCCCGACTGGGTCATGAACGCGGCGAACGCCGCCTGGAGCTCTTCGGGTCCGAGTGGGGCGCCACGCTGGGCGTTGAGGTGGACGACGTAGCGGTCCGCGCTCGCCTCGCAGGCGGCCGGCATGCCTGGGGGGGCGCGGAGCTCGCGCCAGGTGAGGTTGCGGTGGCCGGGCACGAAGCGGGCCACGTCGGCGGCGGTGACGGGCTTTCGGTCGAGCGGCAGGAAGTCGAGGTAGCCCTCGCCGTCGGGGCGGGTGATCTGGAGCCACCAGGGGGCGTCCTCGAACACCACGGTCAGGTTGGGCGTGCCGGCGTTGACGTAGCCGGTGCCCTGGCGGGGCGGCGAGGGAGCGGTCATCGCGACGAGCGTAGCCGCGCGCGCCGGCGGCGAACAGCGGCGGCGCGGCTCACTTGCCGGGCGCGAGCCGCACCGCCACCTCGCGCGGGCGGGCCGCGGGGTCGAACGCCAGCGCCAGCAGCTCGCGCGCGACGTGGGCCGGCGTGCTGAAGGCCTCGCTCCGCTTCAGCTCCAGGAACTTGTCGAGGGCCGGGAACACCGCGCGGTCCTGCGCGCGGATCGTGGCCTGCATGGCGGTGTCGATCACCCCAGGAGAGACCGCGTACGCCCGCAGCCCGTGCGCCTCCTCCTCGAGCGCCACCACCTCGGTCAGCCGCTCCAGCGCGGCCTTCCCCGCGCAGTACGCGCCCCACCCCGCGTAGGCGCGGCTCGCGGCGCCCGAGCTGACGTTCACGAGCACGCCCTCCCCTCCGCGGCGGCGCAGGTGGCGCACGAAGGCGCGCGTCCCGTTGAGCGCGCCGATCACGTTGACCGCGAGGTGCTCGCTCAAGGCCTCGGCCGAGAGGTCGCGCACCGCGACGATCGGCTCGAGCACCCCGGCGTTGTTGATCCACAGGTCGATCCGCCCCAGCCGCGCGACGGCGGCCCTTGCGAACCGCTCCACCGCCTCGGCGTCGCGCACGTCGACGGCGGCCGTCAGCCCGTCCCCGCCCGGCGGGAGCGCGGGCGCCGTGCGCGCGCACAGCGCCAGGCGCACGCCGCGGGCCGCCATGGCCTCGGCCAGGCCGGCGCCCAGCCCGCGGCTGGCGCCGGTGATCACGACCGCGACGTCGAGGCGCTCGGGGAGCGGCATGCATCACCTCCGGGCCGGCTTGATACGCCGCGCGCGCGGCCCCGGCAAGCGCCAGCGGCGGCGGCGCGGGCGCGCCCGCGCGCACCGGCTCCAGCTCGTCAGCCGCGCGGCGGCGTGTCGGTGACCCGGCGCCAGCGCAGCACGGTGTCGCCCGCCCGCTGGCGGGCCTGGTCCAGCGCGGCGCGGACGCGCGCTCGCCGCCGGTCGTCGGGCGCCAGGAGCTCGAGCGCCTGCGCGAGGTCCGCCGCCGCGCCGACGAAGTCGGCCAGCTCCAGCCGGGTCAGGCCGAGGCCCACGCGGGCCGCGGCGGACCCGGGCTGGAGCTCCAGCGCGCGCTGGTAGTCGCCCAGCGCGCGGCGGGGGTCGCCCGCGTGGCGTCGGGCGGCGGCGAGGCGCAGCCGCAGCTCGGCGTCGTGGGGCGCCCGGGCGCACGCTGCGGTGAAGGCCTCCGCCGCGCGGGGGTAGTCGCGCGCGGCGAAGCGCTCCTCGCCTCGCGCCCGCAGCGCGTCGTCGCAGATCCCCCCCGCGCCCGAGACGTCCGCCTCGAGCCGCTCTCGGATCGGGTCGCGCAGGGCGAGCGCCCAGGGGGCGACCTCCTGGCGCAAGGCCGTCTGCAGCGGCGTCCGCCCCGCGCAGGCCGTCGCGCAGCGGAGCGCGCCGCGCAGCCCCGGGAGGGCCGCGGGACCGTGCGGCCAGAGGTCGATGTCGGCGTTCTGGAGGAGCAGCGCGAGGGGTGTCGAGATCACGACGTAGCTGGCGGCCGTCAGGTCGAGCGCGCCCCGCGTCACCATGCGAGCGCGAGCCGCGAGCGCGTCCCGCTCGCTCGTGGACCGAGGGACCCGCTCCGGGTGGTCGTCCCAGAGCGCGCGCACCATTCCGACGCTCCTCGCGTTGGGATGGAACAGCCACTCACGTGTGGCTCGCAGCACCCACTCGCCCCAGCGGAGCTCACCGCGCTCGGGCCCGGCGATGCTCGGGTGGAACTCCGCCTCCCAGCAGGGCCAGGTCGCGCGGACCGCCGCCAGCGCCACCCGCACGCAGGCCTCCCGCCCGATCGAGCGGACGAGGTCCACGAAGGGGTCCCCGGCGGGAGACGACCAGGAGAGGGCCTCCGCCTCGGGGATCTGCCGCGCTCCGGACGGGAGCCCCGTCAGCCCGAGGTCCGGAGCGTCGGGCGCCAGACTGCGGGCGGCGAGGTCGCCCACGCTCGCGGCCAACGCCAGGCGCGCGGGGGTGACCGCTCCCGACCGCACCTGCGCCCGCAGCAGGCGCGCCTCGAGCTCGAGGTCGCCTCCCGCTCCCCGGCGCTGGATCTCGCGGCGATCGCGGTCCGCCATGACGTCACTCTTCCCGCCCCGGCCCGCGTTGACAAGGGCGTGGCTCGTGGTGGGCGGCGCCGCCCCGGCTGCCCGGCAGCGCGCCTCGAGGGGCCTTATCATTGTGGGCCGATGCAGCCGCTCCGCTGGCAGTGCGCCCGGTTCGACGAGCTCACGCTGCGTGAGCTGTACGCGCTGCTCGCCCTGCGCGCGCAGGTGTTCGTGGTGGAGCAGACCTGCGCCTACCAGGACCTCGACGGGCACGACCCCGCGGCCAACCACCTCCTGGGCTGGGGCGCGGCCGACGCCGAGCCGGCGGCGCTCCTCGCTTACGCGCGCCTGTTCGCGCCCGGCGCGCGCTACGCCGAGGCGAGCGTGGGGCGGATCGTCACCGCCCCCGCCGTGCGTGGACGCGGCCTCGGGCGGGCGCTGGTCGCGCGCGCGATCGAGGAGTGCGCCGCGCGCTTCGGGCCGGCCCCGATCCGGATCAGCGCCCAGGCCCACCTGCAGCGCTTCTACGAGGAGCAGGGGTTCGTCCGCGAGGGGGCGCCCTACGACGAGGACGGGATCCCGCACGTGCAGATGGTCCGCCCCGCCGAGCTGGAGCGCGCCCGGTGAGCCGGGAGGTCGCCGAGGCCGCCGTGCTCCAGGCGGCGCTGGCGCGCGGCTACCTGACCCCAGCGCGGCTCGAGGAGGCGCGCGCGCGCGAGCGCGCCCTCGCCGCGAGCGGGCGCTCGCCCGGGCTGTTGGCGGTGCTCGCGCAGGCGGGCTACCTGTCCCCCGAGCAGGTGCGCGCGCTGCGTCCGATCTACGCGCGCAGCTCGGGGTTCATTCGGATCCCCGACCTCGAGGAGTCGGGCGAGCGCGCGGGC
>CAZMSZ010000277.1:0-1346 GCA_964569055.1 uncultured Planctomycetota bacterium | reverse complement strand
AGCTCGTTCGGCGGCGCGAGCACCGCGTACGGCGCGGTCGAGCCCGCGCGGATCCTGTCCCTCAGCGGCGAGGGCCAAGGCTGGGAGCCGGGGGCGCGCCTGGGCGAGCTGACCCTGATGACCAAGCTCGGCCAGGGCGGGATGGGCGTGGTCTACCTGGCGCGCAACGAGGCCGGGGCGGAGGTCGCGGTCAAGGCGCTCGCCCTCGAGGCCGGTGCGACCATGCTCGCGCGCTTCGAGCGCGAGGGGCAGGCGCAGGCCGCCGTCGACCGCCACCCCAACGTGATCCGGGTGCACGCGGCGGGCGAGGCCTGGGGCCACCTGTACCTCGTCATGGACCTCGCGCGCGGCGGCGACCTCAAGGACCGGCTCAAGCGCGACGGCCGCATGCCGCTGGCCGAGGGCGCGGCGCTGGTCGAGCAGCTCGCGCGCGGGCTGGCCCACTGCCACGCGCGCGGGGTGCTCCACCGCGACATCAAGCCGGCCAACGTGCTGTTCGACGACGAGGGCACCCCCAAGCTCACCGACTTCGGCCTGGCCAAGGTCGCCGGCGAGCAGGGCCTGACCGCGACGGGGACCACGCTCGGCACGCCGGCCTACATGGCGCCCGAGCAGGCGGCCGGCGAGACCAAGCGGATCGACGCCCGCAGCGACGTGTACGGCATGGGGGCGCTGCTGTACCACGTCCTGACCGGGAGGCCGCCGTTCGTGGGCGACAGCGCCCACTCGATCCTCAAGCAGGTCCTCACCGACGAGCCCGAGCCGCCCTCCAAGCACGCGCCCGAGCTGACGGGCGACGCCGACCGGGTGGTGCTCAAGGCGCTGGCCCGCGACCCGGCCTTCCGCTACCCGACCGCGGCCGCGCTGGCCGACGACCTCGGCCGCCTCGCGCGCGGCGAGCCGGTCACGGCCGAGTCGATCGCGAGCGCGCGCTGGCTGCGGCGGCGCAAGCTGCTGTACGCCCTCTCGCCGGCCGCGCTCCTGCTGATCGGCGCCGCGCTCTACGCGGGCTCGGTGCTGCTTCGGTCCGTGACCAAGGAGGAGCAGAGCGAGCGCGCGACAGCGCGCCGCCCGACGCTGACGCTCGTCGGGCGCTACGACGGCGCGCGCGAGATCGCGCCCGCGGTCGAGGTGGCGGTGGTGCACACCGACCTCGTGCTCGAGCTCGAGGCGGACGGGACGTTCGACAAGGTAGAGGTGCGGGTCGGCGCGACAGGCGGGGAGGAGCTGCGGAGCGAGCCGGGCACGTTCCGGCTGCCGATCGAGCTGAAAGGCCTCGCCACGCACGAGGTGCGCGTGCGGCTCAATGGTCCGCACCGCGCGACCGACTGGATCGCGCTGCGGGT
>CAZMSZ010000276.1:7443-10342 GCA_964569055.1 uncultured Planctomycetota bacterium | reverse complement strand
GTGCCCTCGTAGATCTGCCCGATCTTGGCGTCGCGGTAGTACTTCTCGATCGGGTACTCGTGGGTGAAGCCGTTCCCGCCGAACAGGTTCACGGCCTGCGAGGCGACGCGCTCGGCCACGCGCGAGGCGAACAGCTTGGCGTAACAGGCCTCGGTCAGGAACGGCTGGCCCGCGTCGCGCCGGCGGGCGGCGTCGTAGACCAGCAGGCGCGCGGCGTGGATGTCGGTCGCCATCTCGGCCAGCTGGAACTGCACGCCCTGGTTCTCGGCCAGCGCCTTGCCGAACTGCTTGCGCTCCTGCGTGTAGGCCAGCGCGTGCTCGAACGCGCCCGCCGCCAGCCCGACCATCTGGGCCCCGATCCCGATCCGCCCCTCGTTGAGCGTCTCGATCGCCACCTTGTAGCCCTGGCCGACCTCGCCCAGCACGCGGCTCTTGGGCACGCGCACGCCGTCCAGCAGGATCTCGCAGGTGGAGGAGGCCCGGATCCCGAGCTTGTCCTCCTTCTTGCTCACCGAGAAGCCGGGCTGGTCCCGCTCGACCATGAAGCAGGTGATCCCCTTGTGGCGCTTCTCCTTGTCGACCGTGGCGAACACCGCGAACACCCCCGCCTCGCCGGCGTTGGTGATCCACAGCTTGTGCCCGCTCAGCACGAACTCGTCGCCGTCGGGGCGCGCCTCGCAGGCGAGCGCGAAGGCGTCGCTCCCCGAGCCCGCCTCCGAGAGGCAGTAGGCCGCGACCGTGTCCTTGGTCACGCGCGGCAGGACCCACTCCTTGAGCCCGTCGCTGCCCCAGCGCATGACCATGTTCTCGAACAGCGTGGTCTGCACGTCGACCATCACGGCCACCGCCGGGTCGACCCGCGCCAGCTCCTCGACCGCGAGCACCGCCTGGAAGAAGCTGCCGCCCTGCCCGCCGTAGGCCTCGGGGACCTCGATCCCCATCAGGCCCATCTCGAAGCAGGCGTCGATCACCTCGCGGTCCATCTTGGCCGCCTGGTCCATGGCGGTGACCCGCGGCTTGATCGTGGTCTCGGCGAACTCGCGGATCGCGGCGCGGAACGCCTCCTCCTCCTCGGTCAGCATGGTGACGGCGGGCTGCGCGCTCACGATCGGCTCCTCGGGTCGTGGCCAGGGGGACGGGGCGCGAGGGCGCGCCGCGCGCGTCCGGCCCCAGAGGCGGCATCTTGCCTGGGGCTGAGGTCGGGTCAAGCTCGAGAGGCCGGCCGCGACGCGCTCAGAACGAGAGCGGCGGCTCCACCGGCTTCACGCCCTCGAGCGACTTGCCGCCCTCGAGCTGCGCGCGCAGCGAGGCGGGGGCCGGCGCCTCGGCGCGCCCGCGGTCGACCACGACCAGCGCGTCGCCGACCTCGCCGCCCGGGCCCACGCGCTGCTTGAGCAGGCGGAACTTGGCGGTGGGCGAGGCGTTGTGCCGGTCGATCCCGCCCTCGAACCGCTTGCGCTGCTCGTCGACGGTGCGGGCCAGGATCGTCTCCAGCGTGCTCGTGGGCCACTCGGGCGAGCGGCTCGGGCCGAGGTGCCGCTGCGGCTCGGGCAGGTCGCTCGACGAGGCCAGGAGCTGCATGCCGTAGGCGGTGGCGAGCACGCCGATCGTGAGCGTGGTGGGCGCCGGGAACTTGATCCCGCGCGTGGTCGGCTGCGGGATGACCGTGACCTCGGACTGCCCGATCAGCCCCGCCTCGGCCGTGGGGAGCGCGCCCACCAGCGAGCGCGCCACGGCGTGGCTCGGCACGACCTCCTGCCGCGCCAGCGCCACCGTGAACAGCGGCCCCTCGACCGTGAGCTGCTCCAGCACCGCGACCACCCGGGCGTGGAGGTCGCGCACCTCGAACGTGGCGCGGAACCGCCACGAGGTGTCGGGGCGGCGGCGCAGCTCGTCGGCCAGCCCCTGCTGCGAGGCGAGCGCCACGTCGGAGAAGCCCTCGACCGTCACGGTCCGCCCTTCGACCAGGTCGAGCAGGCGCTCGGCGGTGCTGGCGACGCACCCCGCGAACAGCTCGATCAGCGGCGTCAGGTCGAACGCGGGCGAGAGCGGCTGATACTTGTCCTTGGTGACCGACGCGTCCACCGCTCGCAGGGCGTCGAGGAACGCGGGGAGCTGGTCGGGCGCGATGATCAGCGGCACGTAGCCGCGGTGCAGCAGCACCGTGGTCGCCGCCAGGCGAGCCACCTTCCCGCTCGCCTTCTCGAACGGCTGGATCATGTGGAGGTGGAAGTAGAGCCAGGCCACCGCCTCGAGCGGGTGGTGCTCCGCGAGCCGAGCGCCGAGCTCCTGCTCGAGGCGCGTCATGCACTCGTCGACCTTGGAGGGCGCGACGTGCCGGAACACGTGCCCTCGCCGGCGCGTGGCCCGGCTGGGCGTCTCCTTCCACAGGCCGGGCCGCGTCCTGGCCGCGTCGCGCCCGCCCTCGTTGAGGAGCACGTGCAGCCGCCGCACGAAGTCGACGTCGATCTGCCCGCCCTCGCGCGCCCGGGCGCGCGCCGCGCTCAGCGCGGCCTGGTGCCGCCGCAGCGCCAGGTAGCGGTCGAGGGGGTGACCCCCCGTGACGATCTCGCGCTCGAGGAAGGCGGCGACCTGCGTGGCGGTCAGCGCCTCCTTGTGCCCCAGCGCCGCCGAGCAGTGCAAGAAGCGCGGGGTGAGCCAGCCCTCGAGGCGCTCCTCGACGTCGGGCGTGAGCGGCCGGTGCGCGTCGAGCCGCGCACGCAGCGCGTCGACGCGGTCGAGCACGGCCTTGACGTCGCGCATGACCCCCCCTTTTGGCGCCGGACCGCCAGGCGCGCGTCGAGCCTACCTGATGGGGCGCCTGATCGAAGGCTGCTGGGTGTCGGCGGGGGACCGGGCACGAGGCTGGTCGCATCGACCCTCGTGCCCGTGCCCGTGC